>JAMHUH010000297.1:0-2640 GCA_035904925.1 Nannocystaceae bacterium
GTGGAAGGCCGAGCACCAGAGCGGGCCCAAGGTCGTGTTGCCGGCGACCAAGCAGGACTGACATGCCGACCTGGGCCAAGACCTTGACGATCGCAACCGAGGGTCGCGCGACGATCGACATCAGCGCGCGAGTCCAGCGGGTCGTCGACGAGTCGGGCGTGCGGCTCGGGCTGTGCAACGTGTTCATCCACCACACCAGCGCCTCGCTGATCGTCTGCGAGAACGCCGACCCCGAGGTCCGCGCCGACCTCGAGCGCTTCATGGCTCGGCTCGTCGTCGACGGCGACCCGCTCTTTCGCCACAGCGAAGAGGGCGACGACGACATGCCCGCGCATGTCCGCAGCGTGCTGACGGCGACCACGCTGACCTTCCCAGTCAGCAAAGGCACGATCCCGCTGGGCACCTGGCAAGGCATCTATCTGTGGGAGCATCGCCACGCGCCGCATGGCCGCAGGCTGACCATCACCGTGCAGGGCGACACCCGGATGCCGGGGGAGCGCTGACATGGACGAGCGGCCCGCGTGCACGGCCCGACTCGCGCGCGCGATGGGCAAGGCGATCGGCGACTTCGGGCTGATCGAGCCCGGCGATCACATCTTGGTCGCGATCTCGGGCGGCAAGGACAGCTACGCGCTGCTCGACCTGCTCTGGCAGCTGCGCAGCAAGGCCCCGATCGACTTTCGCCTCACGGCCGTTCACCTCGATCAGGTCCAGCCCGGCTATGACGGCGCGCCGCTGCGAGCCTGGCTCGAGCGCTTCGGCGCGCCCTTCGAGATCGTCCGCGAGGACACCTACACGACCGTCATCGACCAGACCGCGCCCGGCAAGCCCTACTGCGCCGTCTGTTCGCGGATGCGCCGGGGGATCCTCTACACCACCGCCGCGCGGCTCGGCTGCACCAAGATCGCCCTGGGTCACCACCGCGAGGACACGCTCGAGACCCTGCTGATGAACCTCTTCTTCGGCGGCAAGCTGCAGGCCATGCCGGCCCGCTACACCACCGACGACGGCCGATTCGAAGTGATCCGCCCGCTGATCCGCTGCGCCGAGGCCGACCTGATCGAGCACGCCGCCTGGGCCGGCTATCCGATCTTGCCCTGCAACCTGTGCGGGTCGCAGAGCGGGCTGCAGCGCGAGAAGATGCGAGCGCTGCTCGACTCGCTCGAGCGCGACAACCCACGGATCCGCACCAGCATGCTCGCCGCGCTCGAGCACGTGCATCCGACTCACCTGCTGCACCGCGAGCTGGCCGAGCTGTGGACCGCCCGCGAAGCGGCCCAGCCCGAGATCGAGCTCGAGGCTCCGCGCCAACCTTCGGGCCTGATCTCGCTGCGCCGCTCGAAGGCTTCGGCCCAGTAGCTCGGCGATGTCCGAGGTCAACGCGTGCGAGCCCGACACCAACACCTGCGTGCCGGACCAACCCGGCATCTGCCGGCTCACCCACGCGCTCGTCGCCAAGATGTAGCGCTCAACCGCCGAGGACGCTGACCGCGTCGCCGCGGATCTCCAGCGCCTGCATCGGCCCGCCGTAATACTTGGCCAGGCCAACGTCGATCATCCACACCTTGCCCTCGCAGGCCGAGCTGACGCCCTCGGTGTGGACGGTGTGGCCGACGACCATCCGCTCGACGCCGAGGATCTCCAGCGCCTCGCTCAGCTGCGCGCAGGCGGCCGCGTCGGGGTTGGCCGAGTAGGTCCGCGTCCACACGGGGCCCTCGGGATCGACGATCGCTTCGGGCGGCTGCTCGCGCTCGCCGAGCAGCCAGGCCTCGGCCTCGGCGTTGATCGTCTCGGGCCCGATCTTGGCCCAGCTCGGCAGGATCCCGGCGTGCACGAACACGCTCGAGCCGACGATCAACATGACCGGGTGATCGGCGATCTGCTTGGCCCAATGGCGCCCCGGCAAGAAGCCGGCGAGGCGCGGGCGGGCCTGCTCGGGCACCTCGGCGAGCGCCCGCTCGAGCGCCGGATCGTCGATCGTGGTCCCGGGCGCGTCGGCGAAGTCGGCGAAGCCACCCGGGGTCACGTAGCGAAGATCGCCCAGCGCGTTCATGAATTCATGGTTGCCGTTGAGCACGTGCAGCGCCCCGCCGGCGGCCTTGGCCTCGCCCTCGAGCCGCTCGAGCAGCTCGAGGATCGCCTGCTCGTCGTCGCCGCGATCGAGCTGATCGCCGGTCTGGACCACGACCAAGTCGCCGCCGATCCAGCGCGCGTCCTGATCGATCGCGCCGGCCAAGCGCAGCGCCGCCTCGGTCGCCGCGAGGTCGCCATGCACGTCGCCGATCGCGACCAAGCGCGGCGGCGCGGGCAGGCGCGAGGCCGAGGGCGCTCGACTCGGTGGCTTGCCCACTTCGCTCGGCCCGCTCGCCTTCGCGCTCGTGTTCGGCTGGGTCGCGGGCGGCGTGGCCGGCTCGCTCCGCTGCGAGGGCGGCGGAGCCAATTGCTCGCAGCCGAGCGCCATGCTGGTGCAGAGCAGCGCGAGCACGCCGAGTCGCTCGAGGGTGGAAAGCGGACGAGTCACGCGAGCGACCATAGCAGCGCTCGCGTGCTCGCGCTCAATAGCCGATCGGCTCGTCGGGCGTCGGATCGTCGCCGGCTTGGGCTCGCTCGCGCTCGACCTCGGCTTGGGCCTCGGCGGTG
>JAMHUH010000298.1:0-14680 GCA_035904925.1 Nannocystaceae bacterium
ACACTTCGAACTCGGCCAGCGCGGGCTTGCCCGCGGTCAGCGTGCCGGTCTTGTCGACGACCAGCACGTCGATGCTGTCGAGCCGCTCGACCGCCTCGGCGTTGGCGAAGAGCACCCCGGACTGGGCCCCGCGCCCGAGCGCGACCGTGATCGAGATCGGCGTGGCCAGCCCGAGCGCGCAGGGACAGGCGATGATCAGGACCGCGACCGCGTTGACCAGCGCGTGGGCGAACTTGGGCTCGGGCCCGAAGATCGCCCAGATCGCGAAGGCCAACAGCGCGCTGCCCACGACCGTCGGCACGAAGTAGCGCGAGACCGGGTCGGCGAGCGCCTGGATCGGCGCGCGGCTGCGTTGGGCCTGACCGACCAGCTCGATGATCCGCGCGAGCATCGTGTCGCGGCCGACCTTCTGCGCGGTCATGATCAGCGCGCCCGAGCCGTTGATCGTCGCCCCGATCAGCCCATCGCCGACCTGCTTGTCGACCGGCATCGGCTCGCCCGTCAGCATCGACTCGTCGACCGAGCTTCGACCCTCGACGACCACACCGTCGACCGGGATCTTCTCGCCCGGGCGGATGCGCAGGCGATCGTCGAGGACGATCTGCTCGATCGGCACGTCGAGCTCGTTGCCCTGCGCGTCGATCTTCCGGGCCGTCTTGGCCGACATGCCCAGCAAGGCCTCGATCGCCGCGCCCGTCCGTCCCCGCGCGCGCAGCTCGAGCACCTGACCGACCAGCACCAACGTGATGATCATCGCCGAGGCCTCGAAGTAGAGCGGCACGCGGCCGTGAGCGTCGCGCAGCGCGGCCGGGAACGCGTCCGGGATCACGCAGGCGATCACGCTGTAGAGGAACGCGACGCCGACACCCAGGCCGATCAGCGTCCACATGTTGAGGTTGAAGGTCTTGACCGAACGCGCGCCCCGAACCAAGAAAGGCCAACCGCAGCCGAGCACGACCGGGGTCGCGAGCGCGAGCTCGACCCAGCGCTCGGCCGCATGCGGGATCACGCTCGCTAGCGGGTTGCCCGACACGACCATGGGCAGCATCGCGATCACGAAGAGCGGCGCGGTCAGCAGCGCGGCGACGACCAAGCGCCGCTGCATGTCGATCAGCTCGTGGTTGGGTTCGGCCGCGCCCGAGCTGCCCGCGAAGCCCGGTGTCCGCTCGAGCGCCATGCCGCAGATCGGGCAGTCGCCAGGGCCATCGCTCTCGACCTCCGGATCCATCGGGCAGTACCACGCCTTCAGCTGGTGCGCGTCGGGCTGGGCGGCCGACTTGGTCGGGGCCGGAGGTGGGGGCGGCAGCTCGACGTCGGTGAAGCGACTCGGATCCGCGCCGAACTCCTGCTTGCACTTCGGACTGCAGAACCAAAACCGATGCTCGCCCAGCTTCGCGCGCTGCCGACAGCTCGGCTTGTCGACCGTCATGCCGCAGACGGGATCGATCGCCTCGCCGAGGAAGCTGGCCGGATCGGCCGCGAAGCGAGTCTTGCAACCGGCGGCACAGAACACGTACTCGTGATCGGCGTGGACATGCCGGTGCTTGGCGCTCGCGCGCTCGACCGTCATGCCACACACGGGATCGATGGCGGTGGCGTCGGTGGTGTCGGTCACGGGCTCGCTCATGGGCAGCCAGCGTGCGCCTCGAAGCCCGCGCTGACTGCCGCGATCATGCGCAGCTCGTGCGCAAAAACCAAGTCAGCGCAGCCACAAAACCAAGAGCCCCGCGGCCATCAACACCACGAGCGCCACGAACACGCGCAAGGGCGTCACGGGATCGGGTCGGCCCGCGTGAACCTGCTCGAGCACGGCCTTGCGTTGGACCGTGGTCGTCGCAGGCCGGCGACCCAGGCGCTCCCACGTGGTTCGGGTCGCGGCGATCACCGCGTCGAAGCTCGCGTCGCGCACGACTCGGCTCTGCGCGAGGTCCTTGTGCAGATCGACATCGACCAAGGCGAGGAAGTCGGTCGGCGCCTCGGGCAGCGGCAAGGTCTCGGCCAGTACACCGTGGGTCAAGAGCAGCATGCGGCCGGGTTGACCGCCATGCCCGAGCCGCGCGAGCCCGATCGCCTTGCCGTTCTCGTCGGAGATCGCCATGCGGGCGCCGGACCCGAGCGCCGCCGCGCGGGTCTCGTTGATCGCCGCGCCATCGATGTCGATCTTCGGCTTGGCCCAGCGCGCACGCTCGCGCAGCAGCGCCAGCTCGGCGTCGGCACGCTCGGTGTCGCGGCCTTCGCTGTCGAGCATGAAGTGGATCTCGCCCTCGCCCGCGCCCTGACCGAGCTCGGTGACGATCGGCCCCTCGGGCTCGATCGTCATCCGTCGCTGCTCGCCGCTGGGCGTGGTGCACTCGAGGATCAGCGCCGAACAATCGAGCGTGAGCGCGGCGTTGGCCGCGATCGCCAGCTTCTCGAGCACACGCGCCGCGATCCGAGCCGAGCCCTCGAGCTTGCTGCTGTCGGAGAACGCGGCCGCGAAGAGCTGGGCGAAGCGATCGGCGTCGATCGCCGGCCCGATGAAGCGAGCGCTCGACTGCCGTGCGCCGAGCTTGAAGTGGATGGTCGGGCTCCCGGCGATGCTCGCCGCCTCGACCAGCACCAGCACCCACGCGTGGGGGTTCGCCAGTCGATGCTCGCGCAGACGAACCCGGGCTTGCTCGACATCGATCGTGAACGAGCCAGCATCGACAACCCGGCCCGCGGCCGTGAGTCGCGCGACGACTGCCCCAGCGATGCTGGGGGTGGACTGCTCGCTCATGCTGCCCGCATGGTACCCGACTCGCTCCGCGCCTGGCCGCGCAACCCCACTCGCGCGTGAATTCTTCACCTCGTCCCGTCCAGGCCAAAAGGAGGGCGACGAGGCCCGCGCGAGCGGCGGCATCGCGGAAGTCATCGACGCACCGCCGTGATCGCGCCTGCGATGCGCCCACGGGCAATCGCGCGGTCGAGGCGACGCGGGTGCTACCTTGCCGGCGTGGGACGAGTTCAGCACGCCGCGGACCTGGTTTGGTCGCTCAGCGACATCAGCTTGCCCGACGGCGACAACCAGGAATTCAGGCTCGGCGATCTGTGGGCGACGCAGACCGTCGTGCTGATCCACCTGCGGCACTTCGGCTGCATCCTGTGTCGCCACCACGCGAGTCGACTCCGCGATAGCAACGCTGCGTTCGAACAAGCCGGCGCCCGGCTGGTCGCGGTCGGGACCGGCGGCCGCGAGTACGCCAAGACCTTCGTGACCGAGCGCAAGATCCCCTACTTGGTCTTGGTCGACAAGCAGCTCGCGACCCACGACCTGATCGGGATCAAGAGCGGTAGCCCGATGGGGATCCTCAAGCCGGGCACGCTCTACGCCGCCAGCAAGGCGCTGGCCGCTGGCGAGCGCCAGGGCAAGAGCGGCCCCAACCCCTTCTTGTTCGGTGCCTCGCACGTGATCGCGGCCGGCGGCACGCTCCGCTACGCCTGGCTCAACCGCGACTATCAAGAAAACGCGCCCGTCGAAGAGCTGCTCGCCGCCGCCCAAGACGCCGCGCGAGCGCCCGCTTCGACGAGCGCCTGAACCCAGATCACAGCGCGCGCAGCCGCTCGGGCTTGAGCAGGCGTTCGTCGCCGCGCGTGATGACCTCGTCGAGCATCGCCAGCATCGCTGGCTTGTCGCGCGGCAAGGTCCCACGCAGCGGCAAGTAGTTGCTGGCGTGGTTGCTCGAGAAGCGGCAGTCCGAGAACTCGCTCTCGGCCACGATCGTGCGCAGCTCGGCCAGCATCCTGAACTTGCTGGGCAGCACGAACTCGCCGCTTGCCTGCTGATCGCCCAGCGGCGTCCCGGACAGCACGGTGGTCGTCAGCGCGCCGACGTAAGGTGGATCCATCGCGGTCAAGGCCGACGCAGTGTTGTGGGCGTGCTGCTCGCTGCGGGCGACGCCACCGATCCCGAGCAGCACGATCACCGAGTGGGTCAGTCCAGACTCGCGCAGCTTGGCCGCCGTCGCGATCAGCTCGGCCCGCGTCCCGCCCTTGTCGATCTGGACCAGGACCTCGTCGTCGCCGCTCTCCATGCCGTGATAGACGATCGCGAGCCCGGCCTCGCGCAGCGCTCGGAGCTCGGCGACCGACTTCTTGCCGACGCTGCGAGTGTCGCCGTAGGTGCCGACCCGCGTGACCCAGGGCAGGTAGTGGCGGATGCCGCCAAGGATCTCGAGCAAGCGCTTGGTCGACAAGATCAGCGCGTCGCCGTCACACAAGAACACGCGATCGCTGCGATGCCCTCGCGCGCCCAGCTCGGCCGCCTCGCGCAGGTCCTGCTCGATCGTCGGCCAAGCCTTGGGCTTGAACTGCTTGTCGCGATACATGTCGCAGTACGAGCAGCGGTTGTGGCTGCACCCGAGGGTGACTTGCAGCAGCAGGCTCGGGGCCTCGCTCGGGGGCCGAAAGATCTTGCCGACGTAGTCCACGCGCGCGCCAGCCTACTGCGGCACGAGGGCGATCGACAGATGCCGGCTCTTCCAGCGCTCCGCCGAGCCCCGCGCCGGCAAAACCCGCGCTGTTCAGCGCGCGCGTCGAGAGCAGGATCCTCGCCATGCACGAGTACTGCGTCCCGCTCGAGTCCGTGACCCTCGACGACATCGCCCGTGTCGGCGGCAAGACGGCCTCGCTCGGCGAGATGCTGCGCGAGCTCGGTGGCGTCGGCGTCCGTGTGCCGCCCGGCTTCGCGATCACGGCCGACGCCTACACGGCCCTGCTCGCGCAGCCCGGCGTGCTCGACTCGCTCCACACCCTGCTCGCCGACATCGATCCCGAACAATTCGACGAGCTCGCGCGGCGCGGTCGAGCGGCCCGCGAGCGGATCATCGCGGCCGGTCTCCCGCCCGAGGTCGAGCAGGCGATCCGCGTCGACTACCGAGCCCTGCGCGAGCGCATCGGCGAGCGGCTCCGCGTCGCCGTCCGCAGCAGCGCGACCGCCGAAGACCTGCCCGAGGCCAGCTTCGCCGGTCAACAAGCGACCTTCCTGGCCGTCGCCGACGAGCAAGGGGTGGTCGACGCGGTCCTGCGCTGCTTCGCCTCGCTCTTCACCGATCGCGCGATCGCCTATCGCCAGCTCAACGGCTTCGATCACTTCGCCGTGCGCGGAGCGGTCGTCGTCCAACAGATGGTCCGCGCCGACAAGGGCAGCGCCGGGGTCATCTTCACGCTCGACCCCGAGTCGGGCTTCACCGACGTCGTCATCATCACTGGCGCCTGGGGCCTGGGCGAGAACGTCGTCGCCGGTCGCGTCGACCCCGACGAGTTCATGGTCTTCAAGCCCCTGCTCGACCAGGTCCCCGAGCCGATCTTGCGCCGACGGATCGGCGGCAAGCAGACTCGCGTGATCGTCGGTCGGCGCGAAGGCCCGACGATCCTCACCGTCCCGACCTCGGCCGCCGACCAGGCCAAGCCCTGCATCAGCGACGCCGACGTGCTCGCGCTCGCGCGCTGGGCCGTGCAGATCGAGCAGCACTACACCAAGCGCCACGGCCAGCCGACCCCGATGGACATCGAGTGGGCCAAGGATGGCGAGACCGGCGAGCTCTTCATCGTCCAAGCCCGACCCGAGACCGTCCACGCCCGCGAGGACGCCCAAGTGATCGACCGCTACGTGCTCCAGGGCAAGGGCGAGCTGATCATGAAGGGCGTCGCGATCGGCAGCTCGATCGGCAGCGGCAAGGTCCGGGTCATTCACGATCTCGATCAGCTCGGCGAGTTCCAGCCTGGCGAGGTCTTGGTGACCGAGATGACCGACCCCGACTGGGTCCCGGTCTTGCGCAAGGCCGCCGCGATCGTCACCAACCGCGGCGGTCGAACCTGCCACGCCGCGATCGTCAGCCGCGAGCTCGGCGTCCCTTGCATCGTCGGCACCGGCGACGCGACCACCCGCCTCGCCGAAGCCCGCGAGGTCACCGTCAGCTGCGCCAAGGGCCGCGAGGGCCACGTCTACGCCGGCCTCGTCCCCTTCGTGCGCGAGTCGATCCCGCTCGGCGACCTGCCCACCACCCAGACCAAGATCATGGCGATCCTCGCCGATCCCGATCAAGCCTTCGAGCATCGTCGGCTGCCCGTCGCCGGCGTCGGCCTGGTTCGGCAAGAGTTCGTGATCGCCAACCAGATCGGCGTCCACCCGCTCGCCGCCCTCCACCCCGAAGCGCTCGACGAGCCCACCCGCGCCCGCGTGCTCGAGCTCGCGCGCGGCTTCGCCAGCCCGGCCGAGTTCTGGGTCACCCGCCTCGCCGAGGGCCTCGGCACCCTCGCCGCCGCCTTCCACCCGCGGCCCGTGATCGTCCGGCTCGGCGACTTCAAGTCCAACGAGTACGCCAAGCTGATCGGCGGCGCGGGCTTCGAGCCCGACGAAGAGAACCCGATGATCGGCCTGCGCGGCGCCTCGCGCTACGTCCACCCGCGCTTCGCCGAAGCCTTCGAACTCGAGTGCCGCGCCCTCGTCCGCGTCCGCGAGCGCATGGGCCTGCGCAACGTCGAGCTCATGGTCCCCTTTTGCCGGACCGCCGCCGAGGGCCGCCAAGTCGTCGCGGCCATGGCCGCTCGAGGCCTCGTCCAAGGCCGCGACGGCCTCAAGATCTGGGTCATGTGCGAGATCCCGGCCAACGTCCTCGCCATCGACGAGTTCAGCGCGGTCTTCGACGGCTTCTCGATCGGCAGCAACGACCTCACCCAGCTCGTCCTCGGGGTCGACCGCGACTCCGAGCAGCTCGCTCATCTGTTCAGCGAGCGCGACACCGCCGTGATGCGAGCCATCACCATGGCCATCGCCGGCGCCCACGAACACGGCCGCCCCATCGGCCTGTGCGGCCAAGCCCCCAGCGACGACCCCGAGTTCGCCGCCTTCCTCGTCGCCCAGGGCATCGACAGCATCTCCCTCAACCCCGACGCCGTCCTGAACGCCCTGCACGTGGTCGCCAAGGCCGAAGCCGCGAGGGGCTTGCCAGGCCCCGGGTGAGGGTGCTAGATCGGCTCTCGCTCCTCGCGGGAGTAACTCAGTTGGTAGAGTGTCAGCTTCCCAAGCTGAATGTCGCGGGTTCGAATCCCGTCTCCCGCTCTGAATTAGGCTAGTGGTTACGCGTAGTTGCGACCTTCAGGGGGCTCGGGTCGCAACCATGTGCTGTCCATGTGCTGTGCGGCTGCTGCACCGGGTTCTCGCCAGACACGAGCAGGTCGATCAACTCGTGGCCGACGCTCGGCGAGAGATGGGCGTAGCGCATGGTGTTCGGCGATCTTGCTGACGAAATGCCTCACCGAGCGCAGCGAGTTGATCTCCCCGTCCTCGCCAGGGAACACCAGCGGACCCTTCACTCACTCGCGCTGCCGCTCGAGCGCCTCGACGGCGTCCCGAGTCAGCGGCACGTCGCCGAGCTTGAGCGCGTCGAGGTCGAGCTCTTCGTCGCGGTGCTGGGAGCCAGCAATTCGAAGGAAGAACCTCGCTGAAGGGGTGGAAAAGCTGTGGGAGCCAACAGGGCCGGGTGGGGTATCGATCGCGGCCTGAAGGCAGGTCCAGACCGACAGGACACCCAGCGGGTCTCGCAGGTAGCCGGACGCTCGTGGCACCGATGGCTGATCGGCTGCTCGCAGGCGCTCCGGACGAACATCGGTCCTTGCAGCTGGGGCCGCGAGGATCGAACATCAACAGCCTTGACGCATGATCGAAATCCCCACGTCATGCTCGCGGGCCTCGCTCGCGACGGAGCGTCGCTGCGGCTCGAGACCGTCGACCTGTGCTTTTTGGCCGCGTTGCACCTGCGAGCGGACACCGACAATCTCACTTCGTTCGATGAGGACCTCGTCGTCGAGGTGTTCGAAGTAGCGTGCGAGCTGGCCGAGCCCGGAGCCGACAACCCCCGCAAGCGAGCCACTCACGCGATCCAACGGATGCGAGAGCAACGGATGCTCGCTCGCATCGATGCCTCCGGCTTCGTTCGTGCGGGCGAGTACGCGTTGACGAGACTTGCCACTGCGATCGTCGAGTCGTTCCTCGGAGACGAGCACTTGACGCGCGAGAGCCTTGCGCTGCTGACGGGTGCAGTGATCTCGAACCTCAGTGAGCTCCGAAGCGAAGCAGAGCGCGCGCGAAACGATGACGAGTGGCGTGCCAAGGTCGTCGGGCCACTACGCATTACTATCGGAGACCTCATCGCAGGTATCGAGCGACGGCAGCAAGGGCTCGATGCCCAGCAACAGGAGGTATTGTTGCAGATCAGCGACTTGCTCAAATCCGACTGGGTAAGCAGCTTGGCTCAGTGCGAGGCGCTGCTCGACAATACCAGCGCGACGCTCAAGGAACTCAACGAAGTCTTGATGCGCGACAGCAGCCAGATTCAGATGCTACTGCAGTCCATCCAAGACGTAGCGGCAACCGCAGGCATGCTCGAGGCCGAAGAGGCCGCGCAGCGGGTCGGGGAGCAGATCGACCGCATGACCGCCTGGGGGTCGTCGCGTCAAGCAACCTGGTCCGATTACTACCGCTATGTGCACCGCTACCTTCGAGATGTCGTGCGCCTCGATCCCGATCGAGCGCTCAGTCGCCGGCTGCTCGAGCAGCTACGCGAGTGGCCCTCCCAGCCGTTCTTCTCGCTCGTGGCCGACGAGGCGCGGATCGAGCTACTGCGGGACGTCGTCGTTCGCAGTGATCGACCTGCAGTTCGGCGGCCGCACGAGTCCCGAGATCGCGATCCGACCCAAGTCGAGCCGCAAGATGGACTCATTGATCTTGAAGATCTCGTAGCGCGAGCCTTGGCCGAGGGCGCGGATGACCTCGCCGCGGTCACTCGTTCGGTGATAGCCGAATTCGACGGAGCTCAACGCTACGCCGTCATCGGTCACGTTGCTGCCCTCGTTGCAAAGCTGTGCTCGCCGATCAGTGCTCGGCCGCGCCCCTGGGCAGCGGTCGATGAGCAACTCGAGATCGAAAACTGGACAATAGAGGGACCCCGGTCATGACAACCCGCTACACGAGCCTTGCAGACGTGATTGGAGATCCTGTGTTTCCGGACATCGATCTTGCGCTGCGCAGGGGCTGTCATATCGATCGCGAGGATGGCGACTGGTATCAGTTCCTAACCGACGCGCAGGATTATCTCGAACAACTCTACCGCCGCTACGGCTGTGAACTGGTAGTTCAAAGCGACGGTTACTTCTTTCTGTTGCCGACGGGCAAGCAATTTTCGGTGCGTCGTCTGAGCGCGGGAGAGATGCTCGTCGGTCAAGCTCTGGCGCTCCAGTATTTGGACCCGAGTACAGTGCAGTCGGGGGGCCTCGTCACGCAAGAGCAGTTGTTGGTGCGTTTGGTCAACCTCATCAGCGACGAGGATCTGGCCAACGCGCTCAACCCCAAGAAGAAGCACACGAGTGAACGGGTCATCCAAGAGACGATCCGCACCAAGGTCGCATCGGCGATCCACCGGTTGGCTGGGATGGGGTTCATCGACAGGGTCGACCAAGACCGGATGCGACTAAGGGCACCACTACTACGGTTCGCGGATCCTGTTCGTGGTCTCGGAGATCGAACACAAGCGCTCGAACGCCTGATCGCCACCGGACAGATCGCGTCGGTGGCCGCAAGCGGCGAGCCCGAGGACGATGATGAGGACGAGGTCGAGGCATGAAGCGGGTCCGCGCAAAGACTCTGATCCTGGTCAACTGGCGAGCGATTTTCTACGAGAACTACGCCCTCGACGACCATGTCACGGCGCTCGAAGGAGACAATGGTGCTGGCAAGACAACCGTGATGATCGCTGCATACGTCGTGTTGCTCCCCGACATGACGCGCCTTCGCTTCACCAACGTCGGTGAGGGCGAGGCGACCGGGGGCGACAAGGGCATCCACGGGAGGCTCGGGAAACCGGGCCGCCCGTCCTACGCGGTCATCGAGTTCCAGGTCGGCGAGGAGCGCCTACTTGCCGGCATTCGCCTCGAGCCCAAGGGGGAGCCGGCGGTCGAGCTCACGCCTTTCGTCATTTCGGACCTTCCACCACGGCTTGGCCTCCAAGATCTCCTGCTCATTCATGAAGGCGATGAGGATCTGATCCCGGAGATCGGTGAATTACGTGAGAACGCGGTGCGTCTGGGCGCTCGGTTCCATCGCTGTCAATCGGTCAAAGAATACTTCACGATCTTGTTCGACCGTGGAATCACTCCGCTGCGCCTGGTCGGCGACGAAGATCGCAATCGCTTCTCGGACATGTTGCGCACGAGCATGACCGGCGGCATATCACGAGCATTGAACGCCGAGCTGCGGTCGTTCTTGCTCAAAGAAGAGCGCGCCCTGGCGGACACGTTGGTGCGTATGCGCGGCAACCTCGATGCATGCCGCCGGACTCGGACCGAGGTTCAGGAAGCTCGCACATTGGAGCGTGAGATCAGCGCAGTCTACGAAGCTGGCCACACCATGTTTGCGGCTGCGATGGCGGCAACCCGCGAGCGAGCCGAAGAGATGCGTCGATGGGTGGACGAAGCGACCTCCAAATGCGACGACGCGGCGAGGGAGCGTGATGGAGTCACCCGCGAGCGCGACCGCAAGATCGAAGAGCGCGACGAGGTCGCTGGGCAACTTTTGGGTGCTCGGAGCGAACTCCTCGCTGCCGAGGCCGCTCACGCAGGTCTTGTCCGGGCCAACGCAATCGCAGGCCGGTTAGCCAATTGGGAACGTGAGCTCGGATCGGCCACGGTGGAGCTCGAGAGTGCGAACGAGCGACTCGCTCGAACCGAGGCCCGAAGGGACGCGTGCTCGCTTCAGCAACAGCGCGCCGAGGACGACTACAACCGTGCAGCTGACGGGCTTGCGGACCTCCAGGCCGGCCTCCAGGAATATCATCGGCGCGCCGACGCACATCGGATGGTGACGGCTCGTCTCGGTGAGGCCGGCGATGCGCTCGGCATCAAGACGATCGCGCTGGGACAGATCGATGAACGACTTGCAGAGCTGCGAGCAGAAAAGCAGAACATCGACCTCGAACGTGGGCGCCTCGATGAACGGATCACGGGAGCACGGGAACACCGGAGGCGGCACGACCGGGCCCTTCAGGCGCTGAGGGAAATCTCCTTGCAGGCCGGGCTAGACGGCGCTCATGACCGCGCCGTGGCTGCCCTGGCGGAGCTGGCACGGCTCGAAGACCTGGCGAAGCAGTTCGATGACCTGAACGAAGAACTAGCGACGGTGCGAGCGCAGGCCGAGCGACAACGGGCCGCGAAGCGGCTCGCCCAGAGCCTTGGCCGTCAGCCGGACGAGCTCGTGTCGGTGGTCGCGGTCAAGCAGGCGGTTCGGGACGTGGGCCTCGAGCTGGACCATCAGCAGGACCAGCTTCACTCGGTCCGAGCACAGCTCGCGGAGGTCGAGCGCGTCCTCAAAGCCCATGACGAGCGCCAGCGTCTCCTCGAGCACCGTGGGCATCGCTGGCGCGAACTCGACGCCCTCGCATCCCGCCTCGAGCGTAACCTCGGCGCCGCGCTTCGATCAGCGGACGAACTCGACGCGGCCCGCGATCTCCTCGACGAGCGGGCGGACCAACTCCGGCAACGCCGGGATGAGCTGGCATCGACAGCTGATCAGGCAAATACCGCAGCACGAACGCTGCAGCAAAGCGGTGGAGCCTTTCCTGACGACCTCCTCGCGGTCCGGGACACGGTGGACGGAGAGTTGCTCGCTAGCTACTTCGACGATATCGGGCCCAACCAAGCGGGGCGAATGCAGGCGGTGCTCGGACCGCTTGCGGAGGCGATCGTCGTCGAGGATGTCCGAGGCGCCGCGACTCAGCTTGTTGCCCTCGATCGCCAGCTGGAAACGATCTGGCTCGTCGAGGGATCGAAGGCTGCAGCGCTCGTCGAGTTCGAACATCCCGACCTCGATGGGGGACGAGACGTCACGGTGGTCGAAGGTGGATCGCTACGGGTCACGCGAATCCCGGATCGGCCTACACTCGGACGAAAGGCACGGCTTCGACGAATTGAAGAGCTCCGCGAGCGGGCCGAAGCAGCCGATGTCACGCGCGCGGAGATCGAAGGACAACTCGGACAGATCTCCACGCGTCGACGCGAGACGATGGTTCTGCTCGCTGACCTCGAGACACTAATCGCCGGGGATTCTGCAGACGAGCTGAGGCAGATTGCCGACGAGCGGCGAGACGCGACAAGGCGGGAGCAATCCTTGCGCGAACGATTGGATACGCTCACGCGTGAGAACGAAGCATTGAAGCGGCGGTTCGATGGTCTGGGGGAGCTTCTGGCAGAAGCGTACTGGCTCGATCATCATGACCTCGAGCCGCGAGTCATCACGATCGCTGAGCGTTGCCGTGACGCACAACGAGCGCGTGAGGAGGTCAAACGCACCCAACAGGCTCGTACTACCCTGGCTCGAGATATCGAGGCGCTCCGCCAACGGCCCTCGTCCGACTCCGAACTGACGGACATGAAGGTACGCCTCGATGCGCTCGCTACTCGGCGACAGACCGTGTTCTCGGCCCTCGACGCGCTCGACTACGTGGCGCAGCACCGTGATGCCCTGGCTTGGACCGACGCCGAAGCGGTTCTCGACGCGAAACAGGCTCTGCTTCCGGCCCTTCGTGATCAGCGTAATCGTATTCGAGAGGAACGGGATCGAGCGAACGCTGCCGCTCAACAAGCACGGGAAGCGAGGGAAGCAGCTCACGGCTGCTGGCTCGGAATCGATGGCCGTCACAAGGCGATCGCCGCGCAACTCGAGCGGGGGCGCCAGGAGCTCGCCGAGACCGGTGTGGACGATCCATCCGATGCTGCGCTGGCACGCGCGCAGGCTCGGCGGACAAGTCTCGACGCCAATGTCGAGGTGCTCGATGAGCAGCAACGGAGGATTGACAGGGACCTTGCGACACTCGGCGAGCGCCTACGGGCGCGCGAGCAAACACTGAGCGATCTCCAAGACCAGCGCACGACACTCGACCGCGAATGGAAACCCAGTGTCGAGCGCTGGGAGCGACTCCGAGCGAAGGCCGAAACGGACGGCTTGATTACCGTGATCATCGCCAAGCGCCTACTCGAGAGTGGGAGCGGCAGCGTGAACCTCAATTCGGAAGCACGGGCGCAGGCGAAGCTACTGCTCGATCGGCTCGGTACGGCGCGAGGCGGGGACGAGATCCTCGAGCGGATCCGAACTTGGCTCGAGGGTCAGGAGCAGACGGCCGGTGACAACTATCTGCAAGCCTGGTCGGTCGTTCGGGACTGGCTCCGGCGCCGGGTACCGGCACAGGTCGCCGAGGTCGACGATCCTCTGGAAGCGCTGGAGCGCTTGCGCAACCAGCTCGTTGCTCTCGATGCTCGGCTCGCCCGGGACGAAGACACATTGAGGGGAACGTCCGAGGATGTCGCAAACGGCATCAACGTCCATATCCGTGCCGCCCAGCGGCAAGTCACGAGCCTCAACCAGACGCTCGAGAGCGTCCACTTCGGAACGATCCGGAGCATGCGAATCAAGCTCGAACGCAAGATCGATATGGAGCGGGTGCTCGGAGCGCTACGAAAGGGGGAGGCCCAAGAACTCTTGTTCAGCAGCACGATGCCCATCGAGCAAGCCTTGGAGGAATTGTTCTCGCGGCATGGTGGCAACCGGACCGGCGGCCAGAAGTTGCTCGACTATCGCGAGTACTTGACGATTACCGTCGAGATTCTACGTCAGGCGGAGACGACCTGGGAGCGTGTGAATGTCTCGCGGGTCTCGACCGGAGAGGCGATCGGCATCGGAGCTGCATTGATGATGGTCGTTTTGACGGCGTGGGAACGCGCGGCGAACTTCTTACGGGCCAAGCGTTCGCTCGGAACTCTTCGACTGCTGTTCCTCGACGAGGCCAACCGGCTATCGCGAGACAACCTCGAGGTGTTGTTCGATCTCTGCAAGAACCTCGATCTGCAGCTCCTAATCGCCGCGCCCGAGGTCGCGCAGGCACAAGGCTGCACGACCTACCGCCTGGTTCGGCGCAAGACTGCGAACGGAGAGGAGCAGGTGCTGGCGACCGGACGACGGATGCTGGAGGGGGGCAAGGCCTGATGTGGGATCGCATTGAGGCTCGCCTGGCCTTGCTCGAACTCGTCGAGCGCGGACGGCTTCGTCGACGCAAGGCACAAGAGGAAGCATGGACCCAGCTCCAGGCGTTGCCGTCGATCCGAGTGAGTAGTCGAAAGGACGAATTGCTGCTCGCCAAGGAGCGCAGTGGACCGATCCTCGACTTGCTGGATCTCGTATGGCCCGCATGGCGAAGGGAGGCTGCAGCACTTGGAGATGCCCAGCTCCCGCCGACGCCGAACGGGTGGCAGGAACTACAGGATCGGCGGCGGGTGGCCGAACTCGGCAAGCTGCCCTCACGTCTCAACCGTCGCACCGCGACCTCTGCCGTCGGACCGGACTCCAAGTCCACGCTCACTGCTCGCCGCCGTACGGTGCGTATTCCGGAGGACTTGGGCACTCGGTCCGGCAGGACTTGGGCAGGCGTTCCGGAGCATCTGGGCAGATCGGAGCGAAGCGACGAGGTTGGTGGCTCACGTGATTGGTTGTTGACTGTTCTTCTTCGTTCCGCTGGCGGTTGCGCGGCGCAGAGATGGGCCGGCCAGCGCGAGGACGTGGGCATTGTGCACGAGTCGGTCGCAGATCGCATCGGCGATCGTCGGGTCGGGGATCCCG
>JAMHUH010000299.1:0-1870 GCA_035904925.1 Nannocystaceae bacterium
ACGGCCGATGGTGATCGTGTCGCCGGGCCGGCTGGCGATCAGGTTCTCGCAGCGAAAGCCCGAGAACTCGACCTCGGGCGCGAGCATGTGGACCGGCACGTCGACATGGGCCAGCAGGGCCTCGACCTTGTTGACGTGGTCGAAGTGGCTGTGCGTGCACAGGATCGCCGCGATGCTCACGTCGAGCCGCTCGACTTCGCGCAGGATCGAGGGCGCGTGCCAGGCCGGATCGACGATCGCGACCTTGCGAGTCGAGCGGTCGCCCAGGAAGTAGATGAAGTTGTCCCAGGGGCCGAGCTCGAACTGATGGATGAAGGTGCCGTCGGTCATGATCGGGTCCATGAGGTCGCCCTCAGAAGGTGATCACCGAGCGGATCGACTCGCCGTGATGCATGAGGTCGAAGGCCTCGTTGATCTGCTCGAGCGGGAGCACGTGGGTGATCATCGGGTCGATCTCGATCTTCCCGTCCATGTACCAGTCGACGATCTTGGGCACGTCGGTGCGGCCCTTGGCGCCGCCGAAGGCCGAACCCTTCCAGACCCGGCCGGTGACCAGCTGGAAGGGCCGCGTGGCGATCTCTTGCCCGGCTCCGGCGACGCCGATGATCACCGAGGTGCCCCAGCCCTTGTGGCAGCACTCGAGCGCGGCCCGCATGACCTCGACGTTGCCGACGCACTCGAACGAGTAGTCGGCGCCGCCGCCGGTCAGGTCGACGAGGTGCGGGACCAAGTCCTTGCCCGCTTCCTTGGAGTTGACGAAGTGGGTCATGCCGAAGCGCTCGGCGATCGCCTTGCGGGCCGGGTTGATGTCGACGCCGACGATCATGTTGGCGCCCGACATCTTGGCGCCCTGGATCACGTTGAGCCCGATCCCGCCGAGCCCGAACACGACCACGTTGTCGCCGGGCCGGACCTTGGCGGTGTTGATCACCGCGCCGATGCCCGTGGTCACGCCGCAGCCGATGTAGCAGATCTTCTCGAAGGGCGCGTCCTCGCGGACCTTGGCCACGGCGATCTCGGGCAGCACCGTGTGCTGGCTGAAGGTCGAGGTGCCCATGTAGTGGAAGAGCCGCTCGCCCGCGACGCTGAAGCGGCTCGAGCCGTCGGGCATCAGGCCTTGGCCCTGGGTCGAGCGGATCGCCTGACACAGGTTGGTCTTGCCCGACGTACAGAACTTGCACTGCCGACACTCGGGTGTGTAGAGCGGGATGACGTGATCGCCGACCGCGAGCGAGGTCACGCCCGCGCCGACCTCGACGACCACGCCCGCGCCCTCGTGGCCGAGGATGGCCGGGAAGAGCCCCTCGGGATCGGCACCCGAGAGCGTGTACGCGTCGGTGTGGCAGACCCCGGTCGCCTTGATCTCGATCAGCACCTCGCCCGCGCGAGGACCCCCGACCTCGACGTCTTCGATCGTCAGCGGTTGATTGGCGGCGTGGGCAACGGCGGCGCGAGTCTTCATGGCGGCGCGAGTGTACCCGATGGACGCTCGCTCAGTCGTCGGCTTCGTCGACGCCAAACGTAGCGTTCAGACCTCGGACGAGCGCCTCGCTCTCGCTCGCGTCGAGTCGAGCCTCCGGGTGCAGCCACAGGTAATTCGAGATCGGCATCTCGCCCTCGGCGACCGTCTCGCCCGCTTCGTGCGCGTGCTTTTGGGTCCGGTTCCACTCCGAGAAGTTCAGATGCCGACGGCCCGAGTCGACGTGATCTTGGATGAACCAAGAGACCGGCGCGACGTGGGTGTACCAAGGCCACTTGGTCTCGTTGCTGTGACAGTCGAAGCAGGCGCGCAGGGCCAGCTCGCGCGTCTGCGGCGAGTCCCAAGCCGGCTCGACGATCACCTCCGGGTTGGTGTGGGCGCGCCCATAGG
>JAMHUH010000300.1:0-6228 GCA_035904925.1 Nannocystaceae bacterium
CCTCGAGCGTCGGCTCGGGCTCGGGCTCCGGCTCGGCGAGGGGCTCCTCGCTCGGGGGATCGGGCGCGGCGATCGGCTCGGGCGCGGGGTCGGCCTGGGCGATCAACTCGGGCTTGGGCTCGCTTTCGGGCAGCGCGGTGGGCAGCGGCTCGGGCTCGGCCGCGTCGTCCTCGGCGATCGTGTCTTCGCTGCTGTCGGGCAGCAGCGCGACCAGCAGCGAGGCCGCGAGCGCGAAGATCGAGAACCCGATCACGAGCTTGCGAGTCCGACGATTGTCGGTCGTGGGCTTTGGCGCGGGCAGGGTCGCGACGATCTGCGTCTGCACGCGCTCGCGTCGGGCTTGGGCGACGATCTCGTCGGCCATGCCGTCGATCAGCGCGCCCGTGTCTTCCTTGGCGATCGCATGCGGGGCGCCCTCGGCCCGCGCGTGGAGGGGCAAAGGAACGACCTTGCCGGGGTCGCTCGAGGGCATGGGCGCACGCGCGGGGATCGTGGCGCGACCAGGCTTGGGCAGCGCCGCATGCCCGCGGACGCCGGTGTCTTCGCGCTCATGGGCGAGCTCGGGCTCGCTGGCCTCGACTTCGGAGAGCCGGACGACGACGGCGGGCGGCTCGTAGGGGACACCGATTCGCGGTCGGTCTTCGTCGACGACCGAACGTGGCGCTGGCGGGGCGAGTGGCTTCAACGCTTTGTTCGACATCGATCCATCCTCCGAGGAGGAAGTGTCTTGGTCGAGTTGCGAAGGGTCGGCGGAATCGTTCGATTCTGCGTTGGCCAGCGATTCGAGCGAATTGTCGAGCGCCGCGTGATCGCGAGATTGCCCGCCCGAATCGTCCGAGTCGCTTGCGATTGAACCGCGCGTGGGCGTGATCGCAGGTTCGTCGGATGCGACGGGCGCCGTGGCCCGACCGAGCGGCGCATGGATGATGACGGGCTCGAGCGTCGCGCGTTCGAGCGGCTCGCTCGCTCGCATCGCACGGGGCGGCGAGCTCTCGCGATCATCGACGATCTCGTTCGGGGTCGGATCGTTGCGGGCCGCGAGGCTGGCCAAGCTGGG
Source organism: Nannocystaceae bacterium (assembly GCA_035904925.1). Lineage (GTDB taxonomy): Bacteria > Myxococcota_A > Polyangia > Nannocystales > Nannocystaceae > Plesiocystis. The sequence goes on from JAMHUH010000300.1 coordinate 1,058, forward strand.
GAAGGGCGCCGTGACGAGGTTGTCGAGATAGTTCGCGTCGTCGCGGGAGTTCGCGTCGTCGCGGGCGAGCGAAGCGGCCTCGACCAAGGCCTCGACATCGAGGCTCTGCTCGGCGTTGCCGGACTCCGGCACCTGACTGGGTTCGGAGGGCTCGGGCGTGGGCTCGACGGATTCGCGGGCCGGGGAAGATTCGACGAGCGGCATGGCGCCGGCGACCGCAATTGCGATCGGACCGGGCGTGTCCGTTCGCTCGACCGGCGCGCTGGCCTCGGTTTGCAGCGCCTTCTCGTGGGCCTTTCGGATCACTTCGGCGGGATCGAGGAGTCCGACCGAGAGTTCGAACTCCAAGTCGGGCGAGAGCGCGATGGCTTGGGCGAGGTCCGAGATGCCAGCCGCGGAGCTCGGCTTGGCGGGCTCGGTCTTGGCGGGCTCGGTCTTGACGGACTCGGTCTTGACGGGCTCGGTCTTGACGGACTCGGTCTTGACGGGTTGGGCCGGCTTGGCGGGCACGGCCATGCGGACCGTGTCGGGCTTGCTCGCGGGCGTCGGGCTCGCGCTCGCGTTCGTGTCGGAGCGGGAAGGTGAGGGCGGTGGACCTTTGACGCTGCCGAGCGTCGGCTCGGCGCCACCGAGCTTGGGCGGACTCGAAAGTTTGGGCGGACTCGCGAGCTTGGCCGCGCCGAGCTTGGGCGGCGCCGCGATCTTGGGTACCGGTGCCACGGGTGCCGGTCCGACCTTGGTGATCGGCGCGATCGGAAGGTCCGGCATCGGGGTCGGACCCGAGGCCACGCGCGGGCCGAGGCTCGGCACGTCCGCGAAGAGATCCTCGGCGCCCGCGAACACGTCGATCGCTGGCATGCCGGCGATGGTCAGCGGTCGCGGTCCGTCGCCCGTGCTGAAGGGCGGGAGCGTTGGTGGCTCGCCGTGCAGAGGATGGGGTGCACCCGTCGTCGCGCTGGTCTCGTCGCGGCGCGGGGGGTCGCTCGATGAGGCATGGTCGTCGGGCATCGCCACCTAGACCCGCAGAGTAACGCAGCCCTCGACCCGCGTGGTGTGAAACGGCACAGTCGCCCGATGCGACTCCACCTCGTCGATGGCACCTACGAGCTGTTCCGCAGCTTCTTTGGCGCACCACCCGCGAAGAGTCCGAGCGGCCAGGAGGTTGGCGCCACCCGGGGCCTGCTGCGCTCGATGCTGGCGCTCTTGCGCGAGCCCGAGACCTCCCACGTCGCGATCGCCTTCGATCACGTGATCGAGTCGTTCCGAAACGATCTGTTCAGTGGCTACAAGACTGGTGCCGGGATCGATCCCGATCTGTGGGCCCAGTTCCCACTCGCCGAGCAAGTGACCAAGGCGTTGGGTTTGGTGGTCTGGCCGATGATCGAATTCGAGGCCGACGATGCGCTCGCCAGCGCCGCTGCACGCTGGGCCGACGATCCTGCGCTCGACCAGGTCTGGATCTGTTCGCCCGACAAAGATCTCGGCCAGTGCGTGCGCGGACAAAAGATCGTGCTCGTCGACCGGCGTCGCCAAGAGGTCTACGACGAGGCGCGGATCGTCGAGAAGTTCGGCGTCGGCCCGGCCTCGATCCCCGACCTGCTCGCCTTGGTCGGCGACGAGGCCGACGGGATCCCGGGCATCCCTCGCTGGGGCATGAAGTCGGCGGCGGCCGTGCTCGCCCACTACGGCCACATCGATCGCGTGCCCGATCACGACGAGCAGTGGGCGGTGAAGGTGCGCGGCGCCAAGGCGCTGGCCGAGAACCTTCGTGAGCGGCGCGAGCAGGCCAAGCTGTATCGGACGTTGGCGAGCTTGCGCTTCGACGTGCCGCTGCCCGAGCGCGAGCTCGACGAGCTGCGTTGGCGCGGCGCCGACCGAGCCGCGCTGACCGAGCTGTGCGAAATGATCGGCGATCCCCGTGCGCTGGATCGGGTCACGGCCTGGCGCGAGTGAATTCGAGGCCGAGTTGGCGCGGCTGTGCCGAAGTCTGAAAACGCCGCTCTCTTGACACCTCGCGTGCGAGGGCTAGCGTTGCCGCCGGAGTCCGCCTTGACCGAGCAACCACACACCGAAGTCGTCCCGTCGAGCCCCGAGTCGGCCACGCCCGCGACCTTCGATCTCGGCCAGCCCGTCGCCGATCTCCACGATGGCCACGAGCCCGTGACTTGGGCGGGCGCCTCGATCGAGCTGGCCCAGGCCACCGAGCATCGCCCGACCAGCGCGCTCGACCGCGACCCGGCCCGTCGCAAGCTGATCGGCGCGGTCGGAGTGAGCCTCGGTCTCGCGCTGATCACCGTGTTGATCATGTCCCGCGATCGCGCAGAGCCCCAGGCCGAGGTCGACTCGCCGGCCGTCGAGATCCCCGCCGCGGCCGAAGAGCCGCCCGCACCCGCGCCGGAGCCCGAGCCCGCGCCGACCAAGCCGGCCAAGAAGTCCTCGCGCAGCGCGGCCAAGACCGCGCCGGCCAAGCGCGACTCGACCTTGGCGGCGGCGAGCCCCAGCGCGAGCGAGGCGAAGACTTCTACGAGCAAGCCCGCGCCGAGCATGTCGGGCGGCGCGAGCAAGCCCGCCGCGACCACGCCCGCGAGCAAGCCGACGTCCGAGCCGAGCAAGCCGGGTCCGAACTTGGCTCCGCCCGACGATGACGCCCAAGGCGGCAAGGCCGAGCTGCCCGACGTGTCGGCGTGGGACGATCAAGACGCAGCGGTCAGTGATCGCAGCGCCGAAGGCATCTGACGCTCAGGGTCCGAGCCAGGCTTCGACGTCGGCGAGCAGCTGCTCGGGCGCGTCGAGGCTGACCGCGTGTGAAGCCGCGTAGCTGGGCACGTAGACCTCGCGGCTGCCCGGCGCGGGCCACTGCGCGAACGCGTCGCTGCGATAGTCGATCGTCCACTGCTCGGGCGCGACCTCGATGGCGGCGACGAGGTCGTCGTACTGACGCAGCGCGTCGGGCAGCGCGGGCGTGTAGACGACCACGTCGTAGCTCGCGGCGGTGATCATCGTGTCGACCCACAAGAGGTTGCGCAGCAGGTGCTCGCCGAAGTGCGGGTCGGCGGGGTCGACCTCGAGCACGCGGGCGTCGTAGCCACGAAAGCGGTTGAGCGCGCCGACTTCGAACACCAAGAAGTAGCGGTCCCAGGGCGCGAGGGCACCGAGCGCGTCGTCGAGGTCGCCCGCCTCGGCGTCGCTCGGGTAGGCGTCGAGCTGGGTCAGTCGCCACGCCTGCGCGCGCGAGCTCGGGCCGAGCCCTTCGATGTCGCCGAGCGCGACGCCGAGCAGCTCGCCGAGCGCCGCCGCGTCGTTGCAGCGCGCGTTGGTCAGCGTGAAGAGATCATTGAGCCAGCTGCTCGGCGCCCGGGTGTCGTAGGGGCTGCGGCCCGCGTTGGCGACGAACTGCTGGGCGTTGTCGTAGGGCGAGCAGGGGCCCTGTTGCTCGGCGCAGCGGAGGTAGTCGAGCCCGAGCTCGCCAGCGAGCGCTTCGATCGGCGAGTCGGGCAGCTCGAAGAGCGCGCCGGCGCTGGTCTGCTGGCGCAGGCCGGTCAAGGCTGGTTGGATCAGGACTTGGTGGCCGAACTGCTCGGCGATCGTCGCGGGCTCGGGCTCGACCTCGCCGAAGCGGGCCAAGTGATGAGCCGCGATCTCGCCGACCAGCGTGGGATCGATCAGCCGCCGCTCGCCGCTCGCGTAGGCCTGCGGATGCAAGAGCATGTCGAGCATCAGCTGCGCTCGGGTGCCGCCGTAGCTCTCGGCGACGATCACCACCGGGTTGTCGCGCAGCTCGGGGTGCTCGGCCAAGAAGCGCAGCAGCACCCGGACGAAGTCGGCCGCGTCGAGGTAGCTGTTGAAGTTGGCGAAGCCGAGCGCGGCTTGGCGGGCGAGCAGATCGCTGGGGTCGTCGAGCACGCTGTACGAGAAGCCGACCTGGTGGGCGTCGATCCACAGCAGGTTGCCGAGCCGCGTCCACGAGTGCGGGTTGTCGGCCAAGTCGGCGCCGGCGGTCGCGGGCGGTGCGAAGGTCTTGGGCCCGATGTTGAGCCCGAGCAGCATCGCGCTGGAGACCGCGGGTCCACCGTTGAAGAACACGAAGAGCGGGGCGCTCCATGCGTTGGTGTCGGCCGGTCGATAGGACCAAAATTGCCGGTGGCCCGACGCGCTCAGCGGGGTCGGGGGATCGCCGGGCAAGCCGATCGCGTAGTCGTGTGGTTCGAGGGTCGTGAACCCGGCCTCGGGCGTCGCGGGCGTGCATTCGCACTGCCACGTGGCCGCGACGCACTCGCAACTCTCGCAGGGCTGCGGCTCGGCGCAATCGGGCTCGCCGGTCTCGGTCTCGAAATCGGTCTCGGACTCCGCGTCGGCCTCGCTCGGGAGATCGGTGATCGCTTCGAATCCGCTGCTCTCGCCGATCTCGTCGTCCCGGTCGTCGGCGGCTCCGCCGGGCTGGCAGCCCAACGAGAACACCACCGAGATCAGCCCGCGCGATCGCACCCGAACATCTTAGACCTCTGGTGGTCGCGTGGGGCGGGCCGGCGTGGGCGGGCGCTTTGCGCTGGCTCGTCGGCTCACGCGCTCGGCCGGGTTCCGCTCGGCCTGCCCGCTGCTACCCTCTCGACGCGATGAGCGACGCGCCCGCCCACACCTACGTCGACCTCGACCAACCAGAGCTGCTCGAGACGCTGATGAGCGACGAAGGCGGCGCCGCGGTGATCGACTTCTGGTCGCCGACCTGCGGCCCTTGCATGGCGATGGCCCGCGACTTCGAGCATGTCGCTGGGCAGTTCGACCCCGAGGAGGTCCGCTTCTACAAGATCAACACGGGCACCCACGGCCACCTCGCGGCGCCCTTCAACATCATGTCGGTGCCGACGATTCTGTTCGTGCTCGACGGCGAGGTGCTCGACGCGGTCGTCGGGAAGATGGACGCGCGACGGCTGGGCGAGCGGGCCGAGTGGTTGTTGAACAAGAAGCGGCGACGCGCCAAGGGCGGGCTGCTCGGTCGATTGTTCGGCTAGCTAGTTCGATCGGGGCTCGGGTAGGCTGGGCGCCATGATGCAGCCCCGCGTCCCTGCCCATGTGCTTGGTCTCGTCGCGATCCTGGTCGCACCGGCGTGCGCGGATCCAGGCCCGAGCGGCGACGAGGTCGGCGACACGAGCGAGTCCAGCGATGGCGGCAG
>JAMHUH010000301.1:0-7840 GCA_035904925.1 Nannocystaceae bacterium
CCACCGGCTCGATCCTCTTGCTCATCGCCGCGATCGCAATCCAACCAGCCCCACCTCGCGGGGTCCGACTGATCGCCATCCTCGGCGCGATCGGGTTCTGCATTCAGACGGTGCTGCTCGACGCCCTGATCTGGCCCGCGCTCTTCCCGATCCGCGGCTGATCCGAGTTCGCGGATCACGGATCCGAGATCCGACTCTCGCGCTGTCTGTTGGCGACGGCGAGAACAGTCGAAGTCAAAGGCGCGCGGGGGGAAAGAGGGTCGCTCCGAGGCGAGTCGAGCCCCTCGCTTCCATACACGAGCCCCACGATCGCCATCGATTTCCAACCAAGGAGAGAGCATCGGCGATTCGAAGGGCGACGTGTCTGAGCCCGAGCGGGCGACCCTCTTTCCCCCCGCAGAGCCCGGTGGTCGAGGACACAATCATCCGCGAAGGATCCACCGAGTCAGCATCCGCGAACGATCCATCCAATCACAAAATCAATTCGAGATCATCCAAGCCAATCCAATCCCCACCGCCAAAACCGAAGCCCCCCCCAGCGCCCAGCTCCGCACGACCCCCCGAGACCCCGGCACCCGCTCGACCACCAACCCGAGCAAGCTCGAAAACCCCGCCATCGCAATCACCGACCCAATCCCAAACGCGATCAAGTATCCCACCCGCGATGAAGCCTCGAGCGCCAGCGCCGGCAACACCCCATAAAGATGCGAGCTGCCCGCGAGCCCATGGACCGCCCCGATCGCAAACGCAGGCCCACGCGCATGCTCGTGATCGTGATCGTGCCCGTGCTGATGCGCGACCCTCCACAAGCCCCAGAGCCCGACACCGACGATCATCAGGCCGACGACCCGCTCGCTCCACAGCCCGAGCGCCTCGAGCGGGAGCAAGGCGCCGAAGGCCAAGAGCAGGAGCCCGACCAGCCACACGCCGCTGGCGTGGCCGAGGCCCCAAGCCAAGCCGGCCCGCCAAGGCGAGCGACCCGGGCTCGACGAGGTCGCGAGCGGAGCGATCGCAGCCAAGTGGTCGGGGCCGCTGACCACGTGCCAAGCACCGAGCAAGAGACCAGTCAGCGCGACGAGCATCAAGAGTCGGCCTTCGATCGGCGGTTGATCAGCGAGGCCGCGTAGGCGGCCCCGAACCCGTTGTCGATGTTGACGGTGGTCACCCCGGCGGCGCAGGAGCTCAAGCAGGCGAGCAGCGCCGCGAGGCCCTGAAAGCTGGCGCCGTAGCCGGTGCTGGTCGGCACGGCGATCACCGGGCAGTCGACCAAGCCGGCGACGACCGAGGGCAGCGCGGCCTCGAAGCCAGCCACACAGATGATCACGTTGGCGGCGCGCAGGACCTCGAGCTCGCCGAGCAGGCGATGCAGACCCGCGACGCCGACGTCGGCCAGCGCGACCACCTCGTTGCCCATCACCTCGGCGCAGCGCTGAGCCTCGAACGCGACCTTTTGGTCGGCGGTGCCGGCCGAGAGCACGAGGATGCGAGCCGTCTGGCGGGGGCTACGATCGCGCCAGAGCCAGAGCAGGCCCGAGCCCGCGTCCCACTCGGCCTCGGGCAGCTGCTCGCGGACGAGCGTCGCCCCGGCCTCGCTGGTCCGGGTGCAGAGCACGTTGGGGTTGCGCGCGGCGAGTCGAACCACCAGCTCGCGGATCTGCTCGGGCGTCTTGCCGGGCCCATAGATGACCTCGGGGAAGCCTCGCCGACGCGCGCGGTCGTGATCGATCCGGGCCCACTCGAGGTTCTCGACCCGACCGCTCGACTCGCGGTGGGCCTCGTCGAGCCGCGCGAGCGCTTGCTCGCGATCGATCTCACCAGCGACGAGCGCGTCGAGGATCGCAGCGGTCGACTTCATCCTCGCGTCCCGTCCTTGCGCAGCAAGACCTCGAGCGAGCCCGAGCGAAAGCCGGCCAGATCGAGGGTCACGAACAGATAGCCGGCCCGCTTGACCGCAGCGATCAGGGCGTGGCGCGACTCGAGGGCGCGCGCGAGATCGCCGGTCGGCAGCTCGATCCGTGCCAGCTCGCCGTGATGCCGAACTCGCAGCTCGGCGAAGCCCAGCGCCCGCAGGCCCGCCTCGGCTTGCTCGATCTGCACGAGCGTGCGCGCGTCGACGCGGGTGCCGTGCGGCACGCGGCTGGCCAAGCAAGGCGAAGCCGGCTTCTCGTGGTTGGGCAGGCCGAGCTCGCGGGCCAGCGCCCGGATCTGGTCTTTGCCCATGCCGGCCTCGACCAGCGGCTTGCGGACGCCCTGCTCGGCCGCCGCCTGCAAGCCCGGCCGATGCCCGCCGAGGTCGTCGAGGTTGTCGCCCGAGGCGACGGCGCTGAATTGCTCGTCGGCCGCGAGCACCGACAAGCGCTCGAAGAGCTCGGTCTTGCAGTGGTAGCAGCGATCGCCGGCGTTGGCCTGGTAGCCCGGTCGCTCGAGCTCGTGGGTGTCGAGCAAGCGGTGGCGAAGGCCGAGCTGCTTGGCGATCGCCTCGGCGTGGTCACGCTCGCTCGACGCGAGCGAACCGGACACGCCCGTCACCGCGAGCGCCCGCTCGCCATGAACCCGCGCCGCGATCACGGCGACCAAGGTCGAGTCGACGCCGCCCGAGAACGCGGTGATGGTCGGGCCGTAGCCCGCGACGATCGCCTCGAGCCGGCCAAGGTCGCCGCTCACGCTCATGTGGACGCCTCGCAGGCTTGCAACACGGCCCGCTCGACCGCGTGCAGGGTCAGGCCGTGCTCGCGGGCGATCGCGGCCAGATCCTCGAATTCGGGCCGCGCCCGACCGCCCGCCCACTTGACCCGAACCTCGCCCCACGCGGTCGTCACGGTCGAGATCCGACGCGGCAAGATCGTGCGCCCGACGATCTGCTCGCGCACGCCGAGCGCCGTGCTCTCGCGCAGCAGCAAGGCGGTGGCCTGCTCGCGCAGCCTGGTCGGGACGATCGCGGTCAGCCCGACCGCCGGCCGGCCTTTCTTCATGGTCAAGGGCGTGAACGCGACGTCGAGCGCACCGATCACGAAGAGCCGCTCGGCGACCCAAGCCAGCCGCTCGGGCGACTCGTCGTCGATGTGGGTCTCGAGCACGGCGACCTGGTCGTGTTCGAATTCGCTGGAGTCGACGGCGCGAGCGACCTCGCTGAGCGTCACTCGCAGCACGCTGGTCTCGCGCGTGCCCGCGCCATAGCCCGCACGACCGCGCGTGGTCGCGAGCTCGCCCGGGCGCAGCGCTCGACCCCACGCGCGCAGCAACGCGGCCCCGGTCGGCGTGACCATCTCGCCGACGCCGACGCCCGGCAGGACCTCGAAGTCCTCGAGCAAGTTGACGACCGCGGGCGCGGGGCAAGGCAGGTCGCCGTGCTCGCAGCGGATCGTGCCCGAGCCGCCCGGCAGCGGCCCGCAGAGCAGCTCGTCGACCTCGAGCGCGTCGAGCAGCAGCGAGCAGGCGCAGATGTCGAGGATCGCGTCGGCGGCCCCGACCTCGTGAAAGTGGACGTGATCGATCGGGATCCGATGAACCCGGGCCTCGGCGTCGGCCAGCAATTCGAACGCGAGCACGGCCTTGGCCTTGGCCCGCGCGGGCATGCTCGACGCGACGATGCGATCGCGGATCTCGGGCAAGTGGCGGTGCGCGTGCTCGTGCGGGACATGAAAGATCGCCCGGGTGCAGCCGAGGTGACGCCGCTCGGAAGCCTCGACCTCGAGCGACCAGTCGTGCAGCCCGAGCGAGCCGAGCTCGGTTCGCAGCCAGTCGAGTCGATCGCCCGCGAGGTCGAGCAGACCTCCGAGCAGCATGTCGCCTGCGAGCCCGCCGAAGGGGTCGAGGAGCATGACGCGCTGCGTTCCAGAGCTGGCCACGGTCTCGCGGATTTACACCCTTCGGACCCCAAAAGGTAGCCGCGCGCACGCGAGGATTTGGCGCCGTGATCGCGCGCGCACACCATCTCGGGTAGCGTCGAGTCGCCGATGCGCAGGCCTGCCCGACCGACCCCTGCCTCGCTCACCCTCGCCACGCTCTGCGCCGCGTTCGCCTGCTCGAGCACGCAGCCGTCCGCGGACACGAACCCCAACCCGATCACCGAGGCGACCCCGATCGTGGCCACTCCTCCCGCCGATGCACCTCGACCTGTTTGGCCGCTGCAACCCGACGCAACCTGGCCGCGTCGCTGCTTGATCGAGAACGCGGCCATGCACCCGAGCGAGCCTTGGCTCGCGGTCGCGTGCATGGACGCCGAGGCCGAAATGGGCGCGGTCTTGGTCTTCGACGCCCAGACCGGCAGCTTGCGCTCGTCGACGCCGATCGAGGGCTACGTCGGCTGGAGCGACTCGGGCTTGTTGAAGTGGCACCCCGATGGTCTGCGGCTGGCGACCAACGTGCACACCAACGGCATCGCCTTGCTCGACCGCGCGAGCGTGGTCGGTGTCGCCTTCCCCGACGACACGCGCGACTCGGGCGTCGGCTACGTGTGGATCGGCGACCAGATGTTCACCGACACTGGTGCGCTCTTCGAGATCGTCCAGGACGACTGGCGCTTCGAGTTCGACATGCTCGCGATCCCGGAGCTCCAAGCGATCGAATGGAACGCCGCGGGCAAGTTCGTCGTGGGTCGAGTGGGCACGGGCGTCGCCGCCTACGATCCGATCGCCGAGCGCGTGGTCTACCAAGAGACGCTCGCGGCCCATGGCGAGGCCACCCCCTCGTGTTCACCCGACGGCCGTTGGTTCGTGCGTCGGCAATTCGCGGTCCACCCGGCGTCCGACGAGCTCTTGTTCGTCCGGGGCGACACTGGTCGGGTCCACGGCCTGCGCAAGCCTTCGTCACCGCGCATCGACCAGCTCGCGTGGTCGGCCAAGGGCGACCTCGCGGTCGCGAGCCATGTCCACAACATCGGCGCGGAGCCGTCCAAACGACGACTCGACGTCTTCGCCGAGGGTGAGCTGCAAAGCTCGATCGATCTCGGCCCGCGGGCCATCCAAGGCTCGCACAGCATCGCCGACGCCTCCGGCATCGCCTGGTCGCCCGAATCCGACGGCCTGGCCATCCTGCTCGACCAACAACAGGTCCGGCTCTTCGACGCCCAGACCGGCAAGACGCTGCTGACCTTCGCCGCCCCGGCGCCGCCGATACCCGCCGGACTCCCGGACTCCTACACCAAGGGATGGCGGCCCGAATTCGGCTTTCCCGGTGACTTGATGTGGGTCCATCAGCAACGCCTGATTCGCATTGCGCCCCACTTCGTCGGCATCTGGTCGCTGGATGGCCAGAGGATCGCCCAGTTCGTGGTGCCGCAGTAGCCTCGGACTCGACCTTGCGAAAGATCCTTCGCGGACCATCGGGTTCTCGATGGACGGGCTCCACGGTGGGAAGAAGGGTCCCCCGCTCGGGCTCAAACACGTCGCCCTTCGAATCGCGGGTGCTCTCTCCTTGGTTGAAGATCTTCGATGCTCGACGCGCTCGTGCATCGAAGCGAGGGGCTCGACTCGCCTCGGAGGGACCCTTCTTCCCCCCGCGCGCCTGCGAACGCGATTGCTGGCTCCGTCCTGCACACGGACCGCAAGATTCACGGACTCTTTGACCCGAAGCCTCGAGTTTGCGTGCTGCCGATCCGAGCCCTCGCGCTCTCTGTCGGGGACGGCGAGGACAGTCGAGATCAAAGGCGCGCGGGGGGAAAGAGGGTCGCTCCGAGGCGAGTCGAGCCCCTCGCTTCGATGCACGAGCACCACGATCACCTCGAGCGTTCCAACCAGGGAGAGAGCGTGCGCGATTCGAAGGGCGACGTGTTTGAGCCCGAGCGGGCGACCCTCTTTCCCACCGTAGAGCCTGGTGGTCGAGGACGCGATCGTCCGCGAAGGACCCACCGAGTCAGCGTCCGCGACGGATCCCCGAGTTGGCTTCGGCGAAGCGCTACATACACCCCGCGGGATGGAGTCCGTGGGCGTGCTCTTGCGGTACATCGCGCTGATCACCAACGATCTTCACCTGGCCGAATTTCGTGCCAAGATTCTCGAAGCGGCCCCCGAGATCGAGCAAGCTGCCATGACCATCGCCGAACAATTGATCGCCGAAGGACGAGCCAAGGGACGCGTCGAGGGACGCGTCGAGGGACGCGTCCCTCGACGCGTCGAAGCCCTGACCGGGCTGCTCAGGTGCAAGTTCGGCGCGCTCCCACCCGCGCTCCTGACTCGCATGGCCAGGGCCGACGCGGCCGAGGTCGACGTCTGGCTCGAGCGAGTCTTGTTCGCCGCGACCCTCGACGACGTGTTCGCGCCGCTTCAGTAGCTTCGCTCGAACTCGCGACTCTGACTGCTCAGCGCTTGTGGAGCACCGCTTCGCTGGCCAGGATCACGATACCCGGGTCGAGCCCACACACCTTGCTGACTTGCTCGACCATCGCGTCGCGCGAGCGCAGCAGCAGCTCGTCACGCCTCTGCGCGCGCAAGGGCAGCGCGAACCAGCGGACGACCTCGCCCGCGTAGTACATGCGAAACTGCTCGCTGCCACGAAGCTCACCGGTCGGGACGTCGGTGCACACGGCCCGCAGCATGTCGAGCGCGCGCGTGCTGTCGAAGGCCAGCCACATCGCCGCGGGCAGGCCGTAGAGGCACCACTCGGACAGCCGCGGCTGCTCGACAGGCGAGTCGAGGTAGGCCGGGCACCAATAGAGCACCTGCTCGTAGTCGCCATCGAGGTGCGCGCTGATCAGGCCGTCGAAGCTGGGCGGGTTGGTCTTGGACGGCGTCGAGCAACCCGTGAGCAGCAGCGCTCCGAGCAGCGCGCCCGTGATGTTCCGAAAGGTAGTCAAGGCATCCTTGGTAACACGAGCGTCTATGCTTCGGGGATGGATCCGCTCCAGCCGCGCGAACGCGAGGCGATCGAGGCGATCGCCGATCGTCTCGTCGACCTGCAGAACCTGCTCTTCGTGACCGGTGCCGGCGTCTCCGCCGACTCCGGCCTGCCGACCTATCGCGGCGTGGGTGGCCTCTACGACGATGGCCAGACCGAGGACGACCTGCCGATCGAGGTTTGCCTCTCGGGCCAGATGTTTCGTCGCGATCCGGCCCGGACCTGGAAGTACATCCGCCAGATCGAGCAGGCCTGTCGTGGTGCCCGGCCCAATTTGGCGCACACGCGGATCGCCGAGCTCGAGCGGACCCGCGAGCGCGTCTGGGTGTTGACCCAGAACGTCGACGGTCTCCACGCCGCTGCTGGCTCGACCAAGCTGATCCCGATCCACGGCGACGTCCATCGGCTCGCGTGCACGCGCTGCGACTGGCGAGCGCAGGTCGTCGACTATGCCGAGCTCGAGCCGCTGCCCCGCTGCCCCGAGTGCGACGCCGTGATCCGGCCCGAGGTCGTGCTCTTCGACGAGATGCTGCCGCTGGCCGCCCTCGCCGATCTACGCCGCGAGCTCGACCAGGGCTTCGACGCGGTGATCATCATCGGCACGAGCGCCGTGTTCCCCTACGTCGCCGCGCCCGTTCACCAAGCCGCGAGCCAGCGCAAGCCGACGATCGAGATCAACCCGGGCGAGAGCGAGGTCTCGAGCTTGGTCGACGTCCACCTCCGGCTCGGCGCCGCGATCGCGATGGACGCGCTGTGGCAAGCGCTCGCGCGGCGAGCCGGCTCGCGCTGACTCAAGCGACCAGCGAGACATAGCGCGCGCCGTCCCAGTGCAGCGTGTTCGGATCGCCCGGATCGATGCCCGCTTGCACGAGCGGAGCCACGAGCGGACGAAACCCCGCCGTCATCGCGACCTGCTCGCGCAAGCGAACGAAGCGCGGCCGCTGCTCCTGGCGAAGGCCCGCGACGCTGCTGGCCAGCCACTCGCGATCGGGCTCGCCGACGATCG
>JAMHUH010000302.1:0-4537 GCA_035904925.1 Nannocystaceae bacterium
GCCTCGGGCAGATCGATCGCCGCGATCACGTCGCCGGTCTGGGCCTGGGCCGAAGCGCCGAGCTCGATGCTCGAACGATAGTCGAGCAGCCACAGATCGTAGCCGTGGGCGTAGAGGTACTCGACCAGGTTGGTGTCGATCGTGTCGACCGTGAAGATCTCGCTCGACACGCCCAGGCCATGAACCAGGACCAGCGGCCCCTTGCTGCCGCCGCGGTAGCGGGTCAAGCAGAGCTGCACGCCGTCGCTGGTGAAGAAGTAGTGGATCTCGGGCGGGCCGCAGCGCAGCGCTCGACGCTTGCGCGGCGGCGCCTCGGGGTCGAAGACCGAGGGCTTGGCGAACACGCCGGCGTAGCTGTCGAAGAGCGAGCCGACGAAGAAGCGACCGAAGCGGACCGTCGCGTCGAGGGCCTCGGTGGGCGAGCGGGCGCCTTGGGGCCGGATGGTCCGCAGCTGCTTGCTGAAGTCGGCGAGGCTGATGTGGAGGATCCCGCGACCGACCAGCGCGCCCGGCTGGCCCGCGGCATCGAGCTCGCGCAGATCGACGAAGAGCGTGGTCGTGTCGGACCAAAGATCGAAGCCGCGATCATCGTGGACGTACTTGACCCCGCGAAAGTACCAGCGCCGACCCTCGCGCGACTCGAGCGTCATCGCGTAGATCATGTTGGTCGTGTCGAGGTGATCGGGGTCCTCGCTGAGCAGCGAGAACTCGCCTCGGCTCACCTGCAGCGGCTCGGGCGAGAGCGCGGGCGCGTGCACGGTCCCGACGAAGTCCATGCGCTTGGCCGGATCGGCGAGCGTGGCGTCGAGGTCGTCGGTCTGCAAGGTGAGCACGAAGCTCAGCGTCGAGTCGGCGGCCTCGCCGGCCGCGGCGGCGTCTTGGTAGCTGCGCTGCTCGTCATGCCTCAGCGCGACGTGGCCGGCCATGCGCTCGGTGAAGTGCACGCCGACGCCGGGCGGGGGCGCGGGTGTCCGCACCTTGGCGGGCCGATGGCGCGGGTCGTAGTCGATCGTCCAACCACGCGCCCGAGCGAGCCGCTCGACGTTGCGCTCGGCGATCGCACTGATGGTCAACAAGGGGTTGATGCCGAGCGACATCGGAATCACCGAGCCATCGGCGACATGGAAGTTCGGGTGGACGCTCGTCCCCGTCTCGCCCGCGAAGAGCTCACCTTGATGGTTGGTCACGCCCACGCTCGCGTCGGCGCCCATCGAGCAGCCGCCGAGCGGGTGGACGGTGATCAGCTCCGACTGCAGCTGGTTGCTCCACATCGGGTTGGGCACGAAGGTGCCGCCGTTGGCCGCCGTCGCGTCGCGCAGGCGCGCGTTGATGGCTTCGATCGGGCCCTCGTGCGCGGCTCGATCCCAGTGGATCCGAAGTCGGCTCTGCGCGTCGAGCTCGAGCTTGCCGCTCGCGCTGTCGTGGCCCATGCCCAGATAGGTCTGGGTATGAGCGACCGCGCCTCGCCGCGCGCCGCCGGGCATCATGCTGGCCAAGCTCCGCTGGTGCTCGGCGACGCGATCGAGCATGCCCTCGTCGGTGTCCGTGCCCCAAGCCTTGGCCGCCTCGCGCAGCGAGCTCGCGTAGATCGCATCGATCGCGCCCGGCAGCGCGCCCTCTTCGATCACGTAGTGCTCGGCCAAGGGCCGTCCCGGCGAGCGAGCGTCGAGCAGCGAGGTGATCGTCGGGCCGACCGGATGCGCAGGGTCGGGCTTGCGATCGCCCGTGCCCACGCCATCGATCCGCCGCTCTCCGTTGTAGCCGAAGCCCAGCACGTCGGCGTTGCCGCTGAAGCGCTCGCCCAGCCGCGCCGAGGTCGAGAGCCCCTTGGCCTGCGAGCGCAGCAGGATCTCGGTCGAGCCCAAGGTGCCCGCCGCGAGCACGACGAGCTCGGCCAAGACGACCAGCTCGCGCTCGGGGTCGAAGCGCTCCCGGCCCGATCCGACCGGGCTGAAGTGGACCGCCCACGCGTCGCCGCGGCGCTCGATCCAATCGACGGCGAGCTCGGTGAAGATCTCGGCGCCATGGTTCCAGGCGTCGGGCAGGTAGGTCGTCGCGACCGTGTTCTTCGCCCCGTAGTTGCAGCCGGTCACGCAGTCGCCACACAGCGCGCACTTCGACTGGGCCACACCGAAGGCGTTGACGCGATCTTCGAAGCAGACGTTGATCGGCGCGCGCTCCCAGGGCTCGCCCATGACCTGCGCCGAGTGGCGATGCGCCTCGAGCTTGGCCAGCTTCGGCCAGCTCTCGGGATAGGTCTGCGGCTCGAGCATCGCCCGCGCCCGCGCGTAGCCCTGCTCGACCGCGGCGAAGTCGGCGATCAGCTCGCGCGGCCAACGAGGATCTTCGAACACCGCAGGCGCGGCCGGCATCGTGACCCCGGCGTTGATCAGCGAGGTCCCGCCCAAGCCACAGCCGCGCAAGACCGCGAAGTCCGGCTCGACATGAAAGTCGAAGAGGCCCAAGGCCGAGCCCATCCGACCCAGCGGCGAGCTCGGCAGGCTGAGCTGGGTCTGCTCGGCGGCCTCGAGCTCGTTGTCGGGGAACTCGCCGCGCTGGTACTCGCGGCCGCGCTCGAGCACGCAGACCCGCCGGCCGGCGCGAGCCAGGCGCGACGCCGCGATCCCACCTCCGTAGCCGCTGCCGACCACCACCACGTCGTACTTCGTGTCGAGTTCGCGGAGCCGAGACGAGAGTCGGGGCATGCGACGAGGCTACACCCGCCCCTGGGCCTGGCGGTCAGTCTTCCGCGATCACGGTCCGCACGAACCCACCCAAGAAGCCCGCACGAACCTCGACCTCGTCGCCCGGCCGCAGGAAGCTCGTGGTGTCGACGTAGCCGCCCAGCGCCGCTCGGAGCTTGCCCATGCGATCCAAGAAGCGATCGCCGAGCGCCCGCTTCCAGCCCGGCACCGAGAACGCCACGCCCGCGGGCGTGCCCGTCAGCAGCAAGGTGTTGGGCGGCAACGCCCCGCTCGCCTCGCGCACCCGAGTCAACATCGCCCGCGGCGTCTCTTGCAGCAGCGCGACCGCGGAGTCTTGCCGGACCACTCCGTTGACGCGGGTCTCGAGCCGCAGCGAGGGCCAGGCGTCGAGATCGAAGCGCGCGGGCTGCCAGGCGCGGGCCGTCGTCGGGGCGAAGCCCGGCAAGGACTTGGCCGCGCCCCAATAGGCCAGACGATCGCGCTGGCCCTCGCCGAGGATCTGCAGGCTGCGCGCGGTCAGATCGTTGGCGACCACCAAGGCCAGCTTGCCGCCGGCCGCGAAGCGCTCGAGCTCGGCGAGATCATCGAGACCCTCGAGCAGCACCAGCCCGAGCTCGACCTCGTAGTCGAGCATCGCCGGCAAGAACCCGAACTCGGCCAGCGTCGCGGGCAAGCTCGGATCGAGCGCCTCGCCAGCCGCGATCAGCTGCGCCGAGCTTGGGCTGCGCAGCGGGCCATCGCCAGTCGTCCAGGCCGCCGGATCGATCTCGAACACCAGCGGATCGGGCGTGCTGGCGGTCTCCTCGGCATGGGCCTTGTAGGTCAGCCCGAGCGCGACGATCCGCGCGGGTCGAGGCGTGTCGATCCAAGTCCCAGGCCCCGGCGCGGCTTCGGGCGCGGGCGCGGGCCGAGTCGCGCGAGCCGGCAAGCTCATGTCGCTCGCCGCCCAAGGGACATAGCCGAACTCTTCGAAGTCCTCGGGCCCATGAAACTCGAGCGCCGCACAGCTCGATCGCAGCCGCTTCTCGGGTCGCCAGCCCAAGCCGACGCGGCGATAGATCTCGAGCTCGCAGTGGCCGAGGTTGGTCTGGGCGACATGCAGATCGCCGCCGCCGATCTTCCGGTAGTCCCAGCCCGCGAAGGTCTTGGGTGGCGCCCACACGCGGACCACCAGCCGTCGCTTGCCCGAGGCCGAGCCGATGTGGTGCAGCACGCCCGGTCGGATCCACTCGACCCGAGCCCGCAGCGTCTTGCTCAGGCTGGTGTTGTCGATGATCTCCGCGTCCGGCCCCTCCCCCAACGCAATCCACAGCGCGCACAGCTCGGACTTGCCAGCCTTGGGCGCGACCGCGGTCAGCTCGAGCACGCCGCCGCCGACGAAGCGCGGCACCCAAGCCCAGCGCAGCCACTCGACCCGCTGCGTGCCCCAGATGTGCATCTGCGTCAGCAGCCCGCCCTCGAGATCGATCCGGCGACCCGCGAGCTCGACATGGCCGGTGACCGGCGCCTCGCCGTGCGGATGCGTCGAGTGAGTGCCGAGCGGGATGAAGCTCGGCACCGAAGGCAAGCGATTCACGACCGGATCACGGGTCGTGAACTCGAAGGCCCACGCGATCGATCCACAGCGGCCCCGGCTCGAGCCATGGCCAAACTCGACCTCGCCGACCCGCACGATCGGCGACTCCTCGCCGACCACCTCGAGCGCCTCGAGCGGGAGCACGGTGCGCTCGGCCTTGACCGAGCTGTCGCTCGAGACCACCGCCCAGACCCGCGCGTCGCGTTCCGGGCCGTCGGCGTAGCGAGTGATTCGAACCCAGAGCGCCGCGGCCTCG
>JAMHUH010000303.1:0-4990 GCA_035904925.1 Nannocystaceae bacterium
GCCGGCCCCTTCGCCCAGACCAGCCGGCCGATGGTCGATGCCTGCCTCGCGGCCAAGACCCACTACCTCGACATCACCGGCGAGATGACGGTGTTCGAGCGCTGCGCGGCCAAGACCGAAGCGGCCCGCAGCGCCGGGATCATGGTGATGCCGGGCGCGGGCTTCGACGTCGTGCCCTCGGACTGTCTGGCCGCCCACCTGAAGCGTCGGCTCCCGAGCGCCGATCACCTGCAGCTGGCCTTTCGCGGGCTCGGGGGCGGGCTCTCGCACGGGACCGCGACCACGATGGTCCAGAACCTCGGCAGCCCCAACTTCATCCGCAAGGACGGCGTGCTCACGCCGGTGCCGATGGGCGCTCACACCCGCATGGTCGACTTCGGACGCGGGCCGACCCACTGCATGGCGATCGCCTGGGGCGACATCTCGACCGCCTGGTACAGCACCAAGATCCCCAACATCGAGGTCTATGTGCCGGTGTCGAAGACCGCGACCCTGGCCGCTCGCGTGGTCGACAAGCTGCCTTGGCTGGTTGGTTCGAAGTGGGTCAAGCAGCTCGCGCAACGCCGGGTCGACGCCGGCCCGGCGGGCCCGAGCGCCGAGCAGCGAGCGCGCGGACGATCGATCTTGTGGGGCCGGGTCAGCGATGGCGAAGGCGAGGCCGCCGAGGCCCGGCTCGAGACGCCCGACGGCTACACCCTCACCATGCTGAGCGCCGTGGCGATCGCCGAGCGCGTGATCGCGGGCGAGCTCGAGCCTGGCTTTCAGACGCCCTCGATGGCCTACGGGCCCGACTTCATCCTCGGCATCGACGGCACCGCGCGCGAAGATCTCTGACGCGGGCTTCAGGCGAAGACGAGTCCCGTCAAAGTCTGGTTGATGTGGCCGAGGTAGCTCTCGCCGTTCGTCTGCGCGCCGGCGTGGACGAACTCGGAGAGGACCGCGTGATAGCTGGCGTCGAGCCCTTTGATCTGGGCTTCGATCATTCGATAGGCGCAGTTGAAGAGCAGGGCGCCGTGAATTGGTGCGCCGAGATCGGCCGCGGCTCGCTCGAGCTTGGCGCGGGTGTCTTCGACCATGTCGGTCGCCTGCATGAAGTTCAGCCGGGTACCAGGGACGACCTCGCAGGCGAAGAACAAGCCCTCGCCCTCGGGTCGAACGCCGCTGCGAAGCCAGGGCTCGCCCGCGATCATCAGGCCGAGCGGGTTGGCGAGGAAGTGGCTGAAATCGAGCGCATCGGGGCTGACCCCGATTGCCCGCGCGTAGGCGGTCGCCGCCGGCTCACCGTCGAGCTCGAGCAGCATCCGGCCCTCGGCCTTGGTCACGACCACGCTGCGCTCGGTCGGGACGAAGTGGCAGGTCTTGAACACCCGAAAGGGCACGCGCATCTCGGCGACCAGCAGCGCGCTGCCGTCTCGCGCGAGCTGACCCGCGGCCCAAGTCCAGGTCCCGGAGAAGGTGATGTCGTCGCCCGCCGATCCGCCGACGAAGGGCAGGAAGGGCGCGACGTCGCCGAGCGCCGCGTTGATCTGCTCTTCGCGGCCCGAAGCGCCCTCGAGCAGGACCAGCCCGGCCCAGCGGGCGGGATCGAGGTCTCGAATGGGCTGACCGAGCTGCTCCGAGAGCCGCTCGGCGGCCTGTGAAACGCCGATCCGAATGTCGCCACCGACGTCCGCCATCGCGACCGCGCACGCTCCGACGCGCTCGCCCGAGAGGCTGATTGCGACCACGCCACCTTTGCTCTGCCCGCGCTCGCAGAACTCGCCGTTGGTCGAACATCCGAGCACACGAGCGCCGGGGAAGCGGGCCTCGAGGGCTCGACCGATCAACCCGCCCTCATGGTGGATGCCCGCGAAGAACACGAGGACCCGCGGGTCGCTGCCTTCGAGCCCAACCAGCAATTCTTCGATCGCCAAGGCGGAGTTCGTATGCGCGGAAAAAGCAGTTCGACTCATGAAATACCTCGTTCGCCGCTCGGCTTCGTCGCTCGGCCTTCGCCGCTCGACCCACGCTTCATCGTGCTCGCTCGCCGAGCTCGATTCCCATCCGCCCGAGCGCCTCGCGGACCCTCGTTTGCAGCGCTAAATCATTGTTCTGTTCGGGGGCAATTGCGTTGAGGTTGACGCCCGTCTGAATGATGAGCCGGGTATTCAACATTTGAAATTTCGTGCTCGACGTGACGCTCTCGTGCACCGCGGCGCGAATGGCCTCGAGGTCGGCATGAGCTGTTTCGCTGGTTGCCATCGACTCGGGCCACCCCCAACGTGGAGGTTATGCCTTGTCGCTACGACTGTCCAGATGATAGTCGTGCACTCATGAGCACCGAGCGTTCCGATGCGAGCGAAGCCGAGCTCATGCGGCGCGAGCGAGACGCTTTATCGAGCCGAATCGCAGCGCTCGAGGACGCGTTGGTGCGCGAGCGCGATCGCTTCGACGTATTCGCGGCGACGCTGCCGGGTGTCTCGTGGGAGATGTGGGGCGAACCCTATGTTGGCCAGGTCAACTACGTCAGCGCCTCGGTCGAGGCGATCACCGGATACTCGACCGAAGATTGGCAGAGTCGGCCTGGGTTCTGTCTCGATCGCATTCACCCCGACGATCGTGACCGAGTGGTGCACGCGGCCCGAGCGAGCATCGCCCGAGGTGACCGGCGAGGGTTCCAGGAGTATCGGCTCGTCCGCAGCGATGGCGTCGTGATCCACTTCCACGAGCGCTTCACGATCTTGCGCGGCGAAGATGGCGAGGCTTTTGCCTGGCAAGCATTTTCACTCGACGTGACCGCGCTGCGCGAGGCCGAAGCGCAGCGCGATCGCATGCAAGCCGAGCTGATTCACAGCCAGGCCGAGCTGCTCGGCGAGCTGTCGACGCCCTTGCTGCCGATCGCCGAGGGCGTCGTGGTCATGCCTTTGATCGGTCGGATCGATCGCGCCCGGGTCGAGGCGGCGATCCAGGTCTTGCTGCCAGGTCTGGCCGAGTCTCGTGCTCGCTACGCGATCCTCGACATCACCGGGGTGCCGGAGCTCGACAGCTCGGTTGCGAGCGCGCTGCTCTCGGCCGCTCGCGCGACGGCGTTGCTCGGGGTCGAAATGCTGATCACTGGGGTTCGGCCCGAGGTCGCGATGACCTTTTGCGCGCTCGAGCAGCGATTCGAGATCACGACCCTGGCGACCTTGCAGACGGGTGTCCACTACGCGATGCAGGGCAGCCGAGCTCGCGCACGCCCTCGTTGATCGCCGCTCCGGCCAGCGAGTCGGCGCAACCAACCTCGAGGCCCGGCCGTCGAGGTTGTCGTAGCTCGGCACCCCCGCGCTACGCGCGGAGCGAGCAGACTGGACGGCAAGGGCCCGAACGAGCGACACTGCACCCAGGAGCGAGTCTTGCTCAAGCGCCTCGAGATCGAGAATTACGGCTGCGTCCGGCATGCCGAGGTCAAGCCGACCCCCTTGCACGCGTTCGCGGGTCCCAACGACGTCGGCAAGAGCACCGTGCTCAAGGCGATCGAGGCGCTCTCGCGCTTCGTCGCGCTGCGCTTGCAGGCCGAACAGCATCCGCCGCTGATCCCCGCGCGGGCCCGCGACACGCTGACGCTGACGGCCGAGTTCGCCGGCAGCATCGGCTTCAACATCGGCTTCGCCCCGCGCGCGCAGACGCTCGAGAGCTACATCCGCGAGACCATGCAGGGCGAGTGGATCGGCTACCGCCACATCACGCCCGATCTCAAGTGGGCCTCGGACGAGCCGCCCGAGCTGGTGCCCTTCGCCGCGCGGATCCGCGAGCGCCTCGACTGCAAGCTGGTTCAGCTCAGCGACTCGGCCTTGCGTGCCGACAGCACGCTGATCGGCCCGCAAGAGCCGGTCATGTTCGACAGCGAGGGCCACGGCTTGGCGGGCGTCTACGACCGGCTCATGGCCCGCGGCGACGGCAGCTTCGAAGAGCTCTGCAAGAACATGCGGGCCTACTTCCCCTGGCTGGGAGGTTTCGAACTGGTCACGATCACCCACGTGACCAAGAACCTGGTTGCCCGCACCATCGACGGCCAGCGCATCCCGGCCAAACAGCTCGGCTCCGGCGTGCTGCGCATGCTCGCCTGGGAGGCGCTTCGCTTCCTCGATCGCCCCCAGCTTCTGCTGATCGAAGAGCCCGAAGCCGGCCTGAGCCCCTCGCTGATCGCCGTGACCATGGAGCGCTTGCGCGCCCTGACGACCGAAGCCGGCCGGACGAGCCAGGTCCTGCTGACCACCCGCAGCCCGCTGGTCGTCAGCGAGCTCGGTCCCGACGAAGTCACGCTCGTCCAGCGCAGCCCCGCCGAAGGCTCGGTCTTCACCGCGCTGACCAGCCACCCCGACTACCTCGCCCGCAGCCAACACCTGCCGCGCGGGTTTCGATGGCTCGACTTGGTCGACGGCTACCTGAGCGCCAACACCCAGATCGGTCGGATGTAGCCCCGCCGCTCGACGAGCCGCTCGACAAATAGTCGGATCGCCCCGCGGCCAGCGTGGTAGCGTCCGCCATCATGCCCACGACGCTCCCCCGCGAGGATCGCCTCCGCCTGATGAAGTTCGTCTGCTCGTTCGCGTGGGCCGACCTGGAGATCCATGTCAAAGAGCGCGAGTTCGTCGGCAAGATGATCAGCCGGCTCGACCTCGAGGACGAGCGCAAACAGATCGAAGGCTGGCTCAAACACCCGCCCCGTCCCGAAGAGGTCGACCCGACCGAAGTCCCCCGCGAACATCGCGAGCTCTTCCTCGACGCCGTCCGCGGCCTCGTCAAAGCCGACGACCGGATCGATCCGCAAGAAGCCGAGACCCTGGCCCTCTTCGAGCAGCTGCTGGTTTGAGCCTAGCCTAGAGCTCCGGCAAGGAAGCGGCGACATGCTGCCGCCTCGCTGGCAACGCGTGCTCGACGATCTCGACCGATGCGAGGAAGAGAGCGAGAGCATCCGCGAGGCGCCGATGCTGGGTTGCTTCGTGGTCATGAGCCGGATCGGGCGGTG
>JAMHUH010000304.1:0-10328 GCA_035904925.1 Nannocystaceae bacterium
GTGCTCTTCGCCGACATCGGCAACGCGTTCAACACCGAGAAGCAGTACTGCCAAGAGCCGAACCCCGAGGACTTGCCCAAGGCCGATCCCTGCATCCCCTTCGCGCTGCGATCCTTGCGTTACTCGGTCGGCTTCGGGTTCCGTTGGCAGTCGCCGATCGGCCCGCTGCGCTTCGAGTGGGGCTTCCCGCTCGACCGGCAGAACCGGACGGCCCTGCTCGGTGGCGAGGACCCGGTCGTGTTCGAGTTCAACGTCGGCACCGGCTTCTGAGACCCGGGTTTCGCGCCCTGCCCGTGCCCCGCCGTGCCCCCCGTGCCCGCTCGCGGCCTGACTCACGAAAGTTCCGCGTTCCTCGGCAGTTTGCTCCCGGCTCGCTTGAATCGGGTTCCAGAGCCGCCCGTCCCACGCCCCGGTCTGGGTTGCCCCGACCCCACGACGCCGGTTATGTCCGCTCCCATGCCAACTCCACCCACGCCCCGGCTTGCACGAGCCATCCGGCCCCAGCATCGCTGGCGCCGAGCTCTGCTGCTGGGGACCCTCTACAGCGTCGGGTTGGTTGGTTCCTTGGTCGCGGTCGAGCCCGCTCAGGCAGCGGTTCCCGAGACCAAGCGCATCGCCCTCGTCGATCTCCAACGCGTGCTGCTCGAGACGGCCCAGGGCAAGGCCGCCAAGCAAGATCTCGAGGCCGAGCTGGCCAAGAGCGAAGCCAAGCTCAAGCGTCGGGCCGAAGATCTGCAAAAGCAGCTCGAGGACCTGCAGAGCAAGGCCAAGATCATGTCCGAGGACCAGCTCATGCGTCGCCAGCAAGAGCTGGCGCTCAAGGACCAAGAGCTGCAGGAGCTCTACGCCGAGATCGGCGAGGACATCTCCACCAAGGAGGCCTTGCTGATGGAGAAGATCTACAAGAACGCTCAGACCGTCGTGGCCGCGATCGCCAAAGACGAGGGCATTCAGATCGTCCTGGTCCGCTCCGAGCTGACCGTGCTCTACGCCAACCCCCAGCTCGACATCACCAACAAGGTGATCGTCGCCTACGACAAGAAGTTCAAATGACCCGAGTGATCCGCAGGCTGACCATCACCTCGTTGCTCGGTTTGGCGATCTTCGCCGGCCAAGCCATCGCCCCCGGGCTCGCCACGCAGGCCCACGCCGCGGTGCCCGAGATCGGCAAAGTCGCCGTCGTCGACATGCAGCGGGTGCTCAACGAGACCGCCGCGGGCAAGCAAGCTCGCAAGGATCTCGAGACCGCCTCTTTGGCCAAGCAAAAGAAGCTCGACAAGCTGCAAAAGAAGTTCGAAGAGGGCCAGACCAAGCTGGGCGAGCTCAAGGGCGACGCGCTGCTCGCGGCCCAAGAGAAGCTGCAAGCCGACTATTACGAGCTGCAGAGCATGTACATGACCCTCCAGCAGGAGCTGGGCGAGCAAGAGTCCCGCACGCTCGAGAAGATGTACGGCAACTGCCAGACCTTGGCCAAGGACATGGCCAAGGAGCTCAGCCTCGACCTCGTGCTGATCCGCGACCAGTCGACCGTGCTCTTCGTCGCCGACGGCGTCGACCTGACCGACGAGATCATCAAGCGCTACGACAAGAAGTTCAACTGACTTCGCGCCGCCTTCAGCCGGCCTCGAGCCGGACTCAGCCGACGATGGGACTTCGTCGGCTTTTTGTTTATCCTGGCCAGCGTCCGCATGGCCCTCGACAGCGCGCAGATCCACGCGATGCTCCCGCATCGCTTCCCCTTCCTCTTCATCGACCGCGTGGTCGAGTGGGAGGTCGAAGCTTGGATCCACGCGCAGAAGCTGGTCTCGCACAGCGACCCGATCCTCCAGGGCCACTTCCCCGGCAACCCGATCGTGCCAGGCGTGGTCCAGGTCGAGGCGATGGCCCAGGCCGCGGTCATCCTCGCCCAGCTCTCGGGATCCTTCGATCCGGCCACCCAGCTCTGCCTCTTCATGGGCATCCAAGAGGCCAAGTTCCGCTCGCCGGGCGTGCCGGGCGACGTGCTCGACATTCGGGTCAAGGCCGAGCGCCTCGGCAAGATCGGCAAGTTCAGCGGCGAGGTCACCTGCGCGGGCGTCGTTCGCAGCAGCGCCAAGTTCACCGCGATCATCACCCCGCTGCCGAGCGCTTCGCCGGCTGCGCCCACGACCGCGGAAGGCGAGGGCTGACCATGCGGATCTCGAAGTTCGGTTCGGCTCGCGCGGCCATGATCGTCGCGCTCACCCTGACATCGCTGTCGCTCGGGTGTGGCAGCCACGCCCGACGTCTGGTCTCGGCCAGCGAAGATCTCGGCAAGTCGGTTCGGCGATCCGACCGTGAGCGGATCGAGACGCGCGTGCTGCCGGGTAGCCGCGCGCGGGTCGACTACGCCGCGTTGCTCGCGGACGAAGCCGAGTGGGAGAAGCGCTTGAGCCGACCCACGGGCGCGCGACCCGAGGCCATCGTCCACCTCGCCAACGACGAGGTCGTCGAGGCCGTGTGGACCGACAAGGGCTGGCGCTTCACCAGCGATCCGACCATCTACTTTGGCCAAGCCACGCCTCGCGACGCGCTGCGCAGCCTGGTCCGAGCGAGTCGTGAGGGCCGCTGGGACGTGATGCTCGACCTGGCCCCGCGTCGCTATCGAATCGGCCTGTCCGAGGAGGACCTCCAAAAGGCCTGGACCGAAGGGCCGCAAGCGGAGTCGCTCCAGCAAGCGCGCGATCGGCTGGCCGAGCGGCTCTCGTGGACGATCCGCGCCGACGCCCATCAAGCGATCCTCGATCTCGGAGACGGCGACTTCGCCCGGCTCGAGCGCGAGAAGGATCGCTGGGTCGTCGTCGACTTCTGAGATCCTCGTTCGAGGATGGAATTGTTAGTTTTATAGGCTTCGATCTGCTCGGATCCCGGGCGATCGAAGTGGGCTCAGCTAGGTCGATGTGGGACCGATCGCGCTGAGTCCATGAAAAACACGTGTTGCAGCGGCCGCGAGCGGGATTAGCATGGAATTGTCCCTCGATGCTCTCCGCCCCTGACCAGACTCGCCGCCACCTGACAGCCCCGTCAGGGCTTCACTCCGTGCGAGAATTTTCGCGTGGTGAGGCAAGTAGGCGAGAATTGTCGTCTGCGCATCGCCCAGCGAGCGAACACACGTCTGGTTTACCCCTTGCAGAGTCTGTTAGCGCGGTCACTCGCCTCGAACGAACTGAGCGAGCCCGAAGGAAGGTCGACACCATGGCACGCGCCCCCATCATCCCCACCCGAGCCCGCAAGCGACAGACCTCCGTCCAGTACGACGAGCAGCGTCCCGTCCTGCAACTTCCGCTCGAGTCACCGAGCTGGCGCGCACCTGCCAGCGAGCCCGACGAGACCGAGCGTCGCGAAGAGCGTGAGCGCGGCATCGCGGTGATCGACTTCTACATCTGAGCCCGATCGACGATCGGCATCGAGATCCCGCGAGGGGGACGGCATTCGTCGTCCCCCTCGCTTTTTTAACTCCCGCGCTGATAGCTTTGCGTCGTGGTGCGCAACGAACAAGCTCCGGCGACGCTGGTCGCCGAGGACGGCCCCGAGCTCGCGCAGCAGGGCTTTCGACTCCAGGTGCTGTCGGGCGAGCTGCGCGGGCGCGAGATCGACGTGGTTCGCGATCCGGTCACGCTGGGCAAGTCTCGCAGCAGCGACGTCGTGCTCCCGGACGAGTCGGTCAGTCGAATTCACGCCGAGATTCGCCGCGAGGAGGGTCGCTATCGGCTCTTCGATCGCGAGTCGACCAACGGGACCTTCCTGGGCGGCTCGCGGATCGGCGACGCCTGGCTGCGACCGGGCGACGTGATCGGCATCGGCAAGGTCGAGCTGCGCTTCGTGCCGCGCGACAGTCGGGCCGAGCTGCTGCCGAGCGAGCACGACCACTTTGGCCCGGTGCTCGGGCGGAGCTTGGCGATGCGTCGGCTCTTCAGCGTGCTCGAGCGGATCGCCGACAAGGACGTGACCGTGCTGATCCGCGGCGAGACCGGGACCGGCAAGGACTTGATCGCGCGGGCGCTGCACGACGCCTCGCCGCGCCGCGATCAGCCCTACGTCGTGGTCGACTGCGGAGCGATCGGCAGCGAGGCGATCGAGGGCGAGCTCTTCGGTCAGGACTCGGACAAGGGCGGTCGCAGGGGCGCGCTCGAGCTGGCCGAACGCGGCACCTTGGTGCTCGACGACGTCGGCGAGCTGCCCCTCGATCTCCAGGCCAAGCTGCTGCGCGTGCTCGAGACCCGCAAGGTCCGGCGAATCGGCGCGACCGAGGAGTCCGACGTCGACGTTCGGATCCTCGCGACCACGCACCGCGATCTCGCGGCGATGATCGCCGCGGGCGAGTTTCGCGAGGACCTCTTCTTTCGGCTCGCGATCGTCAGCTGCGATCCGCCGCCGCTGCGCGAGCGTCGTGACGACATCCCGATGCTGATCGAGGCGTTCTCGCGTCGGCTGCCGGCGGGCATGTGGCGCTCGCCAGCGCCCGAGGCGATGGCGCGGCTGCTCGGCTACGAGTGGCCCGGCAACGTTCGCGAGCTGCGCAACGTGGTCGAGCGGAGCGCCTACCTCTCGCCCGATGGCGGCATCGATCTGCTCGCCTCGGACGCGCGGCGCGACGAGCCGCGCAAGGTCTCCTTCGATCCCACGCTGACCTTCCGCGAGCAAAAGGAGCGGGCGGTCGAGCGCTTCGAGGACGCCTATCTGCACTGGCTGCTCGAGCGCGCGGGCGGCAACATCTCTCGGGCCGCGCGCGAGGCCGACATGGATCGCAAGTACCTGCACAAGCTGCTGCGTCGCTATGACATCGACGCCAAGCAGTACGGCAAGTGAGCGTGATGAGTCCGCTGCGCAGCGCCGAGGCGCTGGCCCGCTGGCGCCACGCCGAGGGCCAGCTCGAGCTCGATCGGGTCCGGGTGCTGGCGATCGTCAACCTGACCCCGGACAGCTTCTTCGATGGCGGTCGCTGGATGGCGGCCGAGCAGGCCCAGGCCAACGCGTCGGTCGTGCTCGCGGCTTGTCGGCGTTGGGTCGGGCAAGGGGCGGACGTGCTCGACCTCGGCGGCGAGTCGACGCGGCCCGGCTCGACGCCGGTCTCGATCGAGACCGAGCTCGCTCGGGTCGCGCCGATCGTCGAGCGGCTGCGCGCCGACGAGCTGCTGCGCGCGACCCCGATCAGCGTCGACACCCGCCACGCCGCGGTCGCTCGCGCGGTGCTCGAGCGTGGCGCGGCGATCATCAACGACGTCAGCGGGCTCGCCGATCCGGCGATGGCCGAGGTCGTCGCCCGGGCTGGCGCGGGGCTGATCGTCGGCCACATGCGGGGCGAGCCCGCGACCATGCAAGCGCAGATTCACTTCGAAGATCTGCTCGGCGAGGTCGTCGAGGAGCTGCTCGCGTCGGTCGAGCGCGCGCGCCGAGCCGGGGTCGAGCGCGAGGCGATCGTCGTCGATCCCTGCCTCGGCTTCGGCAAGAGCGGCCAGCAGAGCGCGGCGCTGCTGGTCTCGGCCGACCTGCTCGAGCGCGAGACCGGCTGCCCGGTCTTGATCGGTGCGAGCCGCAAGAGCTTCTTGGCTCAGTGGGCGCCGGCCGAAGCGGCGCGGCCAGGCCCCGAGCAGCGCCTGCTCGGCAGCGTGGTCGCGGGGATGCTCGCGGTCGTGCATGGCGCTCGGATGCTGCGCGTGCACGACGTCGCCGAGACGCTCGAGGCGCTGCGCGTGCACGAGGGCGTCGCGGCGGCGCTGGCCGAGGCCCAGCGCCGGCATCCCCTCGCTGCGAGGGCGCTCGTCGATCAGGGTGGTGAGCGAGCATGAACCCTGCGGACATGCTCGCGGCGCTGACCTGGCGCGACGTCATCGACTTCGTACTGCTCTTCGCGGTCGCCTACGCGGCGCTGCGTCTGCTCAAGGGCACCCGAGCGATCCCCGTGCTGGTCTCGGTCGCGCTGCTGGCCGCCGCGGCCTTCGTCGCGCGCGAGCTCGACTTCGTCGGCATCAGCGTGCTGCTCAAGTACCTGCTCGAGTACATCATCATCATCCTGATCGTGGTCTTCCATCAGGAGCTGCGCCGGCTCTTGGTCCGCATGGGTCAGCGCTTGCTGCCGCAGGCGCGGCGCGAGGCGGCCGAGAGCGCGGTCGAGGCCCTGGTCGCGGCCTGCGATCGCCTGGTCAAGGCCAGGGTCGGGGCGCTCTTCATCCTCGAGGGCGAGTTCGAGATCCTGCAGATCTGCAGCCACATCGGCAAGAAGATCGACGCGCCGCTCGAGGCCGAGACCCTGGTCGCGCTGACCGTCCCGCACCCGGCCAACACGGCCCACGACGGCGCCGTGCTGATCCACGACTTTCGGATCGCGCGGGCCGGGCTGGTCTGTCCGCTCAGCGATCAAAACCTCGACCCGCGCTTCGGCACTCGCCACCGCGGCGCGATCGGGGTCAGCGAAGACAGCGACGCGCTGGTGATCGTGCTCAGCGAGGAGCGCGGCGAGATGCGGGTCGTCGAGGGCGGGATCATCAGCGAGTCGCTCGACACGCAAGAGCTCGCCCAGCGGATCTACGCGTGGATCGACCGCCCGCCGCCCGCGGCCCGCGATCACCTCGCCGCCGCCAGCCGAGTCGACATGCGCGTCGATGGGCCCGCGGGGCCCGCTGCCTCGGCCAGCACCGTCACCGGCGAAGCGGAGGTCCGCTGAGCATGGTGAAGCGGGACAACACGGATCGCACGGGCGTCCACCCGAAGGCCGAGAGCTGGCGCGAGCGGCTCGCGCCGCGTCGGATCGCGGACTTCTTGATCGAGGCCGCGACCGCCAACTGGGGGACCAAGATCATGGCCTTCTTGCTCGCGCTGATCGTGTTCGTGGTCACCCGCGACGAGGTCCAGCGCAGCTTCAAGATCCCGCTGCGGGTCGTCCAAGATCCCGATCGCGTGCTGCTGACCGAGGTCCCGCGCAACGTCGAGGTCCGCCTGCGTGGGCCTTGGACCAACGTCAACCGGATCGGCGCCGACGCGCTCGGGCCTGCGCTGCTCGATCTGCGCGAGGCTCGACCCGGTCCGATGGAGCTCGATCCGGCCACGATCGTGATGCCGGCGGGCGTCGTGCTCGACGCGCTCGACTACGATCCGATCGATCTGCGCTTCGAGCCGGTCATCGAGCGCAGCGTGCCGATCCGCGCGGTGATCCTCGGCGAGGTCGCGACCGACTACTCGCTGCTCAGCCACGAGCTCCAGCCCGATCACTGGACCTTGCGCGGGCCCGAGTCGCAGCTGGACGCGATCACCGAGCTGACCTCGGAGCCGATCGATCTGACCGGGAGCAAGCGCGACCTCGATCTGCGCGTCGACCTTCGCATCCCGATCGCGGGCCCGGGCCAGGGCGACAGCGAGCATCCGCTGGTCTTCGTCGGGCTGCGGGGCGAGCAGCCGCGGGCCCGCTTCACCGCCGACATCGAGCCCTTGGTCGGCGAGATTTCGATCGAGGTCGACACCGCAGCCGCGGTCCGCTCGGCGCTGCCGAGCGTGGCCGAGGCCGAGATCCCGATCCACGAGACCGTGACCATCCGCGGCCCGCTGCCGCTCTTGCACGAGGTCGACGATCTGACCAACCCTTTGCGGCCAGTGGTCGAGCTGGTCCCGGCGAGCGAGGGCCAGCCGCTGCGAGCCAAGCTCAGCTTCGCCTGGAGCCCCGAGGTCGTGCAGGCGACCCGCGATGCGCTGAGCCTCAGCCCGCCGCTGGTGATCCTGCAGTTTGCCGTCAGCGAGCCCGCGCGGTAGCCATGACCATGACGCGCAAGCTGTTCGGGACCGACGGGATCCGTGGCCGGGCCAACCTCCACCCGATGACGCCCGAGATCGCGATGCGCTTGGGCATGGCCGTCGCCGCCCACTTCGGCCGCGAGGGCAAGATCGTCGTCGGCAAGGACACGCGGCGCAGCGGCTACATGCTCGAGATGGCGCTGGCCTCGGGTCTGTGCGCGCTCGGGGTCGACGTGCTCTTGGTCGGGCCGATCCCGACCCCCGGCATCGCCTATCTGGCCAAGTCGATGCGGGCCGACGCGGGCGTGGTCATCTCGGCCAGCCACAACTCCTTCGAGGACAACGGGTTCAAGCTCTTCGCCAACGACGGGTTCAAGCTGCCCGACGAGGTCGAGAGCCACATCGAGACTTTGATGGAGCCGGGCGTGCTCGACGAGCGGCTCGCGACCGGCGAGAGCATCGGCAAGGCCAAGCGGATCGACGACGCGGGCGGCCGCTACATCACCTACGTCAAGCAGGCCTTCCCGCTCGAGCATGATCTCGAGGGTCTGCGGATCGTCGTCGACTGTGCCCACGGGGCGGCCTACAAGATCGCGCCGGCGGTCCTGGCCGAGCTCGGGGCCGACGTGATCCAGACCGGCGTCGCGCCCAACGGGACCAACATCAACGCGGGCGTCGGGGCGATGTACCCCGAGCATGTCGCTCACCTGGTCCGCGAGTATCGGGCCGACTTCGGGCTCGCGCTCGATGGCGACGCCGACCGGGCGGTCGTCTGCGATCACCGGGGCGAGCTGATCGACGGTGACATCGCGCTGGCGATCCTCGGCCGCGACTTCGCCTCGCGCGGGCTGCTGCGCGGCAGCGTGGTCGCGACCGTGATGTCGAACATCGGGCTCGAGCGCAGCCTGAGCGCGGCCGGGATCGGGCTCGAGCGCACGGCCGTCGGCGATCGCTACGTGGTCGAGGCCATGCGCAAGCTCGGCTGCAACCTCGGCGGCGAGCAGTCGGGCCACCTGATCTGTCTGGATCATTCGACGACCGGCGACGGGCTGGTCTCGGCCCTGATGCTGCTCGGCGTGATGGCCCGCGAGGGCAAGCCCTTGGCCGATCTGGCCAAGGTCATGACCCGTTATCCGCAGGTCGTGAAGGGCTTCGCGGTCGCGCGCAAGGTCCCGCTCGAGCAGCTGCCCAAGACCACCCGCCTGATCGCGGCGCACGAGGCCAAGCTCGGCGGCGAGGGCAGGGTGGTCGTGCGCTACTCGGGGACCGAGGCGCTCTTGCGGGTGATGGTCGAGGGCATCGACGAGCGGCAGATCCACGCGGCAGCCGACGAGATCGGCGAGGCCGCGCTGGCCGAGATCGTCGGCGTGCTCGCCCAGAGTGGAGACTGACATGGCCACGCCCACGCTCGCATCGTTGTGGACGGCCGCGAACGCGACCGCGGCCGATCGCTACACGATCGAGGTGCTCGGCATGCCTTCGCCCGTGTTGATGGAGCGGGCGGCCCTGTGCGTGAGCGCGGTCGTGGGCGAGCTCGATCCCCGCGCCGTGATCGTGCTGTGTGGCCCAGGCAACAACGGCGGCGACGGCCTGGCGGTCGCGCGCCAGCTGCATGGCCGCGGTCTGCCGGTTCGAGTCGTGATGGTCGGCGATCACCACAACCAGGCCGTCGCGGCTCAGCTCGCGCTGGCCCGAGCGCATGGCGTGCCGGTGATCGATCGCGCGTTCACACTCGAAGCAGGCGAAGCACCCGAAGGGCTCGAAGTGCTGGGCACCGATGTCTTGTTCGTCGACGCGCTGCTCGGCACCGGCAGCCGCGGCGCGCCGCGGGGAGCGATCCGTGCGGCGCTCGAGTGGCTGGCAGGGCTCGAGGCGCCGCGGGTGATCGCCATCGACGTGCCCAGCGGCGTCGACGTCGATCGTGGCAGCGCCGATCCGCTCGCGCTTCGGGCCACGATCACGGTCACCTTTCAGCGCAGCAAGGCCGGGCTTCATGTCACGCCCGGCCGCGATCACGCGGGCAAGGTGGTGATCGCCGACATCGGCTTGATCGGCGATCCGACCCAGCCAGACTCGGCCACGACGCTGATCGATCCCGCTTGGGTCGCGGCTTGCTTGGCCGCGCTGCCCGAGCCGCGTCACAAAGGTTCGCGTGGGCACGTCGGCGTGATCGGGGGCAGCCCGGGCACGGCGGGCGCGGCGATCCTGGCGGGCAGCGCCGCGCTGCGAGCCGGCGCCGGTCTGGTCACGCTGGCCGGCTTCGACCTGGCATTGCAGCAGGCCGTGATCGCGAGTCGACCCGAGCTGATGCTGACCCGCGACGAGTCCGATGTCGACGTCGCGCAGGCGAGCGTGCTGGTGGTCGGTCCGGGGCTCACGAGCGCCGCGCAGCTGGCCCGCTTGCCCGAGCTCGACGCCCGCGACCCACGGCCGATGGTCTGGGACGCGAGCGGCCTCGATGCCTTCGTCCCGGGTCGCAGCGCGGGCCCGCGGATCTTGACCCCGCACCCGGGCGAGGCGGCCCGGCTGCTCGCCCGCCTCGACGATCCTTCGTGGACCAACGCGCGGGTCCAGGCCGACCGGGT
>JAMHUH010000305.1:0-2104 GCA_035904925.1 Nannocystaceae bacterium
GGTCGTCGCGGTCATCGGCGGATCTCCACGGCATGCTCGATGAACATGCGTTGATCTTGACGAGGATCGGCGGCGTTGACTAGCTGGCTCGCAGGTGGTGGTTGACCCGTGCTCGCGAAGTGGTGGGCCCGTCTCAGGGTTGGTTGTTCGAGAAGGGAGGCGTCTGGATCACCGCCGAGTCCTTGCGTCGGCCTCCCTCGGCGAAGTTGATCGCCAGGTTGATCCGACGATGAGCGAGCGGACGTCGCCGAGCTGTTCGGCGGACAGCTCAGTCCTCGAAGCGAAGCTGGAAGTCGACCCAACGCGCGCCACGGCCAACGCGGACCACGATCGCCTCGGCGTCCTCGCTCGTGCGATAGGCCTTCGTCGCAGCGTCGAGATCGTCGATCATCGCGTCGTCGACCGCCTCGAGCACGTCGCCCGCCCGCAGACCGAGCTCGTGCGCGATCATTCCGGGCTCGACCCTGACAAAGACGAAGCGGCTCAGCGTCGGGTCGAAGACGATCACTGCATCGTCGGCGAGCATGCTCGGGTCGTCCCAGAGCGTTCGGGCATATTCGGCGTCGATGATGCAGGTCGTGCCTGCGCAGTCGATGAATGCGCCGGGCGGTGGCTTGATCACGCCGGTGTCGCTGGCGGTGTCGGTGCCATCGGTGCTGTCGGACTCGGTGCCGACTTCGTCGTTGCCGCCCGCTGGCTCGCCGTTGCACTGGTAGGGGTCCAGATCGGGACAGTCCTTGAAGGGCGGTGGGTTTTCGAAGGTGCAGCGACCCTTGCACTCATAGCTGTCTTGCCCTTCGAAGGCGGTGTTGGGCTCGGCGGTGTCGCAGTCGTGGTCGAATCCGGCAGGGACCAGTGACACGCACTTGTCGCGGGCGGCCTTCTCGAGCTTTTCACTCAGCTGGTCATAGTCTGCTGCGGGTGCCTGGTCCGCGAGGATTTGTTGCTCGGCGTCGTTGAGGCAGATGCAACCAGTCGGGTTGCCGCCCTCGGGGTCGAGGACCGGCTCCGGCGTTTGAGGCTGCCCGCTCGGCCACATTCGTGCATCCGGGAGCAAACGGCACCAATCCGTGCCCGGCGTGTAGAACTCGATGCAGTAGTCCGGGATGAGACATCCCGGAGCCGTCAGCGCGGCTGTGATGCCGAGCCCGAGCGCGATGAACAAGAACGAAGCGTGTGTGCGTGCCATGTGATCTTCTTGGACTCATTCGCAGACGAGATCAGGTCGAACGAGGAAATCCCATCGGTTCTGCCAGGCCCAGTAGGTTGCCCCTATCCAGTGGCCCGAGTCATGCTGCTCTTGGCACTCGTCCCAGTCGAACTCGAAGAGCGCCGACTGCCGCTCGCACTCGTCGAGCAAGAGGTCGTTCAAGTCGTCATGGAGCGACCGCGAGTCGAACTCGTCTTCGGTCATGCACATGCACGCCGAGGCCACGTGGCCCCGCTCGAGGTCGGAGACCTGGTGGCTGCCGCCGTCTTCCCAGTAGCCGAAGGTGTCGATCAGCAGCATGCACGCGGGCTTGCTCTCGGGCTCGGGCACGACGGTCGTGTCGTCGTCGCCACACGCAGCCGCAGCCGCGAGGCTCAGCGCCGCGACGAAACCGAGCAGCCGAGCCCGCGTCATGCGTCGGGCCTACCACGGCCGCGAGTTCGCCCACAACTTGGCCCTTCGGCCACTCTGACCTCCGGCCCGTTCCAGGGGCCTGGTAGAGTCGCCTGCGTGTCGGATCCCCAAGCGGCCGCCAGCGCGTTGCTCGAACTGATCCTCGTGAAGCACGGCGACTCGCGGCCACCCGCGAAGATCCTCGACGACGAGAAGGGCGAGGCGGTGCTCTTCGGATCGTCGGTGCTCGACATTCACGTCCAGGCCGCCAAGCACGACGCGTCTCCGTCCGCCCACGCGCAACCGGCTTGGCTGATCGACGCGCCGAGGATCGAGCACCGCTGGGTCGCAAGCGAGCGGCTGCGCGTCGATCTCTGGCAGTGGCGGGATCGCTCGGACGCAGACGCCGAACAGACCCTCGACCTCGCCGCGACCTTCGTCTGGGAGGGCGACGCCTACCGACTCGATCTCTTCTCGAACTCGATCGACTTCGACAAGGGG
>JAMHUH010000306.1:0-9696 GCA_035904925.1 Nannocystaceae bacterium
CGGACGAAAGGGTGCAGGGTGGGCGAGCTCCCACAGGTTTCGTCGCTCGCCCTGGGGCCCGCGGGCGCGCCAGCTGGTCCCGAGGCTGGCCATGCGGCGCTGGGCCTCGCTGTAGAGCCCGGCTTGGGCCAAGGCGGCGACGGCTGGCCAACCACCGATCGCGGCCCGATCGAGCTCGTCCTCGGCGAGCTCGCCGAGGCCGAGCCGACTCCAGATTCGCACGCGCTCGGCCGCGGCGTTGGTCGGCAGCGCGATGGTGGGCAGCTCGCTCGCGTCGGACTCGCCGGACTCATCGAGCATCGCGAGGCCTTGCTGATAGAGCGCGTCGCCGTGCTCGCGCAGACGCGAGAGCGCCTGCAAGGAGGGGTAGCTGAGCGGCCGCGTCGCGATCGCGTCGAGCCAGGCGCGCTCGGCCTCGTCGGGCTTGCCGAGCCGATCGAGCGCCTTGCCGCGGAAGTAGTGCAGCTTGGCCAGCTCGTCGCCCTGGGTCTTGCCCGAGCCGATCGCGGCGTCGATGCCCGTGAGCGCGTCTTGGGTGCGGCCCTCGGCGAAGGCCTGGACCAAGAGCCGACGCAGGGCCTCGTCGCGCATGTCCCCGTCGGGGTGGTTGGCGAGCGAGCGCTCGTAGGCGGCGCGGGCCTTGTCGGGCTCGTTCGCGCTCTCCCATGACTCGCCGGCCTTGATCAGCGAGTCGTCGGCGTAGCTGTTGTCGGCGTGGTCGTGGGCGAGCGCTTCGAAGCGCTTGGCGGCGTCCTCGTACTTGCCGTCGGCATAGACCCCGCGCGCGGCTTGGTAGCGCGACTTGACCTCGAGCGAGTCGTCGCTGGCTTTGTGGCAGTGCTTGGCCGCGACGTCGAAGACCGGCTGCGAGGCGCTGCGCTTGCGCTGCTTGAACAGCGCCGTGCCCTTGGCGAAGAGCGCTTGGCAGCGCTCGGCCTCGCTCGCGTGGGTGGCCTTGGCCCGCTCGACGAAGCGATCGGCGGACTTGATCGCCTGGCCGTACTCGCGCCGCTCGAGGTGGGCCTCGATCTCGGCCAGCGACTTGTGGCGATCGAAGTCGCGCTGCTCGGTCTTGGTGCGGGTGAAGACCTTGGCCTTGCCGAGCTTGGCCAGCTCGCGCTCGGCCTCGTCGCCATAGTCGGAGAGCGGGACCTCGAGCACGAGCTGCTCGAAGAGCGTGGCCGCCTCGCGCTGCTCGGGCTGGTCGCCCTCGCTCAGCAGCACCGCCAGCTTGCGCCGAGCCTCGTGGCGCTCGCGACCCTCGGCCTTGGTCAGAAAGCGGCGATAGAGCTCGATCGCCGCGTCGCGCTCGCCAGCCCGGGCTTGAGCGTCGGCGCGGACCAGCAAGACCCGCTGCGGCAAGCCATCGCCAGGCTCGAGGTCGGCGAGCAGCACCAGCGCCGCCGCGCTGTCGCCCGCGTCGAGTCGCGCCTGAGCCTCCATCGATCGCAGCATCGGCTCGACCGGCGCGAGCGATTCGGCGGCGCGAGCTCGGGCGAGTCGATCGGCCGCGCCGATCCAGTTCTCGGTCCGAAGATCCTCGAGCGCGCGCAGCAGCTCGCCCGCCGCACGATCGGACTCCGACAGGTCGGCCTGGCCAAGCAGCTGGTCGAGCAGCCGAACCGCCCGAACATGATCACGCTGCTCTCGAGCGAGAATCGCCTCGCGCCCCGGCCCCTGGCCAAACCAAAGCTCTCGACCATCGGTCGCGGCCTCGGGCGCCTCCGCGACCTCGTCGGGCGGCGGCTCTTCGTCGATGCCACCCGTGTTGGTCTCCGCGACCGTCAGCGGCGGCGGCTTCTCGCCATGGCAACCAGGAAGCGCGAGCAGGGCCAACAGCAAGGCCCCAGAGATCGATGTTGGCGTGGCGACTCGGTGCATGCGAGGACACCCCTCGGGTGAGGTTCTAGCCCGATCCCCAGAGTCTGTACAAAAATCCAGGCATTCGGGCTCAGCGCCCACGCGCAACCCACCCCGCACTGTTCCCGCCGCAGCCCGCGTCCTCGTCACGAGCGAGCGAAGCGAAGCGACCAACACCCGAACGCCGTCACGAGCGAGCGAGCGAAGCGAAGCGACTCAAACGTCCGAGAGTTCGAAGACGCCCGAACGCGAGCCGCCCCCGCAAACCACCGTCATGAGCGAGCGAACGCGAAGCGAACAGGCGCGAAGCGCTTGCGGGGAGGGAGGCTCAGGACGACTCCGTCGGCCTGAGGGAGGGCGGCGGAACGCCCTCCTGATAACCAGCCAGAACGCCCTCCTATTTACAACGTAATCCCGAGCGGCGTGCAGACCTTGGTCAGCTTGTCTTTTTGCGCGCTGCTCATCTTCTTGTACGCGCCCTTGGCCTTGGACTCGCTGCCCATCTTGCACGCGGCCACGCCCATCACGTCGAGCGCTTCGCTGTCCTTGCCGGCGTCGTAGGCCGCCTTGGCCAGCTTGTAGGCTTGGCTCGAGTTGCCGCTCATCAGCTGCTTGCGCGCGTCGGCCAGCGTGGTCACGGGATCGACCTTGGGCTTGGGCGGGCTGGTGGTGCCGCCGTTGCTCGGCTTCTTCACGGGCGCCGGATCTTCGACGACCGGATCGTCGACCGGGACGATCGGATCATCGACGGGGGCGGCCGTGTCGGCGGGGTCCTCGACGATGTCGAGGTCGCCGGTGTCGGCCGCAGGCACGGCCCCGCTCGTGTCGGCTGCGGGCGCGCCCGTGTCGGCCGCTGGCTGAGGTGGCGTCGGCTCGACCGGTGGGGCGACGTCCTGCTTGGCGGTGTCGGCTTTGCCGGCCGCGCTCGCGTCGTCCTTCGAGTCGCCCTTTTGCATGGCGAAGAAGACACCGACGCCGGCGACCAAGAGCACGACCAGACCGAGGCCAATCCACAAGCCCGCGCCCTTCTTTTGCTCGCGCTCCTGCTGGGGCGCGAGCATCGAGGCGGGGGTCGGCGCGAGGTCGTCGACGGAGACCGAGGGCAGGTCGGCCGAGCTGCCGGCCATCGCGACCATGTCGTCGTTGGCGGCGCGCGGGCGCTCGATGTCGACGGTCTGACGATCGACGTCGTCGGTCAGCGTCAGGTGGTAGTCGGCGATCTGGATCAGATCGCCCTCGCGCAAGACCGTCGGTCCGCCGATCGGGATGCCGTTGACCTTGACGCCGTTGTAGCTGCGCAGGTCTTCGATCAACCAACCGTCGTCGCGGTAACGCAGCTTCGCGTGGGTGCGCGAGACGTTCTGCTCGGTGAGCTGGATCGTGTTGTGCTCCTTGCGACCGATGGTCACCTCCTCGCTGGCGAGGGGGACCACGGTCGTAGAGCCTTCGAGATCCTCGATGATGAGCCTGACGCCCACGTCCACACAGGCTATTTTCGCGAGGCCAGAGCTGTCAAGGTGAAGCTGTGGGAATCGCTCGCTCGGGCGGCAGCATCGCCATGTTCTCGCTGGCGGGTCGCTACCGCTTCGTAGGTGTGACGAGCATGTGTGAGGCCGGGTAGACGCCAATCCCTCGCGCGTGGAGGCGAGGCAGTTCTTCGGCCAACACCTCGACCACCGCCCGGGAGGGGTGTGCGATCACGACCGTCGGCTCGCTGCGCGAACGCGCCACTGCCTGCTCGAGCGCGGCACGGATGGCTTCTGGCGCAGGATCGTGGTCGAGGAAGACGTGGCGAGAGAGCGTCGGCAAACCAGCGCGCTCGGCCTGCGTCGCGGCCAAGGTGGCCGGGGTCGTGCGCGAGTCGAGGAAGAAGAGGCCGCGCTCGTGCAGGGCGGGCATGATCGCCTCCATCGCGTTCGGGTCGGCGCTCAGCTTCGAACCCATATGGTTGTTGACACCGACCGCATGCGGGACGCGGTCGAGCGCGGCCAGGGTCTTGGTCCGCAATTGCGCCGGAGAGTCGCTGGCCAGCAAGAAGATCTCGCCTTCGGCGACATCGAGCTGCATCGGCGCTGGATCGAGCGGCTCCATCGGCAGGTGCAAGAGGATCTCTCGCGGCCGCCGGTCGTCGACGAGCAGGCGTTGTTGGACACCGGTCGCGTAGACGGATCCGGGCAGCACGCTGAAGGTCAGGGCGAAGCGCAGGTCGAGCAGGTCCTCGAAGAGATCGAGCTCGCGCCCGACGTCGTCGATCACGATCGCGAGGTGACCCTCGGCCTCGGCCCAGGGGATCGTGAGGTCGCCGTCGCGCTCGGTCCACTGCTCGGCGTCGCGGACCGCCCAGGTCGCCATGCGATCGCGGATCGCTTGGTCCTCGCGACCG
This sequence comes from Nannocystaceae bacterium, assembly GCA_035904925.1. Lineage (GTDB taxonomy): Bacteria > Myxococcota_A > Polyangia > Nannocystales > Nannocystaceae > Plesiocystis. Next base: position 4,244 of record JAMHUH010000306.1, read on the forward strand.
ACCGGCGGCGGCTCGGGCGGTGGCTCGGCGAGCAAGAAGAGCGCGCCGGCGAGGGCGACCCAGGCGATCAGCAGCGCGGGGGCCAAGCGGGATGCGGGCCGGCTCATGCGGCCGCGATAGCACGGGCTCGCGCGAGCGCGGAGTTTTCGGCCTACTCTGAGCCCGGATGCGGACCTCTCTGATCGCCGTGCTCTGTCTGAGTCTGGGCGTGCTGGCGGGCGCCAGCCTGCAATCGGCGTTCGCGGGGCCGCCCACGCCCGCGCCCGAAGCCAAGCCCGAGCCTGACGCCAAGCCGATCCGGCCGGTGGTCGAGGCGGTCGGCGAAGCGCCCGGTGACTACTCGCGCTACGCCAAGCTCGATCGCTTCGCGCGGGCGCTGGCGATCATCGAGCAGTACTACGTGCGTCCGGTCGATGGTGATCGCCTGATCGATGCCGCGCTGACCGGCCTGGTCGCCGAGCTCGATCCGCACACCAACTACCTCGCGCCGGCCGACGCGAAGATCTTGCAAGAGGACGTGGCGGGTCGCTTCGGCGGCGTCGGCCTGGTCGTCAGCCTCGGCTGGGTGCCGAACCCAGGCTCGGAGCTGCCGATCGGCGACGCGCCGGTCGAGCCCAGCAAGGCTCGCATGGCGCTGATCGTCGACGACGTGATCCCGGGCGGCCCGGCCGAGCGCGCGGGCGTGGTGATCGGCGATCGGATCGTCGAGATCGAGGACAAGCCGATCGCCCACTACCCGGATCTGCACGAGGCCGTGATGGTCATGCGCGGCCCACCCGGCAGCGAGGTCCACTTCACCTTCGAACACGGCGACCAGGCGCCCAAGCGGGTCAGCGTGACCCGAGCGATCGTCGATCCGCCCGCGGTCGAGGTCCGCTGGCTGGGCGAGGGGATCGGCGTGCTGCGTCTGCGCGACTTTCAGGCCGCCAGCGCGCGCGAGCTCGAGTCGGGCATCGGCGAGCTGCGCAAGCAGGCGGCGGCGCAGAACCAAAAGCTCGAGGGTCTGGTGCTCGACCTGCGCGACAACGGTGGCGGCCTGCTCGACCAGGCGATCGACATCGTCGATCTCTTCGTGGCCGAGGGCGTGATCGTGCGAACGCGCGGTCGCCAAGGCACCTTGATCGACGAGGCCCACGCGCTCGCGCCCGGGACCTTGCGCGACCTCCCGCTGGTCGTGCTGATCAACAAGGCCTCGGCTTCGGCCTCGGAGATCGTCGCGGGCGCGCTGCAAGATCACGACCGCGCGCTGATCGTCGGCGAGCGCAGCTACGGCAAGGGCTCGGTCCAGGCGCCCTTCGAGATCGGCGGCGGCGCGGTGCTCAAGCTGACGACCGCGCTCTACTACACGCCCGACGATCGCTTGATCCAAGCCAGCGGGATCGTGCCCGACGTGCTGGTCAGCCGCACGATCACGCCGGTCGAGGACAGCCGACCCACGCTCGAGCCCGAGCGCGCCGATCCGCTTCACCTCGCGCCCGAGGACTTCGGCCGCAAGACGCTGCCGGAGGTCCGCGAGTCGCCCGCGCGCGTGGCCGCGGCCGACGACGGCCAGCTGCTCGCGGCGATCGATCATCTCCAGGCGTGGGCCAAGGTCGGCCGTCGCAAGCACCGACGCTGATCCCCGACGCAGGCGCTACGCGATCGGCTTGGGCACGTGCACGACGCCCTGCTCGCGCAGGGTCTCGTCGACCAACTGCGCGACCTGGCCGACCAGCGCGGTGCAGAAGCGATGCCGCGCCTCGCCCATGAACTCGCCGTGGGGCGCCGTGATGTCGTTGCAGATCAGCGTCGGGCTCGCGCCGCGATCGAGCTCGTGCTCGACGCGATCGAGGTAGCGCTGCATGGCCGCGCGCAGCTCGGGCGTGACCTTGCCGGTCGGGTCGGGGTCGCCGAGAAATTCCCCGAGCAAGAGCTGACCCGCGACCACGGCCCCGCAGGTGCCTTGGCCCGTGATGCCGCCGCGACGCAGGCTCTGGTAGGCGGCGCTCGGTCGATCGAAGGCCTCGGCCAGGGCGATCCCACACGAGCGATGCGGGGTGCTCGTGCCCTCGTAGAGCACCAGCGCCTTGCTGCGGATCGGGCCCTGACCGGTGACTGCCATGCGAGCAGGCTAGAGCACCGACCGGTTTGAATCCACATGCTGATGCACGCCTGGGGCCGCCCGAGGCGGTGTCGCTCGGCGCTCGACGTATGTTCAATACGCCTTCGGCCTCGCTCCTACCCTCGGACGGCCCCAGACGCACCTCAGCACGCGAATTCAAACCGGTCGCCGCTCTAGCGCACGCGCCGGTAGATGTGCACGGCCGTGCGTCGCTTCCAGCTCGCGTCGAGGCGCAGCACCCGAATCGGCTCGAAGGCGGGGTGGGGATCGAGGTCCTGCAAGCTGGCGAGCAGGCGCAGCGCGGGCAGGGTCGCCAGCCGCTTGGTCAGCTTGCGCATGAAGGGGGTCGAGAACGCGGTCGAGCAGGTGTAGGCGACGGTCGCGTCGCGCATGTCGAGGGTCAGCAGATCGGCCGGCACGATCGCGGCCCTTCGGACGCCCGCGAGCCCAGATCGGCGCGCGGCCGCGAAGGCCCGCTCGGCTTGGGCGCAGCGCGAGGCGGCCAGCTCGACGCCGATCGCTCGCCGAACCGAGGTCGTCGCGGCGGCGAGCAGCACGACCTTCCCGACGCCAGCGCCGAGATCATAAAAGACGTCGTCGGCGTCGAGCTCGAGCGCCGCGAGCAGCTTCGAGGTCGCGCTCGGCATCAGCTCGCCGTAGGTCGACGAGCCCTTCGATCGCGCGACCGTTCGCACGTCGTGGTTCGGGATGTCGAAGCCATCGACCCCGCGGTAGCAGGCGCGCAGCAGCTTGATCGGGTCGCTCATGTGGAAGAACCGACAGCCCCGGTCGGGGTGTCGGCTCGAAAGCGTGCGCACGCGAGAGGGAGTGGGAGCAGCGAGCGAGGAGGAGAGGGGAGAGAAGGAGTCGTCGCAGAGCGTGAGCGGGAGAGAGGCGTGCGCAGCGAGAGCGTCACACCTCTTCCCGGTCACGGTCAACGCCGCTCAGTCCGGCTCGCCCGAATCCTCGTCCGCGGGCTCGGTGAGCTCGGGCTCGGTGAGCTCGGGCTCGCTGGCTTCGGGCTCGGTGAGCTCGGGCTCGCTCGGGTCCTCGCTGGCCTTCGCCGTCTCGGCGTCGATCAACGCGAGCTCGAGCGCGACCTCGTCGGCCGTCACTTGCTCGGCGACTTCGGGCTCGGGCGCGCCCATGCGACGCGGGTCGCGGGCCGGGACGTCGCGCTGCGACCGGCAGTCGTCGCACATGCGGTCGACGGGCGGCTCGGTCGCGTCGGGGTCGGCCGGGCTCAGCTTCATGCCGGGCGAGTAGACCCACGTGCCGGTGCAGCCCGCGACCATGCAGGGCATGATCTCCGAGCCGAGCGGGACCGAGCCGTCGCTCGAGGTCGAGATCGTGAACTGGCTGCGGACGCACTCCTCGCACAGCCGGATCGGATCCTGCGTGCGGCCAGCCAAGTGGTCTTGCAGCTGCGCCCCGGTCTTGTAGGTCCAGGTCTTGACGCAGCCCGGTCGACCGCAGGCGACCTCGCGATCGCCGTGCTTGCGCACGAACTCGACGCAGCCCATGCACATCCGCCTTGGCGGCTGCGGGAGCTCGGTGACGCCGGTCTGGCCATCGAGCGTCGCCCAGGCGCGCAGCTGACCCTCGCGATCCCACGTCCAGGTGCTGTGGCAGCCGTGCACCTTGCAGGGGATCTCGATCGGCTGGAGGTGGTTGAGGCGCTCGTTGCAGCGATCGCAGAGCCGCTCGGGCGGACCCTCGTGGATCTTGCGACGACGCTTGCGCTTGCGACGACGTCGCCGCTGCGGGCCCTCGTCGCCCTCGGCTTGCTGCTCGTGCGCGGGCGCTTCACCGGCTTCGGCGTCGGCGTGAGCCTCGGTCTCGGTCTCGGCGTGCGCCTCGGTCTCGGTCTCGGCGTGCGCCTCGGTCTCGGCGTCGGCGTGAGCTTCGACTTCGTCCGAATGGTCGCGTCGATCGTCTCGACCCGCTCGCATCGGCGCAGACTCGCCGCGCTCTTCGGCCTCCTCGATCGCGTGCTGGCGACGGACCCAGGCGCGATGCTTGAGCACGGCTTGGCGCGGCCAGACCCAGGTGTTGTGACACTCGGGGATCTTGCAGCGGACCGCGACGTCCTCGGTCGAGCGCTCCTCGTTGAAGCACGACTCGCACAGGCGATGCGGCGGCTTGACCTTGCCCTCGTGCTCGAGCGCGCGCAGCTGGGCGAAGCGGGGCCAGAACCAGGTGTTGGTGCACCACGAGTTGCGGCAGGGCATCTGCTTGTCTTCGATGCCCTCGAACTCGGCCAGGTGGTCGTCGCACATCCGCTTGGGCGGCGGCTTGCCGAGCGAGCGGATCTGCTGATGGCCGAACCAGATCCAGGTGTTCTCGCAGCCAGCGACGCGGCAGGGCATCTCGCGATCGGCGACGCCCGCGAAGAGACCCGCGGTCAGCGGCGCCTCGCTGCGGTTGTCTCGCCTCCCCTCGTCACGTCGGCCTCCGCCTCCGCCACCTCCACGGCGATCGTCGCGACGACCTTCGCGACGGCCTTCGTCGCGTCGACCCTCGCGTCGCTCGCCAGCGGGTGGCCGACTCGCGGACTCACCTTGTTTGTCGCCTTGACCAGCACCGGGCTCACGAGCTGGTTGCTCGCCGCCTGGTCGATCATCCCTCCGCCGTCCGTCGCGATTCGTGCCCTTGGGCCCACGCTCGGCCTTGGCGTTGCCCGGAGTGTCCGCCATCGCGCGAGTATCTGCGCCGCCGGGCCCTGCGTCCAGTAGCGTCGCAGCAGGAAACTCCCCGACCGAGCAGGCTGGTTCGCGACGGGGAATCAGCCCACGCCGAGGCAGTTGCCGCGAGCCAGTCGAAGGAAGTGGCCTATACTTCCCTCGCACCCCCTCCGGAGGCACCGACCATGGCACTGGGCACGATTCTTCTCGCAACCGCCGTGGGCGGAGGTACCTACCTTTACGCGAAGTCCAAGCAGTCCAGCGACGGCACGGCAGCCGTCGCTGGTGTCGCGACTGGCGCAGGAACCGCGGCGGCGGTGATGATCGTCGGGGCGTTGCTCCCCGTCTTGATCCCACTCGCGGTGGTGGTCGGGGTCGTCGGCGTACCGGCCTACTTCATCGGCAAGTCGAAGGCCGATCGCAAGGCGCTCGGGCCCGGGCGCGGGGATTACTAGACTTCAATCGAGCGCGTAGCGCTCGATTGAGGTCTAGTGGGGCTCGTTTGAGGGAGGAACCCGCCGGTACCCGCCGGTTCCTCCCCCACTTGGACGGAGTCCAAGCGGGGCCCCCTCCTCCTTGCCCGCCCATACTTGGGCGGTGGTTCTCCGCGTTGGCGGGCAGCGTTGGCGGGCTCGCCGGACGCCAGAATTCTGCGGTCGTGCGCAGCG
>JAMHUH010000307.1:0-2405 GCA_035904925.1 Nannocystaceae bacterium
CGAGTAGGCTCGAGAGCTCGAGCTCGTGGGTGACGACGCTGCCCAGCGCGCGCGCGCTCGGGCTCGGGCTCGGGCTCGAGCCCGGGTCGACCGCGCGGACCAGCTGCCACTGGCCCTCGGCCTCGCGGACCTGCAGCTCGACGAGGCGGCGGACCGGAAAGGCGAGCGTGCTCGTGCCGATCAGATCCTGCTTGAGCCGACGAACCATGACGGCGTCGAGGGTCTCGCGCGCGCCCTCGACCGGGACGCCGCGGGTGAAGCGGGTCGGATCGAGCAGCTCGAGCAGGGCCGAGAAGCTGTTGCTGTGGCCGTTGTGCGGGGTGGCCGACAAGAAGAGCCGGTTTTCGAAGCGGGGCGCGAGCTGGCGGGCGAGCTTGGTCAGCTGCGAGTCGACGGCGTAGCGCTGGGCGTTGCCGGCAGGCGCGACGTTGTGGGCTTCGTCGAGCACCAACATGCTCTTGGCTCGGCGCTCGCCCAAGGCCGCGCGCAAGGACTCTTGGTACTCGGGCCGGCGCAAGGTCTGGTACGAGACGATGAAGCGACGGCCGCACTCCCAGGGGTTGGTGAAGGCGCCTCGCTCGCGGCGAATTCGGGCGATCAGCTCGCGGGTGACGATCTCGAAGCGCAGGCCGAAGCGGCGCTCCATCTCGGCTTGCCACTGCAAGCAGATCGCCGCGGGGCAGACGATCAAGATCATGTCGAGGCGCTGGCGGAGCAGCAGCTCTTGCAGGATCAGCCCGGCCTCGATGGTCTTGCCGAGGCCGACGTCGTCGGCGATGAACAAGTTGGCGCGGGGCAGCGCGAGGACCTTTTGCAAGGGCACGAGCTGGTGCTGCATGACCGCGATCCCGGCCCGAAAGGGCGCCTGGATCCGCTCGTGCTCGGGCGAGGTCGCCGTGGTCACGCAGTTCCAGCGCAGCGCGTGATAGTAGGCGCCGAAGCGATCGGGCGGATCGAAGCCGCTCGTGTCGGCGAGGCCTTGGCGGGTGGGATCGATCCGCTGGGCGCCGAGCTCGAGCTCCCAGAACACGTCGAGCTCGCGGCCCTGCGCGTCGTCGTCGAGGCAGACCAGCTTGACCAGCGTATAAGGACGCAGGCCGGTCTTGGGGTTGGGCTCGCGCGAGGCCGGGGCCGCAACCTCGCTGACCAGGTATTGGCGATGCCGGGCCCGCACGAGCTCGCCGACGCGTGGAAGATCGCCGGGATCGAAGTCGACCTCGGAGCGGTGAAGGATCCCGCGAGGGAGCGCCTCGAGGGCCGCGCGGTACTGTTCGGCGCCGGTGGTCTCGAGCGGCGGCGCGGGTTGGCTCGGCGCATCGAGTGCGAGCGCCGGAGCAGGCGCGGGCGCTCGCTCGAGCTCGAGCGCTTCGTCGTCGGTGACGCCTGCGGCCGCGGCCAGGATCGCCCGGATCCGATCGTCGGCCGAGCGCGAGCGCGGGCTCAGGGCGTAGCGCTCGCAGATGCGCGCGAGCGAGTCGCGATCGAGCTCGGAGAGCAGCAGCGAGAGGCTGGTGCGAGCCGCGAGCGCCTCGGCCAGACCCTCGACGCCGGCGAGCTGCGAGAGATCGAGCGTGATGCCGTGATGCTCGTCGAAGCGGCGGACCAAGGCCGCGAGCTCGCGCGGAGCGAGGATCTGGATCACCCCGAGCGTCGTCGGCTGGGCCCGGGCGAACACGGCCGCGAGCGCGTCCTCGGTGTCGTCGAGCAGGCTGGTCTGCGCGGGCAAGGGCGCGTCTTCGGCCAGGATCCGCGCGACCAGGGCTGCCTTGGTCCCGCTGGTCGCGAGCTCGTGGGTCGAGCCGATCGTGCGCAGCTCGGCCAGCGTCAGGGCCTCGAGCAGCTTGCGAAACGAGGCGGCCTTCGAATGGGCGAGCGCCTCGATGAACGCTTCCTTGGGCTCGGCCTGGGCCGTGTCGAGCTCGTGCTCGCGCGCGAGCGTGATGAGCCGCTTCTTGGTCAGGCACGCCAGAGCGCTGCGCTTCGACGGGACTGGCATGCCGCGCAAGCGTAGGGCTTCGGGCCGCGCAGGAGCAACGCGAAGTTCGAGATCCGAGCGGACCCAGAGCGGCTCGAAACGGGCCTGCTAACCGACGGCGACCAGAGCCTCGATCGCCCGTCGCGTGTAGACAGCCAGCATCTGTCGCCGATAGGGCGCCTCGAAGGGCACGTTCTCGAGCGGCTTGCACTGCTTGTGGACGGCGTCGGCGACCAGCCGGGCCAACGCGGGATCCGAGAGCTTCTTGCCGATCGCGGCCTCGAGCCCGCTGACGACCCGCGGCTTGGCCCCGAGCACGCCGACGACGACGGTCGCGTCGAGCACGGGCGCGTCGACCTCGTCGCGCTCGAGATCGAAGCAGAGCGCGACCGAGACCAGCGGGAAGTCGATGCTCTTGCGGACCGTCCAC
>JAMHUH010000308.1:0-2387 GCA_035904925.1 Nannocystaceae bacterium
AGCGGAGCGGCGCGCTCGAGGCCGCGCGACGCCTGCGACGCGGCTTGCTCGGGGTCGGGCTCGGGCTCTCGCTCGCGCTCACGAGCTCGCTGCTGCTCTCGCGCTTGCCCTCGCTCGCGCGCGCCGAAGACTTGGCGCTGGCGCTCTTCGTCTCGACTTGGGCGCTGGCGTTGGTGCTGGCGCTCGGCGGCGAGCTCGAGCGTCGGCGCGCGACCTTGCTGCAAATCCAGGCCGTGTTGGTCTTGGCGCTGCCGGTGGTCGGTTGGCTCGTCGCGGACGTCCGGCCCGGCGGGTTCGAGGCCCTGTGCGTGCTGCTAGGTGTCTTGGCGCTTCGGCTTGCGGCGCAGCCAACCAGGCCGCGCGAAGCCGCGAAAGAACACCCACAGGCCGAGCCCGAGCACCACGACCGAGAAGAGCGCACAGACGCCGCCCCATAGCCAGTAGGGGCCGGCGAGCGCCTCGGCCATCTGGCTGACGTCCGAGGGCATCTGGCCCTGGGCCGTCTCGGCGTACTCCATGAACAAGTAGTCGCCGCGCGAGAACACCGACGCGGCCAGCTGGGTCGCGAAGAACACCATCGTGATCTGGGCGACCTCGGGGTTCTTGCGGGTCCCGAGCAGCGCGAGCAGGGCCGCGAGCGAGAGCACGAAGCCGACGCCGAAGCCGTTGCGGACGACGACGATGGTCAGCAGCACCAAGGCCACGGCGCCGATCAGCAGGGCGATCTGGGCGACCTTGGCTCGGCGCGCGACGATGAATCCGGCCGCCGCGACGATCGCCGGGCCGACCAGGCCGCCGGCGGCGATCAAGGCCAGCCGACCCGGGCCGAGGAAGCCCGTGTAGCTGGCCGCGCCCGAGGCGTCGGGGTACATCACGAACTGCTTGAAGGTCCCACCGACGATCGCCGCGGTGATGCCATGGCCGAGCTCGTGAACCAGGGTCGAGAGCCAGATCAGCGGCAGGCCGATCAGGAAGCCGTAGACGGGGACGGCGTAGACGAGCAACGTGAAGACGAGGCTGCCGAACAGGAAGTAGCGGATTCGCTTGCTGACGTGGGCAGCGTCGCGTGACTGAACCCTGCTCTTGATGTCGTCGTAGCTGGCCACTTCATCGACAAGTTAGCACCACGAGCGCTCGATTCGACGATCCTCGCGTGCGCGGGTTCGCCGCCGCCCCAGCAGTGCGGGGCCGTGCTTTGGCGTCAGGCCTCGCGGCGCTGGTGATAGCGGCTCCAGCCGTGGATCCCAGCCAGACCCAAGATGCACAGCCACGAGAAGAGCCCGCCCGTGATCCCGTAGATCGTCCGATCGTCGGCGGACATCATCGGGACCTCGACCAAGAAGCCCTCGGCGCCCTGGTAGCCGTCGCGATCGGAGTCGGTGGTCGCTAGCTCTTTGACCACGCGCCCGGTCGGATCGACGTAGGCCGAGATCCCGGCGTTGACCGATCGCAGCAGCGGCTTGCGATGCTCGATCGCCCGGTAGACCGCGAGGCCGAGGTGCTCGGACTGCTCGCGGGTCTTGCCGAACCACGAGTCGTTGGTCAGGTTGACCAGCGCGTTGACCCGCTGGTTGGCGACGTCGCGCGTGAAGCTGGCGAGGATGTCCTCGTAGCAGATCAGCCCGCCCATTCGGTAGCCCGCGACCTCGAGCACCGAGGGGCCATCGCCGCGGTTGAGGTGCGAGGCCGAGGGGATCTTGTCGAGGTACCACTCGGGGTCGACCCCAGGCGGCGCGGCCTCGCCAAACATCAGCGGGTAGTTCTTGTCGTAGCGAGTGCCCCAGTTGCCCTGGCTGTCGAGCACCCACGCGCTGTTCCAGGCGTAGGGGTTCTCGCGGGTGGCGTCGCGGGTGACCAGGCCGACGATGACCGGCACGTCGAAGTCGCGCTGGATCCGACGGCGATCGATCTCGGGCAGGTCGCTCTGGTGCTGGCGAGCGAAGCGTCCGAAGGGGTAGGCGGTCTCGCCCCAGAGCACGACCTGCGCGCCCTGACGATCGAGCTCGGCGGTGACCCGCTGGAGCTCGCGCAGCAACACGGGCTTCATCGCCGGGGTCGCGTAGGTGTCGATCCCGAAGTTGCCCTGGACGACCCCGAACTGCAGCTTGGGCGCGTCCGCCATGTCCTGCTCGACCTGCTGGATCCGCAGCGCACCGTAGGCCGGCACGCCGATCAACCACGCCGCCAGGGTGCCAGCGGCGAGCTTGTCGAAGCGCTTGGCGTGACCGGGCGCGGGCAGCCACCACGCTCGCAGCGTCTCCCAGATCGCCGCGTTGATCGCGACCATGACGAAGCTGACGGTCACGGCCCCGCCGATCTCGGCGGTCTGGATCCACAGCGGGTGCCAAGCCCAGCTCAGCGCCATGTAGACCGGGAAGATGCTCGGC
>JAMHUH010000309.1:0-43001 GCA_035904925.1 Nannocystaceae bacterium
CACCTACCTGCTCGACGACGAGTACCTCGACGCGCGCGCGCTCAAGGCCCAGGTCGAGGGCATCCTCGCCCGCTTCGAGCGACCCAAGGACGACGGGCCCTTCTACTGGGGCACGGCGGTAGCGATGGGCGACCTGCGCCGGCGCATCGCGATCCTCGCCCGCGGTCAGCTCCCAGTCATCATTCAAGGCGAGACCGGCACCGGCAAGAGCTTGCTCGCGCGCGAGTTCATCCATCCGCACTCGTTGCGGACCGGGCCCTTCGTCGCCGTCGACCTGTCGACGATCCCTTCCGAGCTGATGGCCGCGCACCTGTTTGGCGTGGTCAAAGGCGCGTACACGGGCGCCGCGACCTCGCGCGAGGGCGTGCTCGGTCGGGCCCACGCCGGCACGCTCTTCCTCGACGAGATCGGCAACCTCTCGCTCGAGCTGCAAAAGTCGCTGCTGCTGGTCCTGCAAGAGGGTCGCTATCACCGGGTCGGTTCGGTCGAAGAGCAGGTCGCCGACGTCAAGCTGGTCGTCGCGACCAACGAGAACCTGGCCGCGATGGTCCGTTCCGGTCGCTTCCGCGAGGACTTGTTCATGCGGCTCAATCCCGCCACGGCGGTGACCTTGCCGAGCCTTCGCCAGCGCCGCGACGACTTCCAGCACCTGCTCGAGTTCTTCCTCGATCGCGTCAGCCATGCCGGCTACAACCGCGACCTGCTGGTCCAGTACGCCGAACAGCGCGGCCTGTGGGTGCCCGGCGAGGGCGAGCGCCTGCGGGTCAGCGTCGGCAGCAAGGTCCCGGCCAAGCTCGAGTCGCGCCGCATCCACCTCCTGCTCCACGCCAGCAGCTACAAGCAGCTGCAAGAGTTCGACTGGCCGGGCAACTTCCGCCAGTTCGAAATGGTCCTGGCCAACCTCGTCACCTTCACGCTGGTCGAGCTCGTCGATCGGGTGGCGTCGATCGAGCCCGAGATCGATGGGATCGACGCTCGACCGGACGTGATCGTCATCCAGCCGCGGACCATCCGCGACATGCTCCGGCCCTTCGACGAGGCCGGCTACGAGACCAGCCCGGCCGAGACCACGGCCGCGCTCGACGATGATCCGCTCAGCATGCGCCTCCAGCTGGTCCCCGGCGAGTCGCTCAACGCGGTCAGCTGCGAGGTCGAGCGCCAGTACCTCGAACAGCTCTATCATCGCTTGGCGGGCGATCTCTCGCGGATGGCCGAGTACCTGCTCGAAGACGCCAACGCGGGCCGCAAGGTCCAGCTGCGCATGAACCAACTCGGGATCAAGCTGCGCGAGCTCAAGCGGACGCGGGGGGCGAGCTGACATGCAATGGCGCGCGCTCGGCCGCACGCTCGTGCTCGCGGGCTCGTTTGCGACGTTGATCCTGGCGTCGTCGAGCTCGGCCGCGCCACCCGTGCTGCCCGGGCCAGACTTCGACGAGACCGGCGAGACCGGCGTCGACGAACAGACGGTCGAGCAGCAGCGCGAGCTGCAGTTTCAAGATCACCTCGGCCGCGGTCGCCGGGCGCTCCAGCAGCGGCGCTTCACCGAGGCGATCGACGAGTTCAGCGCGGCGCTCGAGATCCACGACGGCGATCCCGAGGCGCTCCGCGGTCGTGCCCAGGCCAACAAGGGCTCGACCGCGCGGGGTCGCTGCCCACGCCTGGCGATCGAAGATCTGACCTTGCTCGAGGTCTACGATCCGCGCGGCCTGTGGCAGTCCGAGCGCGCGACCGCGGTCGCGTGGATGGGCGAGTGCGGCGACGTCTATGCCAAGGAGCGGCTGCTGATCGCCGAGGAGCTGGCCGAGCTGCCGCCCGGCGAGGTCGGAAGGCCCGACGACATCCGCGTGACCGCGGCCGAGCTGCAGATGGCCGAGGCCTCCGTCGCGCGGGTCGACACCCAGCGCCTGCGCCATCACGAGGCCGCGCTCGCCCAGCTCGAGGCCTACCGAGCCGAGGCCGCGGCGCGCAGCGAGGTGCCCTTGTTGGCCGCGCTGCGGCTCGAGGCCGACCTTCACCAGATGCTCGATCAGCCGGCCCAGGCCGTGACCGCGCTCGAGCGGATCGTCGCGCTCTACGGCGAAGACCTCGAGGCCTCGCGCAAGGCCAACAAGCAGATCGGTGATCTCCAGGTTCAGATCACCGTCGCCGAGATGCAGAAGCTGCAAGGCGGTCTGCCCAACGAGGCGGCCGAGGCGGCCTTCAACCGCGGGCTCGCGTCGCTGCGTCGCCGCGATCTCGACCAGGCCGCCGGCGAGTTCGAGCTCGCGGTCGAGGAGTCGCCATGGTTCCCCAAGGCCCACTTCTACCTGGGCGAGGTCTATGCCCGGCGCAAGCAGTTCCCCTCGGCGATCGAGTCGTACAAGCGCGCGATCGCGATGGAGCGCTACGACTACACGGCCTACATGGCCTTGGGCCTGCTCTACAAAAAAGAGTTCTCGGGCGCCGAGGACGAGCAAGCGCGGACCAACCTCGACATGGCCTTGCGCCTGCGGCCCGATCTCTACGTGCTGCACTTTCATCTGGGCGAGCTCTACGCTCGCTCCGACAAGCAGCAGGCGATCGAGCACTTCAACCAGTACCTCGACTCGGGCGACCCCGACGATCCGCACCGCGACCAAGCCCGCGAGGCGATCGCGGCGCTCGAGCGCGGGGTCGAGAAGGGCGACGGCTTCGTCGCGCCGCCCTTGCCCTCGGAGCTGCGTCGGCTCGACCCCGAGCTCCACCGGCTGATCAACGAGGCCTACGTCTATGGGGCCGAGCACGGCGAGTGGGATCGCGCCGAGCGGCTGCTCTTGCAGGCGCAAGACAAGTTCTCGGATCAGCCGGCGCTCTACAACATGCTCGCGCTGATCGTCGAGGCCCAGAAGAACCGGCCCGGGCAGGCGCGGATGTACTGGGAGCAGAGCTTGGCGCTCGACTCCGAGCAGGCCGAGATCCACGAGCGGCTCGGCTTGATGATGCCGGAGACCGCCGAGGGGCTCGAGCACCTGCGCCGCGCGGCCGAGCTCGGCTCGCTGATCGCTCGCTATCGCTTGGCCAAGCTGCTCTGGGATCGCCTCGATCTGTGGGCGGCGAGCGAGCAGCTCGACATCTATCTGCGCGAGGCCGGCCCCTACGACGTCTACTGGGACACCGCTGGCGAGCTGCGGGCCCACATGGACGCGGTCTTCCTCAAGATCTACCTGGGCATCGGCTTGCTTGGCTTGGTCCTGCTGGCGATCCCGCTGGCCTTGGTCTGGCGGCGGGTTCGGGGCTCGTCGCTCCGCCAGCTGCTCGATCGCTCGCCGACGAGCTTCCCCGAGGTCGCTCGAATCCTCTCGTTGATCCGGCACGAGATTCTCAAGCACAACACCGCGTTCTTGTCCGACGTCGGGCGAGCGCTCGAGCTCGACGAGCCCGACGCCGAGGCCCGCGCGACCTTGCTCGCGCGTCGGCTCTTCGGCGACGAGGGCGGCGAGGCCAACCTCTCGCAGCGAGGCGAGCGGCGCGGCATCTATGGCCGCTTCCTCGGCTACGTCGGCGAGCTGCACAAGGTCGCGCGAGCCCACGGGGTCACGCTCAACCTTCGCCGCAAGGACCCGACCTTCAAGGCGATGCTGCGGGCCTTCGACGACGTCGCCGCCAACGCCCGCGAGCTCCGGCATCCCGGCGGCTTGCGACCCGGGCGAAAGCTCGAGCTCGCGCGGGTGCTCTCGCGCGCCGGCGACGTGCTCGGTCGCAAGGCCTTCGAACAGCTCAGCGGGGTGATCCGCTCGCTCTGCATCGCCGAGGTCAACCACGAGTTCATCGCCGCTGTCTACGAGGAGATCGCGACCGAGGACAAGTTCGCTCACGTCCAGATCGCACCGCTCGTGATCGAGGGCGAGGGCGAGCGGGTGCGGATCTTTCCGACCGATCTGCACGACATCCTCGCCAACGTGCTGCGCAATTCCTTGATGTCTTCGGTCATGTACGTGCAGCCGCCGCTCGGCCTCGGCGTGACCCTGGAGACCGAATGCGACGACATCACCGGGCTGACCTCGCTGGTCATTCGCATCAAGGATCGCTCGCCCGAGCGGCTGACCAACGAGATGCTCCGCGGTCGCTACGTCGAGCGCGGGATGGGCATCACCGCCGACCTGCTCTCGCGCTACGATGGCTCGATCGCCGTCGAGCCCGAGCCCGGCTGGGAGAAGGCCGTGGTCCTGCGCTTCTTCACCCTCGAAGAGAGCGAAGCGGCGCAGAGCAGCCCCGGCCGCGAGTTCGTGGTCGCGGCGGCAGCCAGCGCGTGAGCGAGACAGCATGAGCGAAGCCTCCCAGCCCCCCAGTCAGCCTGCCGCCGAGCGCAAAGGGGTGATCCGCGTGCTCGTGGTCGAGGACGGCGACGAGTACCTGACCAACCTGACGACCTTCGTGTCCGAGGGCTTCGTCTATCGCCAGGCCAAGAGCGGCGGGCGGGCGTGCGAGCTGATCGCCGAGGAGGAGCCCGATCTCGTCTACCTCGACATGCGCTTCGATCGGACGCCGGTCGAAGAGCTGCTCGGCGACATGGTTCAGCTGACCGGCCGCTTCAACGGCGACATCGGCCGCGCGCGCCGCTTCCAGCAGGACAACCAGGGCTTGTTCATCCTCCGAGGCCTGCGCGACGCCGGCTATCGCCGGCCGGTGATCCTGTCCTACGACTTCGGCATCGAAGAGAAGCGCTTCCTCGCGCTCTCGGCCAAGGACCCGGCGCTCTTCTATTGTCCTGACTACGCTGACGCGCACGCGATCCGGCAGACCATCCATGACGCCCTCGCGCGTTCGTGAGCGCTCCAGTAGTGTCGGGGCCGTGACCAACGAAGCCCAACGACCGCCGAACCCGGCGATCCGCGTGTCGATGATGCCGGCCGACACCAACGCCCACGGCACCATCTTCGGCGGCAAGATCCTCAGCCTCATCGACCAAGCCGGGGCGATCGCGGCCCATCAGATCGGCGTGGCGCGAGTCGTCACCGTGGCCATGCACGAGGTCGTGTTTCGCCACCCGGTCGAGGTCGGCGACATCGTCAGCTGCTACGCGGAGGTCGTGAAGGTCGGCCGGACCTCGGTCACCGTTCGAGTCCGAGTCGCCGCGCATCGTCCGACCGACGTCCAGCACAGCGTCGACGTCACCACCGCCGAGGTCGTCTACGTCCACGTCGACGACACCGGCCGACCGATCTCGATCGTCGCGCAGGGCTTCTGACGCGCTTCGAGCAGCCCTGCTCGCGCAGGCTTGGCGGTTGACGAGCCAGGTCGGGCTCGTGCAAGTTCCGAGCATGCGCACGATCTCGCGGGTCGCCCTGTCCTTGTTCCTCGCCTCGACTCTGGTCAGCACCGGCTGCGCCGAGCAGAAGGGCAAGAAGGAAGACAAGAAGGACGACAAGAAAGACGCCAAGAAGGACGACACGAAGAAGTGAGTCGCTCGCGTCTCGCTTCGGCCTGCGCCTGAGCGCAACGATCGGCGTCGCCAGCTCATGCGCCTGCCGCTACGCCATCCCCCGCCTCCGCAGCCCGAGCCGCGCCGAAGCTGTCGCCACCTCGAGCGGCTCGCCGAGGCCGCGCGGGGGCTGCCGCTCGGCCCCGCGGCGAGCATGCTCGAGGCGCGTGGTCGCGGTCGCCACGGCAACGCCCTGCAGTGGCACTTCGGCCTCGATCTCCACGACGCCCGACCCGAGCCCGACTGGGAGGGCCGGATCGAGATCAAGCTGGTCAGCGTATGGCGGCGGCCCGACGGTCGCCTGACCTGCGATCGCAACAAGGTCTGCGATGTCGCGGTCGACCCTTGGGCCAAGCTGGCCAACGTGCTCTTCGTCTTCGCCGATCGCCTGACCCGGGTCGTGCTCGGCCATCGATTCGTCCACTTCGACGGCGAACGCCTCGCTCGACTCGCCCGGGCCTGGACGCAGGATCCCCACTTCGACCAGCCCGATCTGGTGCTCGAGTCCCGCGACAAACGAGCCACGCGACCCGGCCAGCCCAAGACGATGGCGCCGGCCTACTACTTGAGCGCGCGCTGGTTCGAGCGCGAGGGGCTCGTGCCCGCGACGCCGGTGGCGATCGGCCACCGCTTCGACTCGGCCTGGTGGACCCGAGTCCGACGCGAGCACGCCAACCGCGACCCGCTGATCACCCTGGCGCGAGTCGAGCCCGACGACCCGACCACCGTGCCCTGTCCGCGCTGCCAGGGCCGGCTACAGGTCGATCTCGACCAGGTCCGCGTCGAGGGCTGGGCGCCCGCGATCCACAAGATGCCGCTGACCGGCAGCTGCGCGCTGCGAGGTCACGCCGTGGTCGACGCCGGCCTCGTGCCGCTGCCGGCCGCCGCGACCGAGGCCGAGCAGATCGCCGCGATCGAGAGCTGGCTGCCAGAGCGGGCGCTCTGGCGCCTCGCCGATCGAATCCCCGAGCCCGACGATCACGGTCACTGATCGGGCGGCTCGCAGGGGCTCGAAGGGCTTAAATACGAAGCCCAGGACGGGGACCAATCCGTCCTGGGCAAATCAGCACCGACCTAATGGATTCGAAGCGCGAGTGCGAAGTCAGGTTCAGTTCAGAGGTAGGTCAAGTCAGAGCGGCAAGTCAGGGAAGTTCGAGCGAAGCGCAGTAAGCCAGGCGTTCGTGAGTCGTAGGCTTCAAGTCAGGCAGGCAAGCAAAGTCAGTCGAAGTCAGGCAGGGCAAGTCAGGTAAGCGAAGTTGGAAGCCAAGCTCTGCGAAGTCAGGTCAAGCGAAGTCAGGAGCAAGGAAGCTAGTGAGACAAGAAGGCGAGACAGGAAGGCAAGCCAGTGTCTGCGATGTTCCCCCTGTCTGCATGAGCCGGTCCACTTTCGTAATACTTTGAAATTGCTATGGTTTGCGGCTTCGGGCCCGGTCGGTCCGCGTTCGGCTTGGCCTAGGTATGACGCGGATGTCCGACAAAGCGTCGAACTCGGGGTGGCTACCCTGACAGCGATGTCGTACTTGCAAGGGGGTCGAGGTCGCATTTTGTGCGTGGAGAGATCGCTTGTCAGCGAGCGCTCCAATTGGCTCGGAATCGATGTTCCAAGACCGGACCCAGAGGTGGCTCACGGCTGACCTGCATGCCCCGGGTCCCCGGAGCGTGATACATGCCGCCGCTCGCCTTGCAGGACCGATCAGTGCGAACGCGTTTGCACGACGGCACGGCAGCTCGACCGATGCACTCCTCAGGATCCGTAGCCGTGCTGAAGTTCGGCGGCGAAGTCGTCGCCGACTCGAGCCAGCTCCGCGAGGTGCTGAGCGAGGTCGCTTCGCTGGTCTCAGAAGGATGGCGCTTCGTGCTCTGCCATGGCGGTGGGCCGCAGGTCAGCGCGATGATGGAGCGGCTCGGGCTGGCGCCGGTCAAGGTCGCGGGCCAGCGGATCACCGATGAAGCGACGCTCGATCTGGTCGCCAGCGAGATCGCGGGGCGGGTCGCCAGCGAGGTGGTCGCCGCCGGCTGGGCCAGTGGGCTGCCCAGCGTGGGGATTTCGGCCGGCGTGGTCCGAGCTCGTCGACGTCCGCCGGTCGCGATCGCCAGCGAGGGCGGACGCGAGGTCGACTACGGCTTGGTCGGCGACGTCACGGCGATCGATCGCGGGCTGATCGAGGCTTGTTGGGCTGCTGGGCTGACGCCGGTGCTCAACCCGCTCGGCCTCGATCCTGGCGCGGGCGAGCGCTTCAACATCAACGCCGACACGGTCGCGGCGGCCATCGCCGTCGCGCTCGGAGCCGATCACCTGTTCTTGCTGACGGCCGTGCCAGGGGTGTTGAGCGATCGCGACGACCCCAGCTCGCGGATCCCCCGTTTGCACGCCGACGAAGCCGTGGCCGCGATCGCGGCCGGAACCATCGTTGGTGGCATGATCCCCAAGGTCGAAGAGGCCCTGGCGGCCCTCGCGGGCACGCTGCTCGCCGATGGCCGGCCCGTGGGGGCCGTTCACATTCTCGCGGCGGCTCCTGGCGTCGTGCGGGCCGAGGTCCGCGAGCCAGGCAGTCGCGGCACGGTGTTGATGGGCCCGAGTCGGGCTGTTTTGGGCATGAATGGCCCGTGATAAGGTGACAGGACAAGTGCAAGGAGAACCGCCCCTACCCAGCCAGGCCACGCAGACCGCGTCGACGGGCATGCCCGTGACGTCGTCGCCAGGCTTCGAGTCGAGCCCCTTCGACCTGCTGGACATGGTCGACCTGCTGGACATGGTCGACCCGACGGAGGTCCGCGAGCATGGATGACGCAGACACGCTCTCGCTGCTGGTCTTCGTGCTCTGCTTGGGCGGCAGCTTCTTGTTCTCGGGCAGCGAGACGGCGATCACCAGCTTCGGCGATCGCAAGGCGCTGCGGATCAAGGAAGAGGGCGGGCGCGAGGGCAAGCTGTTCGGTTGGTGGCTCGATCATCCGATCGAGGTGCTGACCACGATCTTGCTCGGCAACAACGTGGTCAACACCCTGATGGGCGCGACCGCGACGGCGCTGACGATCCGCCACCTCGAGGGCACCTCGCGCGCAGGCTGGGCCGTGCCGGTCGCGGTCTTCGTGACCACCATCTTGGTCTTGATGTTCGGCGAGATCGTGCCCAAGGCGCTGGGCAAGTTGTTCTCGGCCAAGCTGACGATCCCGGCGCTGACGGTCCTGCACGGGCTCTCGCGCGTGTTCTTGCCCTTCGTCTGGGTGCTGGCTCGGATCACCGATCGGGTGATCCGGCGCGCTCACGATCCGGCCAACAACGGCGCGCGCGTGACCTCGGGCGAGCTCGGCTATCTGGTCAAGGTCGCCGAGCGCGAGGGCACGATCCCCGCCGAGCAGGCCCAGCTGCTCCAGCAGGTGTTCCGCTTCGAAGAGAAGATCATCCGCGACATCATGGTCCCGCTCGATCGCGTGGTCGCGGTCGACCTGACCTGGCCGATCGAGAAGATCATGCGGGTCGCCCACTCCACTGGCCACAGCCGCTTGCCGGTCTACGAGAGCCACATCGACAAGATCCGCGGCGTCCTGCACATCAAGCAGATCGTCGGGATCGAGACCACCTTCGGCAAGGCGAGCGAGAGCAGCACCTACCGGACGATCGAGAGCCTGCTGCGCAAGCCCTTCTTCGTCAGTGAGAGCCTGCTGATCCACGACCTCCTGCGCCGCTTCAAGGACGAGCGCGCTCACCTCGCGATCGTCGTCGACGACGGCGGCGACACGGTCGGCGTGGTCACGCTCGAGGACGTGATCGAGCAGCTGGTCGGGCAAATCTTCGACGAGAGCGACCGCGCGCCGGCCCAGGTTCCGCCGGATCGCGGCGTGAAGTACCTCGACGGTCAGTCGAGCCTGGCCAGCGTCGAAGAGGCGCTCAACGCCGAGTTCGAGGAGATCGACGGGGTCAACAGCATCGGCGATCTGCTGACCCGCCTCGCCGGCCAGATGCCGGTGGCGGGCTCGGTGTTCGTGTGGGAGGGGATCCGCTTCAAGGTCCTCGCCGCCGACGCGACCCGGATCATTCGGGTGTCGGTCGAGCGGGTCGAGATCGAGGACTACGAGGACGACTGAGTTCCAGCGGTCCTTCGCGGACGTCGTGCGATCAGAGCTTGGGCAGCGTGTTGGTCAGGATCCCGCGGGCGAGCATGGGCCCGCGGGAGCCGAGCGCCGGGCAGTTGGGGTTGGCCTTGTGCCGAGTCATCCGCTCGAGCGCGCGGCAGGACTCGAGGAAGGCCATGACGACCGCGTGCGATCGGTCGAAGAGCGGCTCGGCCTCGCGGGCCAGGGCGCTGAGCAGCTCTTCGGGCAGGGGCTGATCGCCGAGCAGCTCGGGGTGGGCGTCGAGGAAGCGGCTCATGATCTCGATCGTGCCGACCTTCGAGTACTCGCCCGAGGCGAAGTCGACTCGGCTGTAGGTCCAGTCGACGCCGCTCCAGATGCGGATCTCGTCTTCGTCGTTGTGCGCGTCGCCGACCCCGTGGAGGTCGGGCGAGGGCAGGGCGTCGAGGATCGAGCGGGGGACCTCGAGCGCGCGGGCGAGCTGGTAGGTCTCGCCCTTGGCCAGCATCGCGATCGGGTTGGTGTCGACCTCGCCGTCGCCGCCCTTTTGGAAGAAGCGCAGCCAGCGATCTTCGCACTCGTTGCCGGTGCCGTGGCGGATGCCGCCGCCGCTCAAGCGGTTGAAGCCGCGGCCGATCGGCGCGCGCAAGCACGAGCGGATCGAGCCGAGGATGGTCGCGTCGCGGTGGACCCGAGCCTCGATCTCGTCGGCCGAGTAGCCCGCGGCGACCAGACCCTCGCGCATGTCGGCGACCAGCTGATCGAACATCGCGGTCACGTCGAAGTCGACCAGCGGGACAGCGTAGGCGGCGGCGACCTCGAGCGCGCGCTCGCGCGAGCTGCTCGACGAGTGGATGCCGATGTAGACCGCGGTGATCTTGTCGGGTCCGAGCGCGCGGGCGAGCAGCCCGAGCATGGTCGCCGAGTCGACGCCGCCGCTGATGTCGAGCTCGGCTCGGGCGACGCCGGTCTGGGCGTGGAAGTTGCGGATGGCGTTGACGCGGTCGTCGATCAGGGCCTGGAGGTCGAGGACTGGCATGGTCGATGGTCTCGCTGGGGTCGGACGGACTCTCGTTAGTGTCATTCAAACACTAAGGCGAGTCGATGCCGGGGAGGCGCTTGGCCAAGAGCATAACTCACGCGTCATCGCGTGGGACCTCTTCGATCTCCCAGCGCTCGAACACGGCCGGGTCGTGGTCGATCTCGTGCAGGAAGCGGCTCGGTCGCAGCAGCTTGCGTGGGCCCTCGCGGCCCTCCTCGATGGTCGGGTAGAGCAGGTAGAGCTCGTCGGCGGCGCGGGTGACCGCGACGTAGAAGAGCCGGCGCTCCTCTTCGAGCTCCTGCGGGGTCCGCATCGACTGCGCGGTCGGGAACGAGCCTTCGGCGACCCAGAGCACGAACACGATCGGCCACTCGAGGCCCTTGGCCTGGTGGACGGTCGAGAGCACCAACTTGTCGTCGGGCTCGTCGGCCATGATCACGTTCTCGGCCGCGACGCCGTTGACCAGCGCGAGCTCGGCCAAGAAATCGCGCGCGTCCGGCCAGCGCTCGGCGTAGGTCGCGAAGTGGTCGAGGTCTTCCTTGCGCGCGTCGGCGTTGGTGAAGGTCCGCTCGGCGTACTCGCGGTAGTGCTGCTCCATCACCGTCCGGATCGCCTTGCCGGGGCTGCGTTGACCGGGATCGTCGAGCGCCTCGAAGAGCTTGGCCAAGCGGTGCAGCGCCTCGCGGGCGCGGCCGCGGGTCTGCTCGGCCTCGTGGGCGAGCCGCTCGGCGACGCTGCCCAGCAAGGCCGGCAGCGTGGGCGCGGCCTCGCCTCGCTCGCCCTCGCCGATCAGCGCGTCGCCGGAGAGCGCGATCGCGACCTTCTCGGCGGTCCGCATGCCGACCCCGGGCCAGAGCCGCAAGAGTCGCAGCCACGCGAGCCCATCGCGCGGGTTCTCGCGCGCGCGCAGGTAGGCGACCACGTCCTTGATGTGGGCCTGTTCGAAGAAGCGCAGGCCCGAGCGAACCGCGAAGGGGATCTTGCGCTTGGTCAGCTCGACCTGCAGCTCGAGCGAGTGCGAGTGGTTGCGGTAGAGCACCGCCATCTTGCGCAGCGGCGAGTTGTGCTCGTGGTGGAGCTCGAGCACGCGCTGGGCGACCAGCTCGGCCTGCTGCATCACGTCGCGCAGCGGGATCACGGCCGGCAGCGCGCCGGCGGCCTCGCGCATGGCTTGCAGCTGCTTGGGGTGCTGCTCGCGGTTGTTTCGGATCGATCGGTTGGCGAGCGCGAGGATCTCGGGCGTCGAGCGGTAGTTGATCGTCAGCGGCAAGACCTTGGCGTCGCGATGGCGGTGGCGAAAGTCGTGGATCTGAGCGAAGTCGGCCCCGCGGAACGAGTAGATCGACTGGGCGTCGTCGCCGACGCAGGTCAAGCTGCGGTGGAATGCGGCCATCTCGTCGATCAGCGCGCCCTGCAAGGCGTTGATGTCCTGGTACTCGTCGACGAGCAGGTGGTCGTAGCTCGAGCGCAGCAGCTCGGCGATCGCGGCGTGCTTGGGGTCGCGGAGCAGCTCGAGCCAGAGCGCGAGCAGGTCGTCGAAGTCGACCAGGTTGAGCTTGCGCTTGCGCTCGCGAAAGCCGGCCGCGACCTTGTCGATCAGCACGAGCTGGTCGAGAAAATTGGGGTAGCGGCGATCGACGACGGTCGCGACGCTGCAGAGCGAGCCGCTGGCCTGCGAGATCATGTTGATCAGCAGCTTGGCGCTGGGGAAGCGCTTGCTGGTCAGGACCGAGAGCCCGAGCTCGTTGACGACCGAGGCGATCAGCTCGCGGCCGTCCTCGGGATCGAGGATGCCGAAGTCGCTGCCGAACCCGAGCGCGTCGCCATGGCGACGCAGGAGCCGATGCCCGACATGGTGGAAGGTCCCGGCCGAGCAGCGGCGCATGTCGAGCCCGAGCAGGCCCTCGACTCGCTCGACCATCTCTCGCGCGGCGCGGTTGGTGAAGGTCACCAGCATGGTCCGCTCGGGCTTGCAGCCGGCCGCGATCAGGCGCGCGACTCGATAGGTCAGCGTTCGAGTCTTGCCGGTCCCGGCCCCGGCCAAGACCAGCAGCTCGCCGGGCGGCGCCTCGACGACCGCCCGCTGCTGCGGGTTGAGCTCGCGCTCGAGGTCGAAGGCGGGCTTGGCCGGCTGGCTGCTCTTGAGGACGTACTTCATGCGCGCTACAGGTTCTGGCTCAGGTAGTCGAAGATCCGCCGCTCCATGTAGACGCGATCGGCCAGCTTGCGCGGCATGTGCCGCTCGTCGGGATAGAGCTGGAGATCGTAGTCCTTGCCCGCGGCGATCATCGCGTTGATCAGCCGGGCGCTGTGGCGGAAGTGGACGTTCTCGTCGATCAGCCCGTGGACCAGCAGCAGCTTGCCGCGCATGCCTTCGACATGGGCCATCACGCTCGATGCGAGGTAGCCCTCGGGGTTGTCTTGCGGCAGACCCATGTAGCGCTCGGTGTAGTGGGTGTCGTAGCCGTCCCAGTGGCTGACCGGCGCGCCAGCGATCGCGACCGCGAAGGTCTCGGGCGCGCGCGCGAGCGCCATCGCGGCCATGTAGCCGCCGTAGCTCCAGCCGTAGATGGCGACCCGCTTGGGGTCGGTCAGCTTGCGCGCGACCAGCCACTCGACCCCGCGGACTTGGTCGCGGACCTCGACGTTGCCCATGTCGTGGCGCAGGGCCGCTTCGAAGGCCAGACCTCGGCGGGCGCTGCCGCGGTTGTCGAGCTTGAACACCAAGTAGCCGTGGTCGCGCAGGTATTGAGCGCGCAGATCGACGGTCATGCCCCACGAGTCGTCGACCCGCTGGGCATGCGGGCCGCCGTAGACGCTGACGACGGTCGGGTAGGGGCCGGGCCCGAACACGTCCGGATCGGGCTGGTAGATCGCCCCGTAGAGCGTGGTCTTCTCGTCGTCGGCGAGCAGCTCGACCAGCTCGGGCGGCTCGAGCTCGAGCGCGGCGATCCTCGGGTCGCGCTCGTCGTGCAGCACCTCGATCACCGCGCCATCGACCAGCGAGCGGAGCCGGAGGCTGGGCGGCAGCTCGCGGCTCGAGTGAACGTCGACGAAGCGCTGGTGGGCGTGATCGATGACCACGCCGTGCATGCCGGGCTCTTGGGTGATCGCGCGCAGGTTCTGACCGTCGAGGCCGACCTCGTAGAGCTGGCGCTGGCGCGGGTCGTCCTTGCCGGCGGTGAACCATAATTTTTGCTGGGCTTCGTCGATCGCGACCAGGTCGTCGACCATCCACTCGCCCGAGGTCAGCGCGCGCAGCTCGTGACCGTCGGCGGCGTGCAGGTAGAGGTGGCGAAAGCCGGTCTTCTCCGAGGCCCAGATGAAGCCGCCGACCTGCTCGGGATGAGCAGCGGCCGTGGCCTCGTCGAGCTCGAGCCCACGCAAGTGATCGTGAAGGTTGATCCACACCGGCGAGCTCTCGCGCAGCAGCTCGCGCGCGGGCCCTTTGCCGGCGTCGGCGAAGCCGAGCAGGCGGAGCTCTTGCTGGCGACGATCTTCGAGCTCGGCCAGCAAGGTGCCGTCGGGCAACCAGTGGACGCGAGCGAGGTAGAAGTCGTGGGCGGGGTCGTCGGTCCAGGGCGTCATCCCGGTCGGGGCGCTGCTGCGCGCGGTCCAGTCGGGCTGGACCAGATCGACGAAGCGCGGGGCGCCGCCGCTGGCCGCGATCACGCCGAGCCGAACCTTGGCGTTGCGGGTGCCGGCGAAGGGGTAGCGATGATCTTCTTGGGCGAGGCCGCCGACCTCGTCCTTGCCCTGGTGGACGATCCGGTAGCTGTCGAGCCCGCGCTCGTCGACCTCCGTGAAGGCCAGGAACTTCGAATCGGGCGACCACCACAGGCCGTCGTGGCGATCCATCTCTTCGGCGGCGATGTACTCGGCGAGGCCGCGAACCAAGCCTTGCTCGGCCCCACCCTTGGTCAGCCGCGTGGGCTCGCGGCTGCCGTCGAAGGGCACGACCCAGACCTCGTCGGCTTGGACATAGGCGACCTGCTGGCCGTCGGGCGAGAGCTTGGGGTCGAGCACGGGTCGACCTTCCGCGTCCTTGCCGACCAGCTTGCGCAGCTCGGCCGCGATCGCGCCCGACTCGCCGCCCTTGACCCAGACCTCGCCGCTGATCGGGATCAGCAGGCGATCGCCCTGCTTGGCCCAGGCGTAGCGGGTGACGCCGAGGGCTCGCTGGCGGAGGCGCTCGCGGGCGAGCTTCTCTTCGGGCGAGAGGTTCTCTTCGCTCTCGCCGCCGCCGGGCGGCTCGACGGCGTGCACCACCTCACCCGACTCGAGATCCTTGGCATCGAGCTCGCGGACCAGCGTGTCGTTGGGGCTGTCGAGCCAGGTCAGCCAGCGGTCGTCGGGCGAGAAGGCCAAGCTGCCGGGCAGCGAGGTGCCAGGCAGCGGATAGGTGGCGATGTCCTCGAGGGTGATCGGGCTCTTGACGGTCATGGGCGCGGGGCTCGGGGTGCTCGCGGTCTCGCCCGACGCGTCCGGCTCGTCTGGCTTGGCCGGGTCGGTCGAGTCGGTGGGGCGAGGCGGCTGCGCGGGGCCACAGGCGAGGCCGAGCACGCCGACCAAGATCAGGCCAGCAGCTGCCCGGGCATGGGGAGAGGAGGCCGCCATGGCCGAGGATGGTCGCAGTCACCTGCGCAATCGTCCAGCCACGGCTTGCGGCGGCGCTCGGCCGCGGGTAGAGGGCCGACATGGCGAGCTTGCCCGATCTGCTGCTGCGTCCCGAGGTCCGACCCCAGGTCATCGACGGCTGCGTGGCGGTGGTCGAGCGCGAGGTCGGCAGCAAGCGAGGGCTGGGCGGAACGGCGATCAAGGCGGGCTTCGCGGTCGTGTCCAAGGTCAAACCCGGGTTCGTGCGCGAGGTCGTGAGCAACCTTCTGCCCGACTTCGCGCTGGCCTTGGATCCCATGTACCTCGAGTCGGCGAGCGAGCAGGGCGAGGCTGATCAAGCCGCGATCGCGGACGCCTTCGTTCGACGTGTGGAACGCGAGCGAAGCCGCGCTGCGGAGGCGTTGCTCGGCGTCACCGATCGCAAGATCGACAGCGCTCGACCCTCCGTGCAGAAGGCCTATGCCCGGCTGCGGCCGAGCGCCCGAGAGCACGTCGAGGCGGCGTTGCCTGGCTTGGTCCACGAATTGCGACCTAGGTTGGTTCGCTGAGGCTGCCTTGTACGCTTCGGATCTCCCCCGTAACATCCCGCCCAGACATGACTGCGGACGCCGCCGTGCAGGTTCCCCCGACCGAGCTGGAGCTGGAGCTCAAACAGCTCATCGTCGATGCCCTCAAGCTCGAGGACACGGCTCCGGAGGATATCGACAGCGAGGAGCCTCTGGTCGGGGAGGGGCTCGGCCTCGACTCGATCGACGTGCTCGAGCTGGCCATGGCGATCCACCGCAAATACGGGGTCAAGACCGGATCGGACGACAGCCAGAATCGACAGGTCTACGGGAGCGTCCGCAACCTCGCGACCTTCATCGTCGAGCAGCAACGCGGCGGGTGATCCGCGGCGACGCTGACCAGCAAGGTACGGATCCTTTGAGCCGCGAGCAGATCCTCGAATACGTGCGCAAGACGATCGCCGAGATGTTCGAACTCGAGCTCGACGACGTCCACGAGCACAGCAAGGTGTTCGAGGAGCTCGATCTCGACAGCATCGACGCGATCGATCTGGTCGCCCAACTTCAGCAATTCACCGGCCAGCGGATCCGCGAAGACGCGATGCGCGAGGTTCGAAGCGTCGGCGACCTCGTCGATCTCGTCGCCGAACAACTGGCCGCCGCTTCGGGCCAAACCCGACCATGACCGACTCCAGTCGCGCCCCCGCGCTCGACCTCGCGTTCGAGCCCGCCCCCGACCGCGCGGCCGAGCGCGACCTCGGTCGAGCGATCCTCGCTCGACACGAGCCCGAGTCGGCGATCGCGTTCGGGACCGGTGGGGAGCGCAGCGCCGAGCGGCTGCTCGGCGACGTCGCCCGCGTGGTCGCGGTCCTGCCCGAAGCGATCGCCGGGGACGAGCGCGAGATCCTGTGTGTCGCGGGCGACCGCTATCACTTCACGGTCGCGCTGCTGGCCGCATGGCAGCGAGGACACCGGGTCGCGCTGCCGCCCAACGCCCAGCCCGAGCTGCTCCGCGCGCTCTCGGAGGCCGACGAGATCTCGCTGGTGATCCACGACACCGACGAGATGAGCGGGCTCGACCTGCGGCCCTTGCTGGCCGAAGAGGCCCGCGCGACCCCGGCCGATCCGATCGAGCTCCCGACGATGCTCGAGTCGCGGCACCTGGTCAGTGTGTGGACCTCGGGCAGCACGGGCGAGCATCAGCGTCACCCCAAGACGGCGGGTCAGCTCTTCGACGAGGCGCGAACGCTGGCCGAGCACTTCGGCCTCGGCCCGGGCACGCGCGTGGCCGCGACCGTGCCCTCGCACCACATCTACGGGCTGCTCTTCTCGGTCCTGGTCCCCTTGCTCGGCGGCGGCGCGTTCTTGCGCGACACGCCGCTGCACGCCGGCGTGATCCGAGCGGCGCTCGAGCAGACGGGCGCGGCGGTGCTGGTCAGCGTGCCGGCCCACCTGCGAGCGCTGCGGATCCTCGATCCCGGTCAGCTCCCGGCGCTGACTCGGGTGTTCTCCTCGGGCGCGCCGCTGCCCGCCGCGACCGCGAAGATGCTCTGGACTCGCTTTGGCCTCGCGACCACCGAGGTGCTCGGCTCGACCGAGACCGGCGGGATCGCCTGGCGAGTGAGCGGCGTCGACGAGGACGAGCCGGCCTGGCAGCCCTTGCCCGGCGTCGAGGTCGATCGCCTCGATGACGGGCGGCTGACGGTCGACTCGCCCTTCTTGGCCCCGCGCGTGGTTCGGCCCTGGATCACCGCCGATCAGGTCGAAGCGCTCGAGCCCGAGGCCCATGTCCGCGACGGCTTTCGTCACCTCGGTCGCATGGACGGCGTGGTCAAGGTCGGCGGCAAGCGGATCGCCCTGGCCGAGCTCGAGCGGCGCTTGCTCGACATCCCTGGGGTCGAAGACGCCGCCGTCGCGGCGGTCGAGGTCGACAGCGCGCGCGGGCAAGAGACGGTCGCGGCCGTGGTCGCGCCGGGCTCGAGCGTCGAGCACCTGCGGACCGAGCTGCGTCGCTGGCTGGATCCGGTGGTCATTCCTCGCCGCCTGCGCCTGGTCGATGCGCTGCCGCGCGAGGCCAACGGCAAGCTGACCCGCAAGCGCTTGCTCGAGCTCTTCGACCAACCCAAGGCCCGGGTCAGCACGCTCGATTGTCGGGCGGTCGCGACCGACTCGAGCCACGACGCGCGCTTCGAGGTCTACGTGCCGCGCGACCTGATGGCCTTGCGCGGGCACTTCCGCGATCACCCGATCGTCCCCGGTGTCGTGCAGCTCGACCTCGCCTGCGCGCAGGCGAAGGCGCGCTGGCCCGAGCTCGGCGGGCTACGTCGGGTGCTGCGGCTCAAGTTCGTGCGCCCGCTCGGTCCGGGCGATCGCGTCGAGCTCGTGCTCGAGCGCGCGCGCCCCAACGCGGTCGAATTCAAGCTGCGATCCTTTGCCAGCCCCGAAGCCGCGGCCGAGCCGATCAGCGTGGGTCTGCTCGAGTTCGACGCGCCCACCCACTAGTTCATGGCCCAAGCGCCGAGCACCTCGGATTGGCGGCCCTGCGCCGTGATCCCGACCTACGACAACCCGACGACGCTGCGCGCGGTCGTCGAGGCGGTGCGGGTTCACCTGCCGGTGATCGTCGTCGACGACGGCAGCGGCAGCGAGGGTCGGGCGCTCGTCGATGCGCTCGGTCGTGAAGGGCTCGCGCATGTCCACCACCGCGCGCGCAACGGAGGCAAGGGCGCCGCGGTCACGACCGGCTTCGAACTCGCGCGCGAGCTCGGCTACACCCACGCGCTGCAGGTCGACGCCGACGGCCAGCACGAGCTCGGTGATCTGCCGGGCTTCCTCGCGGCCTCGCGCGAGCGGCCCGACGCGCTGATCCTGGGCGCGCCGATCTACGACGCCTCCGCGCCCAAGGGCCGCTTGATCGGCCGCCAGATCACCCGCTTTTGGACCAACATCGAGACCTTCGGTCGGGTCATCGACGATCCGATGTGCGGGTTTCGGGTCTATCCGGTCGCGCCGGCCTGCTCGATCGCGCCGCGCTGCGGCCCGCGGATGGACTTCGACATCGAGGTCGCGGTTCGCTTGGTCTGGGCCGGCTTGCCGGTCGTCAACTTGCCGACCCGCGTGCGCTACCCCGAAGGCGGCGTCTCGCACTTTCACATGGTCCGCGACAACGCCAGGATCTCGTGGATGCACAGCAAGCTGGTCGTCGAGAGCTGGGCGCGCTTGGCTTGGCGGGCGGCGAGCTGGCCGGCGCGGGCGGCCTCGGGTCGCTCATGAGCGAACGAGAGCCCGAGCCTGACCAGGCGCTCGAGCAGAGCGCCAAGGCCGAGTGGCTGGCCCGGCGCGAGCGAGGCTCGCGGGTCGGCATTCGGCTGGTCTTGCTGGCCACTCGCGTGCTCGGGCGTCGGGGCGCGCACGTGCTGCTTCGGGTGATCATGTTCTACTTCACGCTCTTCGCCGGATCGGCCCGGCGCGCGTCGCAGGACTGGTATCGCCGGGTCGTCGGCAAGGCGAGCTTTTGGACCGCCTATCGACACATGCTTCGCTTCGCCCAGGTCGCGCTCGATCGGGTGTTCTTCGTCCAGGGCAAGGTCGAGCTGTTCGAGTTCGATCGCGAGGGCACGCAGCTGCTCGCGGCGCTGCGCGAACAAAAGCGCGGGGCGATCTTGTTGGGCGCCCACTTCGGCAGCTTCGAGGCCATGCGCGCTGTCGCTCGCAGCTCGGACTATCGCATCAACATCCTCGCCCACAACCGCAACGCGCAGATGATCGCGACCTTCCTCGACGAGGTCAGCGGTGGGCAGTCGAAAGTCCGGGTGATCGAGATCAACCCCGACGACCGCACCTATATCCTCGAGGTCCAGCACAGGATCGCCGAGGGCGAGCTGGTCGCGGTGCTCGGCGATCGACTCGGGCTCAACGATCGCTCGACGCGAGTCGAGTTCTTCGGCAGCCCGGCGAGCTTCCCGACCGGTCCCTACATCATGGCGGCGGCCCTGCATTGTCCCGTCTACATGGTGTTCGGCTGGTTCGAGCCGCCGCGTCGTTACGTGCTGCGCTGCGAGCTGCTGGCCGAGGAGGTCCGGCTCCCGCGGGCCCAGCGCGACGCCGCGATTCAGGGCTACGTGGAGCTGTACGCCCGCCGACTGGAGCACTACGCTCGGGCCGCGCCGGACAACTGGTTCAACTTCCATGACTTCTGGAGCGGCCCGAGTGAGTGAGTCCCCGATCGTGCTCGGCGAGCAGCCGCTGAGCGTCGACGACATCGTCGCCATCGCCGAGCGAGGCCGACACGTCGCGCTCAGCGACGAGCCTGGCTTTCGCACGCGCCTGGCCGCGGGTGCGCGTGCGCTCGCCGATCGCCTGGCCGCGGGCGAGGCGGTCTATGGCGTGACCACGGGCTTCGGCGAGTCCTGCGTGACCGAGGTGCCCGACGAGCAAGTCGCCGAGCTGCCGCTCAACTTGCTGCGCTACCACGGCTGTGGGACCGGGCGGATCTTCGACCCGGTCGAGTCCGCGGCGATCGTCGCGGTCCGCTTGGCCTCGCTGGTGCGCGGCTGGTCGGCGGTCCGCGTCGAGCTGGTCGAGCGCTTGTGTGCGCTGCTCGACGCGCGGGTGCTGCCGCGGATCCCCGCCGAAGGCTCGGTCGGAGCGAGCGGCGATCTGACCCCGCTCTCCTATGTCGCGGCCTTGTTGATCGGCGAGCGCGAGTGCTGGCTCGAGGGCCACGAAGCGAGCGCCGCCGAGGGCCTGGCCTCGCTCGGGCTCGCGCCGCTGCGCCTCGCCCCCAAAGAGAGCCTGGCGATCATGAACGGGACCTCGGTCATGACCGCGCTGTGCTGTCTGGCCTTGGTCCGGGCCAAGCGACTCGCTCGAATCTCGGCCGCGATCACGGCCGCGGCCAGCGACGCGCTCGGCGGCAACCCGCGTCACTTCGATCCGCGGATCTTCGCCGCCAAGCCGCATCCGGGCCAGGCCGCCTACGCGCGCTGGGTCGCCGAGGATCTCGGCTCGGTCGGCGATCGCACGCACGAGGGCCGGATCCAAGATCGCTACTCGATCCGCTGTGCCCCGCACGTGGTCGGGGTCCTGCTCGACGCGCTGCCCTGGATGCTCGAGTGGACCCAGACCGAGCTCAACGGCGCCAACGACAACCCGCTGATCGACCCCGACTCGGGTGAGGCTCTGCACGGCGGCAACTTCTATGGCGGGCACGCGTGCTTCGTCGCCGACGGACTCAAGAACACGGTCGCCAACCTGGCCGACCTGCTCGATCGCCAGCTGGCGCTGCTGTGCAGCGGTCACACCAACAACGGCCTGCCCGAGAACCTCGTCGGTCGAGTGGGGCCGGACCGTGCGGCGCATCACGGGTTCAAGGCGATGCAGATCGCCGCGTCGGCGCTGGCGGCCGAGGCGTTGAAGCTGACCATGCCAGCCTCCGTCTTCAGCCGGTCGACCGAATGCCACAACCAGGACAAGGTCAGCATGGGCACCATCGCCGCGCGCGATGCTTCGCGGGTGATCGAGCTGACCGAGCAGGTGACGGCGATCCTGCTCTTGGCGGTGGCCCAGGCGATCGACCTGCGGGTCCGCGAGGGTCGGGAGTGTCGGCCGCGGAGCCTCGCGCTGCGCGACGCGGTCCGCAGCGCGGCCAGCTTCAGCGACGCGGATCGCCGGATGGATCACGACATCGTTCGGGTGTTGGAGCTGATCCGCGGCGATCGACTGACGGCCTGGCTGGACGTCGAGGAGGTCGACTTTCCATGACTCGGTGGACTCGCGGGACTCGCTGTGCTCGCTTGGTCATGTGCGTCGCGTTGGGGCTCGCCTGCGTGCTGGGCTCGAGCTCGAGCCGCGAGGTCCAGGCGCAAGAGCCCGCGGCCAAGACTTGGACGATCGAGACCTTGTTGGCCGGGTTCGCGGCGATGCCCGGGCTCCAGGCCGAGTTCCGCGAAGAGAAGTCCATGGCCCTGCTGGCCGAGCCGCTGATCAACGAGGGCTCGCTCCACTTCGCCGGCGGCAAGCTGGCTCGGCACGTGACCAAGCCGGTCGCCTCGAGCGTGCTGATCACCGACGGCCTGCTCGAGTTCGGCGACAGCTCGGGCAAGGAGAGCATCGACCTCGACGCCAACCCGGTCGTCCGGCTCTTCGTCGACAGCTTCGTGCACATCTTCGCCGGGGATCGGGCCGCGCTCGAGCAGCTCTACGCGATCCAGTTCAGCCCGAACGAGGACGGCACGTGGATCTTGGTCCTGCGCCCGCGGATGAGCCCGATCGACAAGGTCATCGATCGCGTGATCCTCGAGGGCAAGGACCTCGCGGTCGCCAAGATGCGGATCCTCGAGATCGGCGGCGACGAGACGCTCACGATCTTCAGCAAGGTCGACACCGCCAAGAAGTACTCGGCGCGCGAGCTCGCCGACGTGTTTCGGGTCCGGTGAGCGTAGACTCCGGCATGCTCGGGTCTCGACGCTGGCTGCCGGTCCTGCTCGCAGCGATCTGGCTGGCCGCGATGGGCCTGGTCGTCGCGACCCGGATGTCGGTGACCAGCGAGATCACCCACTTCCTGGCCGCGGGCGACGACGCCCGGCTCGCCCGTCTGAGCCGACAGCTGGCCGAGTCCGAGCTGACCAAGACCACGATCTTGGTCGTCGGCTCGGGCTCGGGCGATCGCACGCGCGCGCTCGCGGCCGCCGACGCGCTCGCCGACACGCTCGAGCAGCACGAAGAGGTCGCGTGGGTCCGACGCGGCTGGGATCCCGATCAAAACCAGGTCATCCACGCGCTCTATTTTCCGCGCCGCTTCGACTTCGCCAGCGAGGATCCGGCCGCGCTCGCGCGTCGACTCGGGCCTTCCGGGCTCGACGAGGCCGCCCGCGATCTCGTCGCTCAGCTGCGCCTGCCGACCGCGACGATGCTCAAGCAAAGCGCCCCGAGCGATCCGCTGCTGCTCTATCCCGCGCACCTTCGTCGGCTCGAGGCGGCGCGGGCGGGGCCTTTGAAGATCGTCGACGATCGCTTCGTGACCGAGGACGGCCGCGCGGTGATTTTCTTGGCCAGTGTCCACTCGCCCTTTCAGGCGCCCCGCCAAGGCCCGCTGCAAGCGAGCATCGCCGCCCGCTTCGCCGAGCTCGAGGCCGAGGCCGAGGCCGCCGGCGACACGCTCACGCTTCAACAGAGCGGCGTCGGTCGCTTCGCGCTGCGGGCCGAGTCGCGGATCCGCGGCGACATCACCCGGATCTCGGTGATCTCGACGATCGGGGTGATCTTGCTCTTCTTGATCTTGTTCCGCTCGCCCCGGCTGATCCTGCTCTCGATGGTCCCGCTCGGCGCGGGCGTGCTGACGGCGACGGGCATCGGCCTGTTGGTCTTCGGCCAGCTGCACGGGCTGACCCTGGCCTTCGGCGCCTCGCTGATCGGGGTGTGCATCGACTACCCGATCCATCTCTTCACTCACCACGCGCTGGAGTCGAGCGAGCATCCACTCCAGGGCCAAGCGGCTCGGGCCGCGCTGGTGGCACGGGTCCGACCGGGGCTCTTGCTCGGCGCGCTCACGACCGTGGCGGGCTTCGTCGGACTGGGCTGGACCGCGTTCCCGGGCGTGCGGGAGATCGCTGTGTTCGCGGGCCTCGGCGTGCTCGCGGCCTTGGCCACCACGCTCTTCGTGCTGCCGGTCTTGCTGCCCGATCACAGCGCGCCGGTCCGCTCGCAGCAGTGGCTGGCCAGCCAGGCCGAGCGCCTGGTCGCGGTGATGATCCGTCGGCGTGGCGCCTTGGCTTTGCTGCCTCTGGCCGCGCTGGTCGTGATCGCGATCGGCCTGCCGCAGCTTCGCTATCAAGACGACGTCTCGGCCCTGACCGAGGCTGAGCCGGATCTCCTGGCCGAGGACGAAGCCGTGCGTTCGCTGGTCTCGCGGATGGACGCGGGCCGCATGATCGTCGCGATCGGAGACGACGACGCGCAGGCGCTGGCCCGCAACGACGCGGTCCACGAGCGGCTCGGCGCGGCCCTGGCCGCGGGTGAGCTGGCCGAGTTTCGCTCGCTCCACACCTTCTTGTGGTCGCCCGAATTGCAGGCGGCCAACCGGGCGGCCTTCTGCGGGCGCGAGCATCTGGTCGACGACCTCGATCGCGCCTTCGTCGGCCAAGGCCTGCGCGCGGGCGCCTTCGAGCCCTTCGCCACCGACCTCGAGGCGCTCTGCCAGCGCGGCCAGCCGCCGCCGCTCGATTGGGCGACCTTGACCGCGTCGCCGCTGGGACCTGCGCTCTCGTCGATGCGGACCGAGATCGGCGATCAGATCGCGATCTTGACCTTGGTCCGCGGCGTCGAAGATCCGGAGCTGCTGCGCGCGCGCCTGGGCGATCTCGACGAGGTCGTGGTCTTCGATCAGCGGGCCTTGATGGCCGAGATCTACGGTCGGCATCGGGCCCAGACGATCGAGCTGGTCGGGCTCGGCTTGCTCGCGGTGTTCGGGATGATCTTCATCCGCCATCGCCAGCTTCGCCCGGCCCTGGCCGCGTTCACGCCCGCTCTGCTCGCGGCCGCGACGGCGCTCGCGGTCTTGGTGCTGCTCGGCCACGCGATCACCTTGCTGCACGTGGTCGCGCTGCTGCTGGTCCTGAGCATGGGCGTGGACTATGGTGTGTTCCTGACCGAGAGCCGCGAGCATCCGCGCGAGGTCGCGGCCACGGTCGTCAGCTTGCTGGCCTGCTGTCTGTCGACGGTGCTGGCCTTCGGGCTGCTCGGGATGTCGAGCAACCCGGCCTTGCAGGCGATCGGCCTGACCACCGGGCTCGGTGTGCTCTTCAGCTTGATCCTCGCCCCGGCGGCGTTGGTCATGCTCGGCGTCGCGCCCAGCTCGAGTCCGAAGGAGGAGCCTGCATGATCTCGATCGTCCGCCATGGTTTGTTGGTGCTCTCGCTCGCGAGCTTGGTCGGGCTCGCGGGCTGCCGCAGCGATCGCAGCCGACCTCCAGACCAAGGTGACGCGGTGGTGGTCGAGGGCGAAGGCGAGCCGCCGGCAGGCGAGCTGCCCAGCGCCGGCTACCCCGGCAGCTTGATCGACAGCCACGAGCTCGGGGCCGACTTCGTCGCCCGCCAGAAGCTGGCCGGCAAGTTCGGCGAGCAAGAGTTTCGCTTCGAGGCGGTCATGCAGCTGCGCGGCGGCGTGCTGACGGTCATCGGGCTCACGCCCTTCGGCAGCAAGGCCTTCGTGCTGATCCAGACCGGGACCGAGGTCGAGTTCCAGCAGCTGATGGACCGCGACATGCCCTTTCCGCCCGAGTACATGCTGCAGGACATCCACCGGACTTGGTTTTGGCACCATCGCCTGCCTTGGCACGACCAGCCGCCGAGCGCCGAGGCGCCCGAGGTCGAGGTCGAGGGCGAGCGAGTCCGCGAGCAGTGGACGGCCAACGGCTTGGTCCGGCGCAGCTTCGAGCGGCTCGACGGCGCGCCAGCGGGGCTCTTGCGGATCGACTACGTGGGCGGACATCGAAGCGGCAAGCCGGCAGCTCACGTGGTCATCGACAACGCCTGGTTCGGCTATCGGCTCGAGATCGAGACCGCCGAGTGGCGAGCGCTCTGACCGTGAGTTGGCGCGTGGCGAACCTGCGGGTTCGCTGCGTGGGCCTACCTGCGAGTTCGTCCAGACGCCGCTCGTAGCGAGCTCGCGCCGCTGTTCAAGCTCCACCCTCGTTGCTACGTTCGCCCGCTCGCTCGATGCCAGGACGCCTGCCCATTACCGCGTACTCGGCCTGCAACGGGCTGGGAACGACCACCGAAGCGGTGCTCGACAGCTTGTTCGCCGGGCGTCGCGGCTTGGTTCATGTCGCCGAGGAGTATGGCGTGTCGACGTGGATCGGCGAGGTCCCCGGGCCACTGCCGGCCCTGAGCGCCGCGCTCTCGAGCTTCGAGAGTCGGCAGGCTCGGATCGCCCAGCTGGTCACGCTCCCGATGCTCGACGCGATCGAGCAGACCAAGCGGCGCTGGGGGGCTGGGCGGGTCGCGTTGATCCTCGGCACGAGCACCGCCGGGATCGCCGAGAGCGAGCGCGCGTGGATCCACCAGCGTGATCACGCGAGCTTGCCGGCTGGCTTCGCGATCGAGCGCCAGCACGCGCTGCATGCCACGGTCGAGGTCGTGCGCGCGCTGACGGGCGTGCGCGGGCCGGGCTACGTGGTCTCGACCGCGTGCTCGTCGAGCGGCAAGGTGTTCGCGTCGGCGCGACGCTTGATCGAGGCCGGCATCGTCGACGCGGCGCTGGTCGGCGGCGTCGACAGCCTCTGTCAGATGACCCTGCGTGGCTTCGCCGGGCTCGAGGTGCTCTCGGCCGAGCCTTGCCGACCCTTCTCGAGCGAGCGGCGGGGCATCAACATCGGCGAGGGCGCGGCGCTCTTGCTGGTCGAGCGTGGCCGCCACCCGAGCCAAGGCGAGTTCGATCATCTCGGCGTCGAGCTGCTCGGCGTCGGCGAGAGCTCCGACGCCCACCACATGACCGCGCCGCACCCCGAGGGCACCGGCGCCCGCATGGCGATGCAGCGCGCGATCGAAGCCGCCGGGCTCGAGCCTTCCGACATCGATCAGATCAACGTCCACGGCACGGGCACCAGCATGAACGACGCGACCGAGAGCCGAGCGATCCGCGACTTGTTCGGGCCCGAGCGCTCGCAAGGTGATCTGGCCCTGGTCGCGACCAAGGGCTACACCGGGCACATGCTCGGCGCGGCCGGGGCGACCGAAGCGGTGTTCGTGCTGGCCAGCATCCAGCGCTCGCTCTTGCCGGCGGGGGTCGGCTGCGATCCGATCGACGCGAGCCTCGGCGTGCACGTCAACCAAACCCTGCGCGCGCGGGCGAGCCAACGGGTGCTGAGCAACTCGCTCGCGTTCGGCGGCTCCAACGTCAGCGTGCTCTTGGGAGCGAGCGAATGAGCGAGCCGCTGGGCGCGTGGCTGCGCGGCGTCGGGCTGTGGTCGCTGGGCTACCCGAGCTTCCCGGCCTGGGTCGACGCGGGCATGCCCGAGGACCTCGACCCCGCGGGCGATCAGGCGCCGGGCAAGCCCAGCGCCGATCTGCTGCATCCGCGCTTGCGTCGACGGACCAGCTTGCTGACCCGAATGATCGTCACGGCCTTGGCCGAGGCGGCCGGGCAGGGCGGGGCGGCCCACGAACAGACCCGCTACATCGTCGTGTCGAGCTGGGGCGAGATCGAGACGACCGTCGATCTGCTCCGCCAGCTCGCGGTGCCGGGCGGTCCGATCTCGCCGACCGCGTTTCACAACAGCGTGCACAACACCGCGACCGGCTACCTCTCGATCGCGAGCGGCAACCACTGGCCCTCGACCGCGCTCGCGGCTGGGCCCCACGCGCTCGAGATCGGGTTGCTCGAGGCGCTCGCGGGCCTGCGCGCGGCCGAAGGCCCCGCGGACGCGCTGCTGATCCTCGCCGAGGAGCGCTTGCCTGCGCCCTTTACCCGAGCCGACGCCGACCCTTCGTTCGCGCTCGCGCTGCACCTCGCCCGCGCGCCGGGTCGAGCCACACATCCGAGCAGCCTCGACCTGCGGATCGAGCTGAGGGACTCGCCCTCGGCCAGCGCCGAGCTCGTCACCCTCGACACGCTGCCCTCCTTGGTCCGGACGATCCAGCCGCTGCTGCGGGCGCTCGCGGCGGGCTCGGGCCACGCTGCGATCGCGCTGGCGCAGCAGCTCGACGCGCCGCCCAACCGCGCGGGCGTCGAGCGCACGTGGACCCTTCACCTGCACGAGTCATGACCAGCCCTGCCTCCACCTCGGGCGCCTTCCCACCGGTCGCCGAGCTCGTGCCGCACGAGCCACCGATGCTGCTGATCGACGAGTTGCTGGCGTGGACGCCCGAGCGCGCGCAAGTCCGCGCGCAGGTCCGCGCCGGCAGCCCCTTCGTCAGCGAGGGCCGGGCGCCCGCGCTGGTGATGATCGAGATCATGGCTCAAGCGGTCGCGGCCGCGGCCGGCATGGATCGGCGCCAACGCGGTGAAGACCGAGTCGAGCGCGGCGTGCTGCTCGGCACCCGCGAGCTCGCGCTGAGCGTCGACGAGCTGCGCGTCGGCGACGAATTGCGGATCGACGTCGCCCGCGAGTTCGACGACGGCACGCTCTTTCGCTACGCCTGCTCGGTCGAGCGCGAGGGCCAGCGCCTCGCCAGCGCCGAGCTCAACGTGATGATCGAGAGGTCGAGCTGATGACTGGCATGACCAACCAGAGCAAGCCCTGGGCGTTGATCACAGGCGCGAGCCGAGGCATCGGGGCCGCGATCGCCGAGCAGCTCGCGGCGGCCGGGCATCCCGTGATCCTCAACTACCGCAGCAACCACGCGGCCGCGCAGGCGGTCCAGCAGCGGATCCTCGACGCCGGTGGTCAGGCCGAGCTGCTCGCCTTCGACGTCGCCGACGCCGAAGCCAGCGGCGCCGCGATGACCAGCCTGGTCGACTCGGGCCGCGAGATCGGCGTGCTGGTCAACAACGCTGGGGTCTCGATCGACGCGCCCTTTCCCGCGCTCGAGCGCGAGGCCTGGACGGGCGTGCTCGGCCCGACCCTCGACGGCTTTTACAACGTCACGCGGCCCTTGGTGATGCCGATGGTCCGGCGTCGCTGGGGCCGGATCATCAACATCAGCTCGGTCTCGGGCCTGATCGGCAACCGCGGCCAGGTCAACTACAGCGCGGCCAAGGCCGGGCTGATCGGCGCGACCAAGGCCCTGGCCAAGGAGCTCGGCAAGCGCAAGATCACCGTCAACGCGATCGCGCCGGGCCTGATCGAGACCGAGATGATCGGCGACGCCCCGATCGACAAGCTGCTCGAGCACGTGCCGCTGCGCCGAATGGGCCGCGCGAGCGAGGTCGCCGAGCTGGTCGCGTTCCTGGCCAGCGATCGCGCCGCGTACATCACCGGCCAGGTGATCGCGATCGACGGAGGCCTGACTTGACCAGCCGGCCCGATCACGAGCGGGTCGTGGTCACGGGGATGGGCCTGTGCTCGCCGATCGGCAACACGCTCGATCAGGTCAGCGAGAAGCTCCAGGCTGGGCGCGGTGGGATCGTCGCGATGCCCGAGTGGCCGCGCGACTACGCCATGCAGACCGGGGTCGCTGGGCTCGTGCGCGGGATCGAGGCCCGGCAGTACCCGCGCCGCAAGGTTCGAACCATGGGCAGGGTCGCGCTGCTGGCCGCCTACGCGAGCGAGCAGGCGGTGCTCGACGCCGGGCTCGACCCCACGCAGCTCGGCAGCGACGTGATCGGCCTCGCCTACGGCTCGACCCACGGCTCCTCGTCCGAGACCGAGTCCTACTGCCGCGAGGTGTTCCGGGCCAACAACCTCCAGGGCATCGCGGGCAGCCACTTCCTCAAGTTCATGAGCCACACCTGCGCGGCCAACCTGGCCGAGTTCTTCGGCATTCGCGGCCGGGTGCTGCCGACCTGCTCGGCCTGCACCAGCGGCAGCCAGGCGATCGGGGCCGGCTACGAGGCGATCCGACATGGCCACGCCGAGCTGATGATCGTCGGCGGCGCCGAAGAAGCCCACTTCATCCCCGCGGGTGTGTTCGACGTGATGTTCGCGGCGTCGAGCCGCTACAACGCCACGCCCGAGTCGACCCCGCGGCCCTTCGACGCCGCCCGCGACGGCGTGGTCGTGGGCGAGGGCGCCGGCACGCTGGTGCTCGAGCGGCTCGATCGCGCCAAGGCTCGCGGCGCGCGGATCCACGGCGAGCTGCTCGGCTACGCGACCGCCTGCGACGGCATCCACCTGACCAACCCCTCGTGGGAGGGCATGGCTCGCTGCATGGAGCTGGGCTTGCGCGCGGCCGGGCTCGGGCCCGAGGCGATCGACTACGTCGACGCGCACGGGACCGCGACCGAGCTGGGCGACATCGCCGAGTCGCGCGCGACCGCCAAGGTCATCGGCGCCCGCACGCCGGTCTCGACCCAAAAGAGCTACACCGGGCACACGCTCGGGGCCTGCGGCGCGCTCGAGAGCGTGTTCTCGCTCTTGATGCTGCGCGACCGCTTCATCGCGGCCAACCGCAACCTCGACGCGATCGACCCCCGCTGCGCACCGCTCGACTACGTGCGCGGCGCCGCTCGCTCGGCGACGATCGACGTGATCATGAACAACAACTTCGCGTTCGGCGGCATCAACACGACATTGGTGTTCCGCCGGTTCTGAATCGACTCATGGACAGCGCAGCACAATTCGACGTCATCATCGTCGGAGCCGGTCCAGCCGGCTCGACGGCAGCCAACTTGCTCGCCCGCGCGGGCGTGCGCGTGCTGGTGCTCGAGCGCGAGCACTTCCCTCGCTTTCACGTCGGCGAGTCGCTCTTGCCGGCCCAGATCGATCTGCTCGAGCGGCTCGGCGTCGACCTCGAGGGCGGCGGGTTCTTGCGCAAGCGCGGGGCGGTGTTCATCGACGAGCGCGACGGTCGCGAGACCTGCTTCTCGTTCGACGAGGGTCTGCCGGGCACCCCGGCCTACGCCTACCAAGTCGACCGCGCTCGCTTCGATCACCTGCTGATGCGCGCCGCGATCGAGCAGGGCGCAGAGGTCCGCGAGGGCCACGAGGTCGTCGAATTCGAACTCGACGCCGAGGGGGCTCGGCTCGTCGTCGAGCACGAGGGCCAACGCGAGTCGCTGCGGGCTCGCTACCTGGTCGACGCGACCGGCCAGAGCGCGCTGCTCGGTCGCCGCGGTCGAACCATCGCGCCCTACCACGAGTTCGGTCGCGCGGCGGCGGTCCGTCGCTACCCCAAGCTGGCCCCGGCGATCGCCGAGGAGCTCGCCGCCCGCGGCGACATCTTCATTCGAATCATCGACGAGGGCTGGATGTGGATCATCCCCTTGGCCGGCGGCGAGCTGAGCGTCGGCGTGGTCAAGGCCAAGGGCAAGGTCGAGCCCGCGCTGCTCGAGCGCGAGATCGCCGAGTCGCCGCTGCTCCAGCGCCTGCTCGCCGACGCCGACCCGCCGATGAAGATCGAGCTGATCGGCAACTTCTCGTACAAGAACACCCTGCCGCGCGGCAGCGGCTTCGTCTGCATCGGCGACTCGGCCTGCTTCCTCGACCCGGTGTTCAGCTCGGGCGTGACCCTGGCGATGGTCGGCGCCGAGCGAATGGCCGAGCTGCTGGTCCCGGCCCTCGCCGAACGACGCGAGCTCGACCCCGATCTCATGCAGCCGGTCTTCGACCACCTCGACCGCGCCTATCAGAGCTTCGGCCGCTTCATCCATCGCTTCTACAATTCGCGGCTGATCGACAACATCCTGCTGGCCCCGCAGCACGGGAACCTGCAATTTCGCCAAGGCATCGTCTCGGTCTTGGCCGCCGATCTCTGGCGCGACGACAATCCCTTCCAGGCCATGCTGCTCGACGCCCGCCGCGGCGGCTTCACCGTCTGATCCGAAGCCTGCGATCCTTCGCTCACCTGCTTCGCGCTTTCGAAGCGTCTGCAAGTAGGGTCCGAAAGCGGCTCAGGTCGAGCGGAGCTCGCGACGCAGCCCGAAGCCGCCGACGCCCGGCAGGTCGAGCACGAACTGCGACCCGAACAAGCGGCTGGGCGTGGTCGCACCGACGGCTTGCTGGACCTCGTCCTCGAGGATCCGACAGACGATCTCGCACGCCGCGGTGGCGGTGAAGGCCAGGTTGTCGGGCAGGTCGAGGGTGGCCTCGGCCCGCTCGCCCTCGCGGTTGACTAGCCGACCCCAGACGCCGCTGCGCTCGAGGCTGCGGGGGCTGCCCGCGTCGAGGCTGGCGCTCAGGATCTCGGCGAGTCGGTCGAGATCGCGGACCGCGACCCCGCGATGCTCGAGCGTCTGAAAGTAGACCGTGATGTTGGGGATCCCGGTCGACTGGTAGGCGCTGACCAACTCGGCGCAGGCGATCGGCACACAGGGGATCTCGCGCCGATTGAACATGATCATGCGCAGGCTCGGCTCCGCGAGCCGGACCAGCTGACCCTCGCGGCGGACGAGTCGACCGGCCGCGAGTCGATCGAGCATGCTCGCGACCGTGCCGCGCGTCAGCGCCAAGCCGTTGAAGATCGCGAGCTCGAGTCGATCGCCGGTTGGCAACGCCTCGTGGAGGCGAAGCGCGACGCAGTCGGTCGGGATCACCGAGAAGCCGACGCCAGGCAGCAGCAACACCCCGCGCTCGCGCGCCTCGGCGTCGCAGTCTTGGATGCGCTCGAGCACCCGGAAGTCGCCGCATAGATCGAGGTAGTGGGTGCCGGTGCGCAGGCAGGCCTCGACCAAGGGCATCGCCGTGGCGACGAAGGGCCCGGCGCAGTTGATGACCAAGGTCGCGTCGCTCAGCATCGCGTCGAGGCCCTCCGGATCGTCGAGCGTGCATGGCCGATGCTCGAGCCCCAACTTGTCGGCGAGGGCGGCCAGCCGGTCCGGGTCTCGACCCGCGAGCACGGGCTGGAGGCCCAGCGCGACCGCGTGGGTGCTGACGAACTGGCCGGTCTCCCCGTAGGCGCCGTAGAGGATCCACGTCTTCGCCACACCAAGAAGGTACATCTTCGATCGAGCGAGATGAAACCACCCGCTGGTGCCGGCTGGACGCGGCGCAGACCGGTGTGGTGGGAGCGCAGCCCAACTCGCGCGCGGTTCAGCTCGACGGGTCGCCGAAGTCGTCGCCATGCCCAGCATGCCGAGCATGCCGAGCATGCCGAGCATGCCGAGCCCGAGCCAGTTCGCGCGCGGCCTCGAGTCGCTCGGCCAAACGATCGCGCAGCTCGACGCTCAACTCGGCCGCACCGCGCCCCTCGGTCGCGATCGCCGGCAGGATCTCGACCTCGAAGTTGGGCACGCGGCGGGGCATCTGATACCACTTGTCGCCCTTCTTGAGCGTCGGCGGATCGCTGAGCACGAACACCGGGACGAGCGGCACGCCGGCTCGGATCGCCGCCTCGGCGGCCCCACGTCGGAACCGTCGCAGTCGCCACGCGGGCGAGCGGGTGCCTTCGGGGAAGACCAAGACCGTGCGGCCGGACTCGAGCCGCTCGACGAAGGTGTCGAGCACGCTGGTCTCGCCGACCCGCAGATCTTCGCGCTCGCGCCCGGCGAAGTCGCCCTGGGCCTCGAAGATCCTGCGCATCGAGGGCTCGCGCAGCAGCTCGGCCTTGACCAGCACGACCACGCCCGGGATCGCGGCCTTGATGAAGAGCACGTCGATCAGCGAGGGATGATTGGCCGCGATCACCCAGGGCTGGGCCGGCATGTCGGCGGGCAGGCTCGGCAAGCGGTAGGTCATCAAGCCGAGCGCGGCCATGAAGCGGAGCGACCAGCGGTAGCAATTCTGCAAGAAGCGATCGAGCGCCAGCCGCTGCTCTTCGGCCGGGAGATCGCGAGTCCGACGGCGATGCAGGGGCAGCAAGATCCAAGCGACGACTGCGGCGCCGCCATAGAAGATGAGGAACGCGAGGCCGGAGAGCGGGATGCGAAGCAGGCGGGGCACGGCGAGGTCGGGCATCATTTCACGCCGATTCGGCGCTGGCCATGCCTCGCTTGGACCTCACGAGTGTTTTCGCCCGATCGAATTCCGCGCTTGGCGCAATCGCGCCGAGAATGCGACGATGAGCCTCTGGTCCCCGCGAGTACGCCATGAATCGGATGAATCGCATGAATCACCGCCTCCGCCCGATCGCACTCCTGTCGTTGGCTTGGCCCATGGTCCTCGCGCTCGGCTGCAATCGCATGGCCGACATCGACGGTCGCGAGGGCTTCAGCAGCTACGGACCCGACGATGCGCCGGCGGAGGACGCGGGCGATCAGCCGGACGGTGGCGAGGGTCCGATCAGCGAGAGCTGCTACGACGGCGTCACCCAGCCGGGCGAGATCTGCCAGGTCCAAGCCGACGATGTGCCCGCGGGCATCGATCCCTGCGCGCTCGCGATCGGCGACTTCGACGACGACGGCCGGCCCGATCTCGCGGTGCCCAACTCCGACTGGTTGCAGCCGCCCGAGGGCACCCACTACAGCCACGTGCTGCGCGGCTACGGCAACGGCAACTTCGGCGACGCCAAGCCCTGGGACGCTGGCGCGGCGCTTCCGGTCGGCATTGCGATCGGCGACTTCGACGGGGACGCCGACATCGACATCGCGACCGCCAACTACGAGGCCTCGTCGGCCTTCGTGCTGACCAACGCGGGCGGGATGAGCTTCGGCTCGCCGAGCGGCGAAGGGGTGCCCGGGACCGCGACCTCGATCGAGGCGGGCGACCTCGACAACGACGGTCTCGCCGATCTGGTCGTGACCGTCCCGAATGGGCTGGCGTTGATCCGCAACACGGCCGCGGGCTCGACCCCGGCTGGCTTCGTCGATCTCGGCCAGCTGACGCCCATGCACGTCGCGCTCGCCGATCTCGACTCCGACGGCAACCTCGATCTC
Organism: Nannocystaceae bacterium; assembly: GCA_035904925.1. GTDB lineage: Bacteria > Myxococcota_A > Polyangia > Nannocystales > Nannocystaceae > Plesiocystis. Next base: position 34,088 of record JAMHUH010000309.1, read on the forward strand.
GCGGTCGCAAGCCAAGATTCGCTCGGCGCCGGTCAGCTCGTCGTGCTCCACGGGGCGGGCGACGGCAGCTTCCCCGAGCGGGTCGTGCACGCGGTCGGCTTCGCGCCCTGGTGGGCGAGCGCGGGCGACCTCGACGGCGACGGTGACCTCGACCTCGCGGTCGCCGACAACGGCGACGCCACCATCTCGCTGCTGCTCGGCAATGATCGCGGCGCGTTCACGGCCCGCACGGTGATCGAAGTCTGCTTGGGTCCGCAGTCGGTCGCGATCGCCGACATGAACCTCGACGGGATGAACGATCTGGTCGTCGGCTGCATGGACAGCGACCGGGTCGAGATGTGGCTTCAGGTCGGCAAGGCGGGCGAGTTCGAACTCGCCCGCGCCTGGGACACCGGCGTTCGACCGGTCTCCGTTCAGGTCGCGGACCTCAACCTCGACGGCGTGCCGGACATCGCCTGGGCCAACCAGCTCTCGAACACGATCGGCCTCGTGATCTCGCAGCCTTAGGGCCCCGGTCGAAATGAATCGACCATCCGGGGGCCGCACGGCGCCACGTTGCTCATCGGTCGAGTAGGCCGACTCCGCTCCCTCTTCGCGCCTCGCCCTCGTGGCGCAGCTCGGCGCCTGGATGGCCAATTCATTGCGTCAGCCACACGCGAAAGCGAGTGTCGCCCGGCCGACTCTCGAGCTCGAGTCGACCGCCGTGGGTCTCGACGATCCGGCGGACGATCGCCAAGCCGAGCCCGGTCCCGCCACCCTCGCGGTTGGTGGTGAAGAAGCGCTCGAGCACCTTGGCTTGGTTGGCTTCCGAGATCCCCGGGCCATCGTCCGCGACTTCGAACCCGACCTCGCCGCGATCTTGGTCGATCAGCGCGCGAACTCGAACCACGACCGAATCCCCGCCGTGCTGGTAGGCGTTGTCGATCAGGTTGTCGAGCACCGAGGCCAGCTGCGCGGGGCTGCCGACGACCTCCAGCGGGCCCTCGCTCGGCTCGAGCTCGACCTCGGGCCAGCGCTGCGCCAGCGCGCCCAAGAGCACGCGCAGATCGATCGGCGTGCCCTCGTGTTGCCGCTCGGCCCGGGCGAGCTCGAGCAGGCCGTCGACGAGGCGTTCGAGTCGCTCGAGCTCGTCGAGCGCGTTGTCGAGGAAGCGCTGGCGCTGCTCGATCGGCATCGCTTCGTCGTCGCGCAGCAGCTCGGCGGTGCCGCGCAAGGTCGCGATCGGCGTGCGGAATTCGTGGGCGACGTTGCCGGCGAACTCGTTGATGTAGCTGACCCGCGCCTCGAGCTGCTCGGCCATCGACGCGACCGCGGTCGCGAGCTCGCGGACCTCGTCGACATGCGAGCCCGCGCTGCGCAGCAACACGCTGCCCTCGCTGCCGCTGCCTTGGGTCAGGCGGCGCGCCGCGTCGGCCAGCCGCGCGAGCGAGCGGGTGCCGAGCCGGCCCGCGAATACGGCCAGGCCGATCGTGACCAGCAAGGCGACGAGCAGCCCCCAGGCGAGGCGCGGCGACATTTGATAGAGCGCCTGCAGCTCCTCGCGCGGGGTTCGAGACATCAAGACCACGCCGATGACCTCGCCGCGTGGGCCGAGCACCGGCTCGGCGACGAAGAGCCGAACGCGGGCGCGTCGGCTCTCGCTGTCGATGCCTTGGCGCGTGCTCGGGGGCGCACGCTCGCGCACGGCCACGCCGGTCTCACCGGCCAGCGCCGACGCGACCTCGGGATCGCTCGACAGATCGTGGCGCGCTTGTTCGCCGCTGGCCGCGATCACGACCCCGCGCTCGTCGAGCAACCGGACCCCGGCCAGGGTCCGCGAGCGGACATCGAGCAAGAGCGGCTCGATCCGCGGGGCCAAGGGCTCGAGCGGGCTCGCCTGCTCGCGGGCGATGTCGGCGATGAAGACCGCGAGCACGTCGGCCTGGTGCTCGAGCTCGGCTCGCGTCTGGGCGATCAGATCCATGGCCAGCGCGCCCGTGCCGATCAACGCGAGCAGGGGCAGCACGAGCACGAGCAAGTGCGAGTAGAGCAGCCAGGTCCGCAGCGAGAGCTCGGGCAGGCGGTTGCGACGGACGCGAGCGGATCGGCTCACGGCTCGTCCCACTCGCGCAGGCGATAGCCGACGCCGTGGACCGTGTCGACCGGATCGATGCCATGGGCGCGGAACTTGGCCCGGATCCGGCGGATGTGCGAGTCGAGCGTGCGACCCGAGACATGGCGACTGTCGGGGTAGGCCAGCTCGCACAGCTCGTCGCGCGAGAACACCCGACCCGGCCGCTGCATCAACACCTCGAGCAGGCGAAATTCGGTCGCGGTCAGCACGACCTCTTGGCCCGCCCACGAGCTGCGGTGGGTGGCTGGGCTCAGGCGCAGCCGACCGATCTGCAGATCGTCGGGCTCGCGCTCGTCGGGCCCGAGCGCGGGCCGGAGCACTCGACGCAAGAGCACCTTGACCCGCGTGACCAGCTCGCGGGTCGAGAAGGGCTTGGTCACGTAGTCGTCGCCGCCGATCTCGAGCCCGAGGATTCGATCGAGCTCGTCGCTGCGGGCCGACAAGAAGAGCACCGGCGTGGTCGACCCGCTCGCCCGGAGCCGTTGGACCAGCTGAAAACCATCGACCTCCGGCATCGAGACGTCGACGACCAGCAGATCGAATTGCAGGTTGGCCAAGAGCCGCAGCGCCTCGGCGCCGTCGCGGACCGACTGGACCGAGTGACCCTCGCGCTGGAGCGCATAGCCGACCACCTCCCGGAGCTTGGGATCATCGTCGACCAGCAGGATCGTCGGCTTGCGGGACACGGCGGGGCGCGAGGCGAGAGCGGGGCGCGAGGCGGGAGCGAGGCGCAGGGCGAGCATCAGCAGCCCTCCAGCGGCAGCGCGGCTCGGCCCGCGTCGAAGGACGATAACTCTGCCAGCGCGGCCACGCGAGTCTCGAGCTCGGCGAGTCGCTCGCGGACCGGGGCGACCGTCGCCGGGCTCGTCAGCGCGTGCAGGCCGATCTGCACGCGGACCGAGAGCAGCATGGCCAGGACCTGCTCGAGCTCGTCGGCCGCGTGCTCGCGAGCGCTGCGCAAGGTCAGCAGCGAGGCTTGGCGCGAGCGCTCGAACTCGCGGGTCGAGGCGTCGGGTTGGGTGGAGTCGGGCTGGGTCGCTTCGAGCTCCGCGATCAAGCGATCGACGCTGGCGACCCGATCGTCGGCTTGACGCAGGGCCAGCTCGAGCGAGGCGAGCTGGCCCTGCGAGGCCAGCTCGAGCGGCGACTCGCTCTGGGCCTCGGCCAAGCTCGCGCGCAGGCTGGCCAGACCCTGGCTGATCCGCGCGCCGAAGGGCCCGACGATCGGCGTGCGGGAGCGGACTTCGGCGGCGCTGAAGAGCACGCTGATGAGCAAGGGCCACGCGATCCAGGCGCTCGCGACCAGCCCGAGCGCATGACCGCGTCGGGCGAGGCGCATGCTCGCCGCTGCACCAGCGCCGAAGTAGCCGAGCACCAACGCGAGCGCGACCGTCGAACGGGAGATCCAGAGGATGGCGAGCATCAGAACACCCCTTGCTCTTGCTGCTGCGGTTCGAGCTCGACCTGGGGGTCTACAGCTTCGAAGGGAAGCTCGGCCGGCTCCGCGACGTCGCGCCCGAGCAGCCCGGCGCCGCGGGCCTCCCAGCCGTAGCGGCCGCTCGCGGCCTGCTGGGTCGCTCGCAGGCTCGAGAACACGTTGGCTTCGATCGGTCGGAACAACGCGATCTCGGCCCGCGGCCGGACGACGAAGGGCCGCAGCAGCCAGCCGGTCTGGGCCAGCAGCACACCGAAGACCGCCAGCGCGGCGGCGTGGGCCAAGGGCCGGTTGCGTCCGCCCGCGGGCAGGCTCGCGGTCAAGGTCCAGAGCCCCGGCACGCCGACGACGATCAGCGTGCCCGCCATCGCCAACACGGCGCGGTGATAGTCGGGGTGGACCGAGAGGTAGAGCCAGAGCACCGGGCTGGTCGCCGCGGCCAACACGGCCGTGCGCGCGACCGCGAGCAAGCTGGCCAGGGCGAGCCGGGTCCAGCTCAGCCGCAGCTCGCACGCAGCCAAGAACGCACGCAGAGCAGGGAGCCCGACCAGCATCGGCAGCAGCAAGAGCAGCGGCGCCTTGAGCCCGGCGTAGAGATATTGGATCGAGCCGCGGTAGGAGCCGACGACCACGCCGAAGGCCGCGCCGCCGATCAGCGTGAGCGCGAGCAGCTTGGGCGCGAGCTCGATCAAGCGGGCTTGGAGATCGACCTCGTGATCGTCGACGAGTCGCTCGGGGCTGCGCAGCAGCAGGCCCGTCAACGCGAGCAAGGAGGTGGAGGAGACGGAGGCGGGGGAGGTGGAATTTGCGTGGCTGTTCATGTCAGGACCCGATCACCCAGCGAGCGACGTGCAGACCGATCCGCAGGGCGATCGCCCAGCTCAAGATCGACCAGCCGATCAGCAAGAGCGTGAAGCGAGCGTCGTCGAGCTCGTGCGCGCGAGCGGCCGACTTGGCCCGCCGCTCGACCGCCGCGAGCTCGACGCAGCCGACCACGCTGGTGAACACGCCGACAGCGAGCAGCGCGGCCAGCAGCGCAGGGATCGCGAGATCGGTGGTGAGCGCGAAGCCGACGACGACCAGGATCAGCCCGGCCGCGACTTGGCCCCCGCGGACGAGCGCGCGAGCGAGCGCGCTGGCGAGGTCTTCGACGCTGGCATCGAGCCCGAAGAACTGATGCAGCGCGAGCAGAGCGGGCGTGGTCAGGGCGAGCGAACCGAGCTCGACCAGCAGCACGCTGGGGATCAGCCGCAGGCCAGCGGTCAGATCGGGGGCCCCGAGCGCGGCGGCGGAGCCGAGCCCGATCAGACCGGCGAGGGCGCCGATCAACGCGCTGGATCGCAGCGGCAGGCTGATGTCGGTCGGCGTGGCGATCGGCCCGGGAGCGGCGAAGGCGGGCGGATACGAGGGCGGATACGAGGGCGGATACGAGGGCGACGCGGGTGGACCGTGCATCGCCGCTGGACTACCAGCTCGATTTGCAACGACGCGGGCGCTCGCGTGCCGAGGCCCAGCAAGTCTCGTGCAGGTTTCGTGCAGCTCGATCAGCCGGCCGGCGTCGGCTGGCCTTGGTAGGTCCAGGTCTGCGCGTTCGGGGTGCCCCAATCGGGCTTCTCGGCGTCGAGGATCTCGAGCGAGCCGAGCTCGGCGAATTCGATCAGCAAGAAGTTGTCCTCGTCTTGGTAGGTCGCGCCGAACACCACGTGCGGGGCCGGATAGTTGGCCGGCAGGCTGTTCCATTGGTGTGCGTGGCCAGACAGCACCAGCGCGACGTCGTCGAATTGTTCGAGCACGCTGGCGAGGTCCGGGACGGGATCGCCCGGGGCTTCGTCGGCGAGCAGCTGGAAGAGCGGGAAGTGGACCAGCAGCACGCTCGGAATCTCGTCATCGACCTGATCGGCGATCCAATCGAGCTGGACCTGCCCGAAAGAGCCGCGCGTGGGATCGAAGGCGAGGTTGGCGGGTTCGAAGCTGGGCCCGAGCTGGCTGTTGGTGAACACGAAGCGCCAGCCGGCGTGATCGATCGCGTAGTAGGGATCGCGGGCGAAGGTCTGGGCGAAGATCTGGTGCGAGGCCGGCTTGCCGACCTTGGGCAGGCCGTAGTCGTGATCGCCGAAGATCGGATAGACCGGGATCGGGAACTCGGCCAGCGCCGCCGCGACCTCGGCAAAGGCGTTGGGGTTGGACGCGAACCAAGCCGGGTCGTCGCTCTGCGCGTAGGCGTCGTGGACGAGGTCGCCGAGCACGATCGCGAAGTCGGGCGCCGGATCGATCGCGGCGATCTGCTCGCGCATGGCCTCGAGCCGCTGCTTCGACTCGGCCAGCGCCGGATCGTCGCCTGCCCAGCCCGGCGGGACGACGTGGAGATCGGCGAACACGACCACGCGAAAGCCGTTGGGGTTGCCGCCGCTCGGATCGCCCTCGCTGCTCTCGCTCGCGCTGCTGTCCGAAGCGCCAGAGCTCTCGCTGCTCGCGACCTCGTCGGTCCCGTCGGCTTGATCTGCCGACTCGACCACGCTCGGGGCGCAGCCCAGGCTCGCGAGCAAGAGGAGTCCGTGCCGACGCATGTCGGCCCAGTGTCGCGCCAGCTCGCCGAAAAATCGAGCCTGGGGTTGCCTAACCCGAGGTCTGCTTGCGGACCGCCGCGAAGGTCTGCTTGATCTGCTCGCGCGGATAGTCGACCAAGGTCGCGAACTCCTGGCCGACCTTGAGCCACTCGCCGCCGTCGATCGTCACGCACTCGCCGTTCATGAACCCGGCGGCGGTCAAGTAGATCGCCAGGTCCGCGAGCTCGACCGGCTCGCCGTAGCGGCCGACGGGCACCCGCTGCTTGCCGAGCGCCTCGCTGCCGGGGATCGCCAGCCGGGAGAACGCGCCCTCGGTCGGGAAGGGGCCCGGGGCGATCGCGTTGCTGCGGATGCCATAGCTGGCCCACTCGGTCGCGAGCGAGCGCGTCATCGCGAGCACGCCCGCCTTGGCGCAGGCCGAGGGCAGCACGAAGGGCGAGCCCATCCACGCGTAGGTCGTGACGATCGAGAGCAGCGAGTAGCCGCCGGCTCGCGCCCCACGATCGATCCAGCGCCGCCCGAGCTCCTGGGTCGCGTTGAAGGTCCCGTACAGGACGATCTTCATGACCGCGTCGAAGGCGTTGGGCGAGAGATCCTCGCTCGCGCACAAGAAGTTGCCCGCTGCGTTGTTGATCAGATCCGAAGCGGGGCCGAGCGCCGCCTCGAGCTGATCGATCGCGCCGGCCAGCGACTCGCGCTCGCGCACGTCGGTGCAGGCGAAGCTGGCCTGACCGCCCGCCGCTTGGATGGCCTCGACCGTCCCGCGCAGCGGCGCTTCGCGGCGCCCGAGCACGCCGACCGCAGCCCCGACCTCGGCCATGCGCAGCGCCATCGCGCGGCCCAGACCCGACCCGCCGCCCGTGATCAGCACGGTGCGGCCCGAAAGCAACTCGCGGGTGAACATTGTCGGACTATATACTCCCGACGATGCCTGGTCCCGACGACGAAGCGGAGCTGCTCGCCGCCAACGAGCGCTTCTACGACGCCTTCGCCCGCGGGGACTTCGTTGCGATGGAGGGGCTCTGGTCCGAGCGCGACACTGTCCTGTGTCTGCACCCGGGCTGGCATCTGCTGCGCGGGCGTGATCGCGTGCTGGCGAGCTGGCGCGGTATCTTGCGCAATCCAACCCCCGTGCGCGTGTACGACGTGATCGCCGAGCTGATCGGCGACGTCGGCCTGATCCTCTGTTGCGAGGAACTGCCGGAGGCCACGCTGGCGGCCAGCAATCTGTTCGTGCGCGAGGGCGGTCGCTGGCGAATGCTCCACCACCACGCAGGCCTCGTGGCTCGCCGCGCCCAGGAAGAGTCCGACGAGGACGAGCCCGACGAGGACGAGGACGACGACGATCGTCTGCTCAACTGAGGCCCGGCCTGTTAGCATCCGCCTCGATGAGCGACGAACGAGCTCCCTCCAATCCACCCGAGGGTCGGCGAACCTTCCTCAAGGCCGGTGTCGGCGTGATCGGTGCCGGGTTGGCCGGCGTCGTCGTGGCCCCGGCCCTCCAGGCGATCCTCTGGCCGCTCTCGGCCGACATCACCTCGGGCGGTGAGGACTTCGTGATCGTCGGCGACCGCTCGCAGTTCGGCAAAGAGCCGGTCAAGGTCGACATCTACGCCGACCGGACCGACGCCTGGAATCGGACCCGCAACGTCAAGATCGGCTCGGCTTGGGTGGTCGACGAAGACGGCCAGCTGACCGCCTTTTCGAGCGCCTGTCCGCACCTCGGCTGCGCGGTCGACTGGGCGCCGGACGAGGGCAAGTTCAAGTGTCCTTGTCATCGCTCGGCCTTCGGCCGCGACGGCTCGCACGAAGAGGGCCCCTCGCCCCGGCCGCTCGACACGCTCGAGCTCCAGCAGCGCGACCAACTGATCGCGATTCGCTTCCAGCGCTTCAAGCAAGGCAGCGAGACGAAGGTGCCGGCATGAGCGTCGTTTCATGGATCGACGAGCGCACGGGCCTGCGCAAGCTGGTCGCCGAGGGGCTCGATGAGCCCGTACCTGGCGGCGCGCGGGTTCGCTACGTGTTCGGCTCGGTGCTGACCTACCTGTTCATGCAGCAGGTCGTGCTCGGCATCTTGCTCGCGACCTACTACAGCCCCTCGGCCAGCGACGCATGGGCCAGCACGGCCTACATCCAAGATCAGGTCGCGGCGGGTTGGTTCTTGCGCGGGCTGCATCACCACGGCTCGTCGGCGATGGTCGTGGTCACGATCCTCCACCTGATGCAGGTCGTGATCGCGGGCGCCTATCGCAAGCCACGCGAGTTCAATTGGTGGACCGGCCTGCTGATGGGCGGCCTGGTGCTCGGCTTCGCGTTGACCGGCTACCTGCTGCCCTGGGATCAAAAGGGCTACTGGGCGACCCAGGTCGCGACCGGGATCATGGGCACCGTGCCGGGCGGCGAGCCGCTCCAGCACACCCTGCAAGGCGGCGATCAGTACGGCAACCTGACCATCACCCGCTTCTACGCGCTGCACGTGTTCGTGCTGCCGATCAGCTTGGCGGCGCTGCTCGGCGCCCACCTCTATCTCTTCCGTCGGCATGGCGTCACGCCGCCGGCCTCGCTGAGCGAGGAAGAGCTGAAGGCCAAGACCGCGCCCTTTTGGCCCAACCAGCTCTTCATCGACGTGGTCGCGATGGCGGTCACTGGCGCCGGCCTGGTCTGGCTGACCTACTCGACCCACGGCGCCGAGCTCTTCGCGCCCGCCGACCCGGCCTCGAACTTCGTCGCCCGGCCCGAGTGGTCCTTCCTCTTCCTCTTCCAGCTGCTCAAGTCCTTCGAAGGGCCGCTCTCGAGCAT
>JAMHUH010000310.1:0-6701 GCA_035904925.1 Nannocystaceae bacterium
GCCGCTGATTCAACGGCTTGGTGGTGTCGGCAAGTGAGCTGATCCAAAGGCCGGCGTGAGGCGTGAGGCGTGAGGCGCTTTGCCTCGCTCGCATGGGACCCGCTGACACGACGCCTCGCTGCACACTCGCTGACGATCACCCGCGCGCGGATCTGGTTGGAACCAGCGTCGACAGATCCGGCACGGTCGCTTGCGGGTCATCGCCCGCAGCGTCGCCGGTTGGAGATCGAGCGGACCGCGGAGCCTCCGCGGGTGGGTCACTTTTCACGAGCAGACCCGGGTCATTTTTCGCGAGCGTCGAAGCGATCGACCAGGTCATCTTCTTCGCCGTCGGGCTGAAGTGGTCGGTCGTGATGTTCTACGCCGCCCACGAGGCCATGCATGTCACTCGTCCGACCCGGTTTCGTTCCACGGGTTCGACCGCTTGTTCGGGACCTAGAGTGGCGCAACCCATCACGACACCTCGCTTGGTTGCGCCACGGACTGCTAGGTCGACAGGGTCGCGAGTCGGCGGCGGCCCTGTACCCGGCGATGGGCTCGTGCTCGAGCTGCCTGCCTCGAGTGCCTCGCCTCCCTGATCACTCCTCGACGCGAGCGATCACGCCGAGGAAGTAGGTGATCCCGACCAGCTCGAGGCTCTCCTCGACGAAGTCGAGCAGGCCGTAGACGACATTCTCGTCGCCGTGTCGCTCGGTCCAGGCCCCGAGCGGCAGCTCCATCCCGAGCGCGGCCCCGACGTAGATCGCCAACGCGATCGCGAAGCCACGCCGCGTGGCGTCCGGCAGGCCCAGCCAAAAGCGCAGGTAGACGAGCCCGAACGCGCCCGTCAGCAGCGCGCCCGGAACGACCCATGAGAAGTAGAGCGGACCGTGCAGCTCGGCGCCGCCGAGCGACTCGTGTAGCTCGACGGCCTCATCGAGCGACAGGAACATGAAGATCGCGGCCAGGCCCGCCCATGCGCGCCGCTGCGGCCAGGACACCTGCATGGCGATCCGGCCCAGCCCGAGCGCGGCCGTCCACAGCAAGCCCGCGGCGTACCAAGTCGGGAGGTTGCCCTCGTAACTGAGCGAGAGCCCACTACGCAGCGAGCTCTCGCCGTCCAGCTTGCCGACCCCGTACGCCAACTCGACCAGCAACCCGGCCACGCAGACCAGCAACGTCATCGACCAGCGCAGTCGGGGCACGAGCCGCAGCGAGGCCTCGCTCACCACGTCACGACCACACCATTGCCCTTGCCCTTGCCCTTGCCCTTGTGCTTGTAGTGCTTGTGCTTCTTGTGCTTGACGTGCACGTGGTGGTCGAAGTGGACGTCGACCACGATGTGGTGATGGCCGACGTAGACCTCGTGCTCGTGCACGAAGGCGTAGTGGAAGAAGCAGCCGCTCACGACCACCAGCACGCCATCCGCGTAGGTCGCGGGGACCTCGTGGTGGTAGACGTGGATCGTCGCGTCGTGCTCGATATGCTCCGAGTAGGTCGCGTGCACGACGATCGTCTCTGGCTTGGCCTCGAGCTCGAGCGTCGCAACCACGATCGAGACCTTGGCGAGGTCCTTCGAGTCTTGTTTCGACGAGGGGACCGCACGCAGTTCGAGGATGGTCTTGCCACCCTCCCGCCGCTCGATCACGTCGACGAAGTCGGTCTTGCCATCCCCATCGAGATCGATCGCGTGCAGCTTGGCCTCGGGATTGTTGAGTTCGACCTCGAGCGCCTTGGCGTCGGCGATCGAATCGCCCTCGACGAGCGCGACGACGGCATCGAGACGCAGGCTCGCGGCCGTCTTGCCGGGCTGCAGGTTGGCGGCGGTGGTGGGGCTCGCTTCGTCCTTGGCATCGCAGGCGGCGAGACCCAGGAACACGGACAAGCACGCGATCGTGAGGCGCTCGAACTTCACATCCAGACACTACGCGAACGCGTGGGAAATTGCGGTGGGCTCGCCCGCCCATCGTGACGCCTGATAAGGTCGCAACGATGCCCACGAGGTCGACCACATCCTCGCCCTACATCGTGGGCCCGGTGTACGACTGGGTGTTCTTCTTGAGCACACCGTTGCTCGCGTTGCTGGCCGGAGTGGCGATCGCAGATACACCTTTCACCGATCGACCCTTCGATTGGTATGGCTGGGAGGTCACCGGCTCGAGCCTGTTGATCGGCGCCCTCATCCACGCCCACCTCGTGCTGGTGTTCGTGCGTAGCCACGGCAACCGCGAGATCTTCCGGCTCCACAAGCTGCGCTTCACACTCGTCCCGCTGGCCTTGCTCGCGCTGCTGAGCCTCTCGCGGTCTGCGATCGTGATCGCAGCGCTCGTCGCGACCTTCTGGGACGTCTACCACTCCGGCATGCAGACCTTCGGGTTCGGTCGCATCTACGAGGCCAAGTGCGGCAACGATCCCACGGCCGGCCGACGCCTCGACTGGGCGCTCAACCAGCTGCTCTACGCCGGACCGATCGTCGCGGGCGTGACGATGCTCGATCACTTCGAGGACTTCGAGTCGCTCGCGGACATCGGCGCGGCCGCATTCACGCGCGTGCCCCTGTGGATGTCGGGCCACCAGGCCACGCTCGCCGAGCTCGTGCTCGGCGGTGGCACGGTCTTTCTGGCCTACTACGTGTATGCGGCGATCCAGCGCCATCGGGCCGGGCAGCAAGTCGCGTGGCTCAAGGTCGTGCTCTACATCGGGACCGGGCTGACCTCGATCTACACGTGGGGCTTCAACAGCTGGGGAGAGGCCTTCTTCATCATGAATGCCTTTCATGCCGTCCAGTACTTCGCGATCGTGTGGGCGACCGAGCGCGATCCACTGCAGCGCACACTCGGGCTGCATGGCTCGGCGCTCGGGCGGCCCTTCCTGCTCATCGTGTTTCTCGGGCTGCCGGCCCTCTACGGGCTCTGGGCTGTCTACTTCGACCCCGAGGTGCAAGTGCTGTGGGCGCTCACGCTGGTCGTCTCGCTCATGCACTTTTGGTACGACGGCTTCATCTGGTCGGTGCGCAAGCAGCAGGTCTAGAGAGGCTCGTCTAGACCTGACCCGCGCTCGGGCGGCTCGAGGAGGGCTGGGAGCTCCTAGCGTTTGCGCAGCACGGGATAGGCATCCGCGAAGTACGGGGCGCATTCACACGAAAACACGCGAGTTCGCCGATACTGGCCCTTCGCGAACCAGATCAGGTGCAGGCCGAAGCCATCCTCCGCCCTGCCCCACCACAGCACTTCCCAGGCTCCGTCGCCGTCGAGGTCGGTCACGCCCGCGACCTCGTGCCCGCTAAAGAAGAGCGGAGGTTCACCGACCACGCCCACGAGCCGATCGCCGGCGAAGGCGACGATCGCCTCGTAGCCCTGCAATTCCACGGAGTCCTCGACCCGGAAGACGACGAGGGTGTCGGCGTCGCCACCGAAGGCACCGTGGATCTCGAAGCGCGGACGCAGCGAGAGGTCCGCGCCCTCGTCGATAGCCTTCACCACCGCCTGCCTCACCGACTTCGACCGTTTCGCAGGACGCGACGTCGACACGGGGGACAGTCGTGCGTCCTTCGCGGGTGCATCGAGCAGCGCGAGTACGGGCGTCGATGGCTTGGGGAAGGTGGCTCCCGGTCGGGCCAGCCACAGTGCGTTGCGACGCTCGACCACGTTCCATGGTGCGTTGCCCTGGCCATCGACGACGTGCACGGTCTCGACCACGGTCGTGCACGGCGTGCGCTCGTCGAGTTGGCCGCGCTGCTCGAACAACGTGTAGTCGCAAAGCAGCTCCAGCTCGTCCTCGGGCTTCGCGTCGTACCAGGCGATGTCGAGCCCCTCGACGAGCATCTCGAGGGTGGGCTTCGGTGGCTCGGGCTTCGGTGGCTCGGGCTTCGGTGGCTCGGGCTTCGGTGGCTCGACCTCGCGGGGAGGCGCGGGGAGTTCCTGCTCGGCCTTCGCGGACGACGATCCTGTGGCCCGATCGTCGACCGGCGATGCTCCGTCGCCCCGACACGAAACCAACAGGCCAACCGCCAACGCCGAGACCGCGTGCACGACCGAGGGTGTTCGGAGCATGGCCTACGGTATCTTGGAGGGCTTGCTCCGCACGAGGGCGGCCAGCCGAATGACCGCCTTGAAGACTAGGGCGGGGTGAACTCGCCCGAGAGCGTGGTGCTGGCGATCGCGTGCTGCTCGAGCGCGGTCTTGACCTCGCGAAGCGACGAGTCCTGATCGTCCGGCGTGCACGTCGGCTGGCGAGTCGCATCGCGAACTGATGTGATAAGATCATGCCCGTGAAGGCTCCACGATGGCGCGACAACGTGGGGTGGGTCGCGCTGCTCATGGGCGTGGCATGCAGTTGGGGTTGTACGAGGCATACCGACGATGCCGAGCCCACGTTCGCGGTCGAGCCAGCTCGCGAAACGTTGATCGCCGGACACGAGTTCAGCTGCCATCTCGAACGCGACGGCGAAGCGCTGTGTTGGGGGGACCATCGCAGCGCATCGCTCGTCGTGGACGGTGAGGTGGTGACGAACGCGACTCAGCTCGCGATTGGTTCGACGTCCCCGGAATCGTGGCTGGAAGATCGCCCTCGCGTGGACGTCGAGCCGGTATGCGTCATCGAAGCGGGCGAGGTCCGCTGCGACTTGGGTACGCCCGCGCTCGGCCTCGTGTCCGATGTCGCGCTCGGCTACAGCCACACCTGCGCAGTGCTTGCCAACAGCGACCAGATCGCGTGCTGGTACAATCGTGTACCCGAGAAGGTTCTCCACCACGTTCCAGGGGCGGTGGAAGTAGCCGTCAACCGCGAGCACGCCTGCGTGTTGACCCGAAGCGGCCGGGTCGTATGTTGGGGTTTCGAGGTCGATTGCCCACCGCGATGGATCGTCGACTTCGGCATCGGCGTGGATATCTCGGCGCGAGTGGACACGTGCGTTGCCGATATCGAGGGTGTCGTTCGTTGCTTGGCGCCGACGTCGTGCCCTGAAGCCTACCCGTCGGAGCTCACCCGTGTTCTCGGTGTGGAAAACGCCCGTAGGGTAGCGACGGGCTACACCATGAATTGCGCCTTGGCGGGTGCCAAGGTCAGCTGCTGGCCTGTGTCCCGAAAGGAAGAGGACGAAGAGGAGGCAATGCTCCTCGGCGAGCCTGTCGAATTCTCGAGCGACGCGAAGGTTCGAGATCTCGCAGTCGGAGCACGACATGCTTGCGTGAGGACATCGAGCGGTGTCGAATGTTGGGGGAGCAACCGTGACCATCAGTTGGATGGACCAAACCACCCCATGGTGATCCATGAGCCACGTTTGGTCCCGGACCTCGAGGCCGTCGACAGAATCATCGTCGGGTCGGATCAAACTTGCGCGCGCCAAGCTGGCGGTGTCGTCTATTGCTGGGGTCAAAGAGATCTACCCCAAGAGTGGTGGTCGGGTCTGCCCCGTCGAATCTCGCGGCTCGATGGCGCAGAGCTGTTTCAGGACCGCATGACGGGTCATATCGGTGCCGTGACCGGTCAGCACTCGGTCGAGTACATGTTTCCAGACGAGAGTGCCAAGGACTGGACCGACCTTGGATCCGCCTTGCTCTCGAGCGAGCTGAATCGAGTGGAACGGACCGAGTTCGAGAGCGGTTGGCGGCTGTTGGCGTGCGCCATCTCGAACCCACGACCGCCGGTTTGTGCGGTGTTTGGCGACCCCGTGGAGCCACCGGCTGCCCCACAGGCACTCTCGGGAGTGCGCGACCTCGCACTATGCAACGGTCGCGCCTGGTTGGTCGATGTCGAGGGCAGCGTCTCCTTGGCCCGCCCGGTGGACCGAGCGGCGCTCATTGAGCGCCTCAGTCCTGTCGAATTGCCTGCTCCTGCTACGGGGATCTCATGCAGCGGCTTCGATGCGTGTGCGCTGCTCGAAAATGGCACGGTAGCCTGTTGGAGCGACAAACAATATGGGTCCACGTATCCCGATGCTTCGCTCGTCATCCCGCTCGAGCGCGCAGCGGTGGGGATGGCAATGGGGCTGCACTCGGCCTGCGCCTGGAGTCACGACGGTCACGTCGAGTGCTGGGGAGACCCCGAAGCTCCATCGCTCGGCTTCGCGGCGCCACGAACCAGCGCCGAGGTGCCGCGGACGCTGCCCGGAGTTCACGACGCCATTCAGGTCAGCGTCGAAATTTCACACGGGTGTGTACTCCATGCACAGGGCGGAGTCAGCTGCTGGGGAGACAACACATTGGGCAAAGTGGGGGGCGGGTCAGGTGGGTGGAAAAACCAGCCTGTCGTGGCGCTGCCCTGATTTCAGGCGTCAGCTCATTCCGGCGGTCCAAGGTCGCGTTTCACCCTAATGCTCATCTTCCCAGTCGCCGGTTTTTGTCGCCCTCGGCGGACTCCCACCACGAACACGCCAACTTGAAAAATGTGCCATCATACAGGAACGATCCGTCGCCTGGTCGTCGAAGCCACGATCGTCCGCGAAGGATCGAGCTCGCTCCTCACGCTTGGTCTAAGCGACGCCAGCCTTCTTGGGCGGCTCGACCGTCATCTTGCGCTCCAACCCGCGCACCTTCGCGGTGAAGAACGCCTCCGCCCCAGCATAGAGCGCCACGAAGGTCCAGATCGGCAAAAGCCCGGTCAGCAGCGCGAGGCTCCAGACCGCGAACACCAGCGAGGCTCGGCCGACATCGCCGTTGAGCAGCTGGCCGGTGCCGGGCAAGAACAAGCTCAACAGACCGGCGGTGACGGGCAGGCGCGGC
>JAMHUH010000311.1:0-3456 GCA_035904925.1 Nannocystaceae bacterium
GGCCGTGCTGACGGTTCGCCGAGTCGATCGATCGGGCGTCGATCTCGATGCGCTGCGGAATGAGGTGGAGCGTATTGCGACCGATCACGGCATCGTCGAAGCGGCCATTGTGGAGACTGACGGAGGCACCCGCTTTGGACTCTCGATCGCGACGGATCGATTCGCCAACAATATCATGATCACTGCGATCTCGGGGTTGGACACGAGTGTGCTGGAAGAGCAGTTCGGCGACCTCGTCACCGTGGTCCGAGATGATACGATGATCGCTGCTGGGCCTCAGCTCCGCAAGGACGAGCCGCTCGGATACAACTTGGTTACGGGTGGTCAGGCGGTGGTGCGCCAAGGTTCTGATTATGTCTGCACAAGCGGCTTCGCTGTTCAATCCGGGTATGGTCCGTTCATGTTGACTGCCGGCCATTGCGCGAGCAACGGCATTTGTGGGAGCCTTGGGGAAGATTGGGTTCAGGGCGGTCTGAAACTCGGCGTGATGTCAGTGTGCAATTACCAAAGTTCGTACGACGCAGCTGCGATCACGACGTACGGTTCTCGCAACAACATCGGTCGGATCCACTGGACGTCCGACGACAACCTGCACCCCGTGACTTCCGCGGTGAACGCAACGATGGACACCGAGATCAAGAAGACCCAGACGGTGTGCCAAACTGGTCGGAGTACTACCGGGATGTCAGGGAACCAGGCTCTTCCGGACCTCGGTGACGCTACTCGTTGCGGGTTTGTGCTCAATGTGAAATCGACAGTCCCGTGGCCCGGCCAGAACGGCCAGCCGTTCTCGTCTACTTTCTACAAAACCAACTACATGGCGTTGGGAGGCGACAGCGGCGCCGGCGTGGTTTGGATGACTGGCTACGGCTTCGGTGCTGTTGGCATCCATACGGGTGGTGTCCAAGGCCCGGGGATCCACTATGCCACCAAGTTCTCGGAGATAGCCAAGGCCTGGGGCATCACTCTCACCCCCGTCAACATCTAGTCTAGAGCGCTGGGCGCCATGCCCGTGTGCTGGGCGAACGCCTGCGCGAAGTCGGGGAACCGAGCGCGACTTCGAGGATCGCGAAGTCGGGGAACCGAGCGCGACTTCGAGGATCGGCATCTCGTGGTTCGCAGGTTGCGACCGCGTGGCACAGCCGCAGGTTCGTAGGTACGCATCCGCCGTCTGCAAGAACTGGCGCAGCTTGCACAGGCAGGCCCTCGGCCTGGGTTGGCTTGCTCGAGACCGGCCCGACTCACGCTCGCGCGAGGCTTGCTCCGCCATCGAGGTTTCCAACCCAGGAACGAAGGAGCAGCATCTACCCAATGACCGACCGCCGCGGCTTCGAGGTCCTCGCAGCGAACCTCCACCGGCTCGCCTTCGAGCAGGGCTTGACCCTCGACGCGATCGCCCTCGCGGCGGGCCTCTCGCTCGAGCGCTTGCAAGCGATCCTGACCGGCGAGTTCGATCCCGACCTCGAGACGGTCAACCGGATCGGCCGGGCCCTCGGGGTCACCGCGTCCGAGCTGCTGGTCGACCACGAGTACAACTGATCACGACGAGGATGGCGTGTTCACGTGGGCCGACAGGGCTCGCAGCATGACGCAGGCGATCTCTCGTTCGCGGTCGGGCAGTCCGTGCACGAGCGCCGTGACCTCGTCGCCCGAGTGATCGGCGGCGAGCAGGGCGGAGCCGGTGGTGCCCAGGGCCTTGGCGACCTTGTAGACGGTGTCGAGCGAGGGGCCGTTGCCGGCGGCTTGTTCGAGCCGGCCGATCGTCTCGGGCGAGACGTTGGCTCGCTCGGCGAGGGCTTCTTGGGTGAGGCCCAAGCTGCGGCGGCGATCTCGAACGCGCTCGCCCAGCTCCTCGTTGGTCAGGTTGAGCGGCTCGGTCATCGCGGCCCCCGCTCGGACCACCCGCGGGGCAACGAACACGAGCACAGTCGTCGAGAGCTTGGCCGAGTCATGACGTCCGAACCTTGGGCACGCGGATGCAAGCTCCGCTATTCCAGCCCGATGGTTGACGTGTAGCAGCGGCTTCGTAGCCAAGCAAGGCACTCGGCACCAACCTCGCCGCGATCCGGCATCGCTGACCTGTCCGTGATCGCGGCGAGTCGCCATGTTGCTCGCATGAGTCGACGACGGTCTCTGGGAGCGGGTCTCGGTATCGTCCCTGCCGACGCCGAGTTGGCGAACCTGCCCACCGCCGAGGAGCGCAGGTTCGGCCGCCACGTCCGATCACTGCGTCGGGCTCGCGGCATGACGCAGGACCGGCTTGCCGAACGCAGCGGCCTGTCGCCCGACACGATCCGACGACTCGAGCACGGCTCGTTCTCGCCGAGCCTCGAAACGCTGACCAAGCTCTGTGGCGGGCTTCCAATGGCACTCAGCACCCTGTTCGAGAGCCTCGAGCTGGGTGAGTGCGAGCCGATGCGCGAGGTGGTCGATCTGCTGGCCACGCGAACGCGCTGCGAGATCAAGTTGGCGACCAACCTGCTGCGGTCGCTCTTCAACGACCTCGATGGCATCGAGCCTGCGCCGAGCGACGACGACGACGACGCCGAGCCGAGTGCGGCCGACGACCTCGATTGCGAAGTCTGATCGGCATGCTCGCGCGGACGCACTCTGCTGGCGTGGTGGGCATCGATGGCTACGTGATCACCGTCGAGTCCGACATCGGGCCGGGCTTGCCCGGCCTGACGATCGTCGGCCAGAGCGACGGACCCCTGCACGCCGCCGGCATGCGGGCCCTCGCCGCGCTCGACGTCTGCGGGTTCGCGCTCGCCCGGTGCAGGCAAGTCGTCAACCTCGCGCCGGCCGAGCAACGCAAGGACGGCACGGGCGTCGACTTGGCGCTCGCCTGCGCGTTGTTGGTCAGCCACGGCGTTGTCCCGGCGGCCTCGCTGGCGGGCGTCATGCTGTGGGGGGAGCTTGCGCCCGATGGCTCGCTGCGTCCGCCTGTGGGCACGTTGATCGCGGCGGATACGGCTCGTCGGGATGGGTTCCGGGTGCTGGCGTTGCCGCAGGCGAGCGTTGGCGAGGCCGCGCTCATCCCTGGCCTGGACTTGCTCGTGGTGTCCGACCTTCCTCAGTTGATCGCCCACCTCCGAGGCGAGGCGACGCTTGCCTGCGCTTCGGTCCCCGACCATGCGCCGCTGATCGAGATCGCGGATGCCTCGCTCGACCGGCTCGATCCGCTCGCCGAGCTGGCGCTCGAGGTCATGGTCGCGGGCGGCCATCATCTGCTGGTCCACGGCTCCGACACGACCACGCTCGCCCGCCAGGTCGCGGGCCTGCTGGACGAGCTCGGCGACGAGGATGCGCTCGAGCTCACCAAGATCCACTCGACCCGCGGCAGCACGGGGCTCGTGCGCATTCCCGATGTCCGCGTCCCCAGGCCGACCGAGTCCATCGACGACTTTCTCGGCGAGGTCAGCCTCGCCCATCGCGGCGTGCTCTTGCTCGACGAGC
>JAMHUH010000312.1:0-2916 GCA_035904925.1 Nannocystaceae bacterium
CCGCTGAGGTGGTCAGCAAGCAGCTTGGCTACCTGTCCACGGTGCTGGTCGAGCGCGGCGATGTGGTGCGGCGCGGGCAGCTGCTGGCGCTGGTGCGACCCTCGGAGCTGCCGGATCAGCTGGCGGTGGCGCGTGGGGCACTGCTGCAGGCGCAGGCGCAGCTACAGCAGGCCAAAGAGAATCGCTCGCGCACGGGCTCACTGGCACCTAGCGGCGTGGTCAGTCAGCTGGAGCTACAACCCGACCTGCCCTCGCCGATCGCGAGCGGGTCCTTCCGACTCCACTGCACGCCGGTCGTCAACCTCTTCCCGGTCTCGGCCGATCCGGTCAAGCTCGACCCGCTGATCCCCGACTTCCTGCTGCGCGCCGCCGGCATTCGTCCGCCGCACATGGAGGTCTACGACGTCGAGTCGGTCGTCGGCGTTCGCCCAGGTCGCGGTACCCGGCGCAACTACGCCAACTTCTATAGCTTCGCGCATACCCGGCCGAACACCGACGCCGAGGGCTACTACACGCTTCGGCGGGCCCGCTCGCCGCTCGACGAGTGCATCGACACCTACGTGTCCGTCGCTCGTCCGCGCGACACCGAGGCGGCCGACGAAGAAGAGACGCTCTCGATCGAGCTGCTCTGCACCAACCGCTCGCTGCCCAACGAGCTGACGATCGGCGACATCTGCAAGCCGGTCCGCGGCAGCTCGGTCCCGCCCTTCAGCAACATCGCGCCCGTCAGCGCGCCGATCCGGGCCCCGCTCGGCGGCGAGCTGCAGTGGCGCTTGCTCGCCCACATCGCGCTCAACCGGCGCCGGATCACCGAGCCCGACACGCTCAAGCTGCTGCTCTCGCTCTACAACTTCCAGGCCGCCTCGGGTTCGCCGGCGGGTCGGGCCAACGAGCTGCGGGTCGAGGCGATCCGAACCAGCGAGTTCAAGCCGGTCACGCGGATGCTCGAGGGCGCGCCGGTCCGTGGCGCCGAGACCACGCTCGAGATCGACGAGACCCGCTTCGCCAGCATCGGCGACTGTCACCTCTTCGGGCTCGTGCTCGACGAGCTGCTCTCGACCTACTGCAGCATCAACTCCTTCCACGAGCTGCGGATGCGCCTGCATCCGTCGAAGATCGAGTTCCGATGGCAGCCCCGCAACGGACATCACAGGATCTTGTGAACGCGAGCGCGCGCCACGAGCCCACCTGGCTGGCTCGGCTGCTGGCCGAGCCCAGCGCCTACGATCCCTTCATGGCGGTCGGGCTGATCGAGCAGCTCGAGCGCAAGGCCCCGCGGGTCGGCGGCGACGGCCCCTACGATCAAGAGGCGGTCCGCTTTCGTCACTCGCGCTCGCTCGCGTTCAAGCCCGGCGACGTCCACGACATCCAGCGCAAGCCGCTGCACCAGCGCGCCAGCGGGCTCGAAGAGCGGATCGAGCTGACCCTCAACGTCGTCGGCTTGATCGGCACCAGCAGCCCGCTGCCGACCTACCTCGCCAGCGAAGCGGCGGCCAACGACGAAGCCGGCGACGCCAAGGCCGACTTCTTCGACCTCTTCCATCATCGCCTCCACAGCCTGCTCTACCGTTCGCTGCGCAAGCTCGACTGGCCGCGCGAGCACGAGAGCCAAGGCGGCGACGCCTGGTCGCGCCGGCTGCTCGCGCTGATCGGCATCGACACCTACGACCGGCCGCCGCTCAAGCACATCCGCGCGCTCGATCTGCTCCGGATCGCGCCCTTGATGGTCACCTCGGCCCGCACGGCGCACACGCTGGAGCTGGCGATCGTCGAGATCCTCGGTCACCTGCTCGGCGAGGCCGAGGTCCAGGTCCAGCAGTTCCGGGGCTCCTTCGCCGAGATCGATCAAGACCACAAGATCAAGCTCGGGATCGAGAACACCCACCTCGGGGTCTCGGCCGTGATCGGCGACATGTGCATGCATCGGGCCGGGCTCGCCCGGATCGTCGTGGGTCCGCTCGACGAAGCCGGGCTCAAGCGCTTCTTGGTCGGCGGCGAGGCCTTCGTCGCGCTGCGCGAGCTGCTCGACATCCTCGCCTACGAGCTGGTCGAGTTCGAACTCGAGCTGATCTTGGGCAAAGAGACCCGACGCGGGGCGATCCTCGGCGTCAGCAAGATTGGCGACGACGCCTGGCTGGCGATGAGCGACGACGACTCCGTGGTCAAAGAACAAACCCGAATGTTCGTGCCCATGTCCGAGGCGCTCGACATGATGCGGCAGCGAGGAGACTGACCGGTGCGCGGCATCAAGATCATCATTTTCGACTCCGAGGGCGGGCGTACGCGCGAGGAGAGCTTCACCAGCTCGCCGATCAAGATCGGTCGACACCCGGGCAACAACCTCAACCTCAACTTCGGCTTCGTGTCGAGCTGGCACGCCGAGGTCGAGTTCGACCCGCGCGGCGGAGCCTTCCGCGACATCGGTTCGACCAACGGCTCGGTCGTCGAGGGGCGTCGGCTCGATCCCCAAGCTCGGGTCCCGCTGCGCGAGGGCCTGAGCGTCACGATCGGCCGGCTCGAGCTGCGCTTTCAGTTCGAAGAGGTCGCGCAAGAGGTCGTGCAGCCGCACGTCGCCGCGAATTTGGTCGAGTCGGGGGCCCCGCAGCGGCACGGCGGACCGACCAAGAACCCGCGCCAGATGACCCAGCCCATCCAAGCCGTGCAGGACGTCGAGCTGCCGCCAGCGCGGGCCCAGAGCATGCCGCCGCCGAGCATGCAGCCGCCGATGCAGGGCCCGCCGCCGAGCATGCAGCAGATGCAGATGCAGGGCCCGCCGAGCATGCAAGGTCCGCCGAGCATGCAAGGTCCGCCGAGCATGCAGGGTCCGCCGAGCATGCAGGGCCCGCCCTCGCTCGACCAAGGTCCGCCGCCTTTGCGACCGGGCATGCAGGGCCCGCCCTCGCTGCTCAACGCGGG
>JAMHUH010000313.1:0-3417 GCA_035904925.1 Nannocystaceae bacterium
TTGAAACTATTAGAAAGTAAAGTTATAAAAATGCATGTCCGAGCGTGAGCAACCAGGCAAGCGCAGCTATCAACAGTACTGCGGGCTGGCCAAGGCGCTCGACCTGGTCGGCGAGCGCTGGACCTTGCTGGTGATCCGCGAGCTGCTCTTGGGCCCTCGCCGCTGGGGGCAGCTGCTCGACAAGCTGCCGGGGCTGACCACCAACCTGCTCGCCAAGCGCCTCGCCGATCTCCAAGCGGCCGGCTTGATCGTTCGGGTCCCGGCGCCGCCCGGCGATCCCGAGCCGGGTCGCAAAGGCTGGTACGCGCTGAGCGAGTCCGGCCGCGCGCTCGAGCCCGCGCTGATGGAGCTGGCTCGTTGGGGCGGGCGTCAGATGCAAGCCGGTCCGAGCCCCGACGATCGAGTCGAGCTCGGCTGGGCGCTGCTCTCGAGCAAGCGTCGCTACACGCGAGGCGCCAACCGACCGCGCGTGGTCGTCGAGATCGGCGTGAACGCGAGCAGCTCGGGTGCGGGCGAGCAGCGCTTTCAGCTGCGCTGCGATCCCGGCTACCTCGACATCCGCGAGGGCACGCCCTGGCCCGCCGACGTGGTCCTCGACGGCGAGCGCGAGGCGATCTTCGATCTGTGGTTTCTCGAGGTCCGAGGTCGCGAGCTGGTTCGCTCGGGCGCGCTGGCGGTGACCGGCGACGAGGCGGGTCTGATCGACGCGCTCGACAGCTTCACGGGCATTCGTTGGTGAGCGCGGTGGTCGATCGGGCGGCGGCTCGGATATGCTGCGCCCGTGCTGCGGCCGCTGATCATCGTCCCGACCTACGACGAGAAGGACAACATCGAGCGCTTCGTGACGGCCGTGCTCGAAGCCCTGCCCGAGACCCATGTTTTGATCGTCGACGACAACTCGCCCGACGGCACCGGCAAGATCGCCGACCGGCTCGCCGCGACCGACCCTGGCGAGCGGATCCACGTGCTGCATCGCGCCGGCAAGCAAGGGCTCGGCCGGGCTTATTTGGCCGGCTTCGACTGGGCGCTGGCCCGCGACTTCGACCGAATCTTCGAGATGGACGCGGACTTCAGCCACGACCCGGCCTACCTGCGGCCGATGCTCGACGCGAGCGAGCACGCCGACGTGGTCGTCGGCTCGCGCTACGTCGAGGGCGGCGGCACGCGCAATTGGAACCTGCGTCGACGGATGCTCAGCCGCGGCGGCAGCCTCTACGCGCGAACGATCCTCGGCATGCAGGTCCGGGACATGACCGCGGGCTTCGTCTGCTACCGACGCGACGCCCTGCGTCGGCTCGGGCTCGCCGAGGTCACGTCGACCGGCTTCGTGTTTCAGATCGAGCTCAAGTATCGGGCTCACCTGCTCGGCCTGCGGATCGTCGAGCTGCCGATCGTGTTCCCCGATCGCGTGGCCGGCGAGTCGAAGATGCACGCTGGGATCGCGCGCGAGGCCCTCGCGCAGGTCTGGTCGCTGCGCTTTCGGCTCGGCGGCAAAGCGCGGGACCGCTGAGCGCCGACCCGTTCAGAGCGCGCCGACGAGGGCGACCACGAGGCTGGTGAACACGACCGCTTGCAGCATTCGCTCGCGCGCGAGCTCACCGAACTCGCCGCTCAGTCGGTGCCCGAGCAAGTTGCCGAGCACCAGCGCGAGCGCGAGCAGCAACGAGCCCAGCAGCGTGTCGACGCCGAGCAACGCAGCTCGACCGAAGGCGAGCGTGCGCGCGAGGTGACCGACCACGGCCCCGACCGCCAGGCTCGCGACCATCGCATCCCCACGAACGCCGACGCTGCGCAGGACCGGAGCCGCGAGCACCCCCGCACCGCCACCGCTGGCCATCAAGAGGCCCACGCCCGCTCCGCCCGGGATCAGCCAGCGAGGATCGGCGATGCGCTCGGGCGCGCTTCGAGTCGAGCGCTCGAGCATCTCGACCAGCGCGATCGCCAGCGCGACGACCAAGACCCAACGCAGCATGCCCGCGTCGAGTCGCGCGGCGACCAAGCTGGCGAAGTAGGCGACCGGAGCGATCGCCAGCACGAAGGGGAACAACACTCGACGATCGAGCTGCGAACGCAGCAGCCACGCCCGATGCACGTGGCCCATCGCCAAGGCCGGCGCCGTCAGAGCGAGCGCAGCGTGGGGGCCAAACCAGGCCGCCGCGACGACGACCACGAGCCCGCCGCCCAGCCCCGAGAGGGTCGTAATCGCGCCAGCGGCCACACCGAGCAGCACCAGGACCACCAGATCGCCTGTGTTCATGGCTACAGCTTGGATTCAGCCAGAAATCTGGCCAATCGATTGTTTTTAGCGATTCGATAACCAACGATGATTGATGAGCACGATCGCGCTAGGATCGGGCGTGCTCGACGAGCTCCACCACTTCTTGTTGATCAGCGAGCACGGGACCTTCACCAAGGCCGCCAAGGTCGCGCACCTGTCCCAGCCAGCGCTCACCGCCGCGATCCAGCGGCTCGAGGAGTCGATGGGCGCGCGGCTCTTCGATCGTGGGCGCGGCGGTGTTCGGCTGACGGCGGCCGGGCAGGCCTTGGTCCCGCACGCTCGCGCGGTGCTGACCTCGCTCGCCGATGGTCGGCGAGCGGTCGGCGAGGTGCTCGCGCTGCGAGCTGGCGAGGTTCGACTCGGCGCGGGCGCGACCTCGTGCACCTACCTGCTGCCGCCGCTGCTCGCGGCCTTTCACGCGCGTCTGCCCGATCTTCGGCTCACGCTGCGCGAGGCGACCTCGCTCGAGGCCCTCGACGCGGTCGAGGCGGGCGAGCTCGATCTCGCGATCGTCGCCGAGGTCGACGGCGTCCGGGGTCGACCGACCCTCACGCTCGAGCGCTGGCGCGAGGACACGATGGTGTTGGTCGGTACTCCATCGCTGGCCGCGAGTCTCGAGCGAGATCCGTCGCGAATCGATCACGCGCCCTTCGTCGCGTTCTCGCGCGGCACGACCCGGATCTTGCTCGATCGTCACTTTCCGAGCGCGGAGCGGGTGATGGAGCTCGGCAGCCTCGCCGCGATCAAGGGCAACGTCCGCGCGGGGATCGGCCTGGCGCTGCTCAGTCGGGCCGCGATCGACCGCGATCTCGAGCTCGGCGCCCTGGCGTTGATCGCCCATCCCGCGGTGCCCCTGCACTACTCGCTCTCGCTGGCCCACCGGGGTGTCACTCGGCTGCCGCCAGCTGCGGCGGCCCTGCGCGCGGCGTTGCTGAGTCCCCGAGCGCGCGGCCTGTGACACAGAAGATTCACCCCACCCGCAGACCCATGTTACCGTCGGGCTTCGGCTTGGACCTTCGCATGGCACGACGACGTACCCGCGCATCCGTTTTTTGTCTCGCTCTCTTGCCCACCTTCGCGTGTGGCGAGGACCCGGTCGACAACAACAACCAGTTCACGACGAACGGCAGCGGCATGGG
>JAMHUH010000314.1:0-2479 GCA_035904925.1 Nannocystaceae bacterium
CACTTTCAGGGCAAAGACGCGATCTTGTCGGGCCCGGCGGGCGGGATCGTCGGCGCGGTCGCGACGAGTCGCCAAGCCGGGTTCGAGCAGATCATCGGCTTCGACATGGGCGGGACCTCGACCGACGTCGCCCATTACGCGGGCAGCTTCGAGCGCAGCTTCGAAACCACGATCGCCGGCATTCGCCTGCGCGCGCCCATGCTCGAGGTTCACACGGTCGCGGCCGGCGGTGGATCGATCTGTCGGTTCGAGCAAGGCCGCTATCGGGTCGGGCCCGAGTCGGCCGGCGCGGTGCCGGGCCCGGCCTGCTATCGCCGCGGCGGCCCGCTCACGGTCACCGACTGCAACGTGATGCTCGGCAAGCTCCACCCCGAGCTCTTCCCGGCCCTCTTTGGCCCGAGCGGGCGCGAGTCGATCGACGTCGAGCTGGTCCAGCGCCGCTTCGCCAGCTTGGCCGCGCAGATCACCGCGAGCACCGGTGACCCGCGCACGCCAGCCGAGGTCGCCGAGGGCTTCGTCGAGATCGCCGTCGCCAACATGGCCGAGGCGATCGCCAAGATCTCGATCGAGCGCGGCCACGACCTCGACGATCACGCGCTGTGCTGCTTTGGCGGGGCCGCGGGCCAGCACGCCTGCCTGGTCGCCGACGCGCTGGGCATGCGGACGGTCGTCATCCACCCGCTCGCCGGCGTGCTCTCGGCCTATGGCATGGGCTTGGCCGACGTTCGAGTGCTGCGCGAGCGCTCGCTCGGGCTGGCGCTCGACGAGGCCACGCTGGCCGAGGCCCGCGCCTGGCTCGACGAGCTCGGCCGCGAAGCCAAGGCCGAGCTGCTCGCCCAGGCCCACGACCCCGAGCGCGCCGAGCTGCTCGAGCGCGTCCACCTGCGCTACGAGGGCAGCGACCGCTCGCTCGCGCTCGACTGGATCGCCGACCTCGAGCTCCTGCACGAGCGCTTCGCGATCCACCACCTCGATCGCTACGGGTTCGAACTGCCGCGCGAGCCGATCGTGATCGAGCTGCTCGTGGTCGAGGCTCGCTTCCCCGGCGAGCCGCTCGAGGCCCCACTCGAGCCCGACGCGCGAGCGATCGCCGAGCCCGAGCCGGTCTTGCACACGCTGACCCGGATGGCCGGCAGCGAGTGGCCGACCCCGATCTATCGGCGCGAGCACCTGGTCCCCGGCGCCACGCTCGAGGGCCCGGCGATCATCGCCGACGCCAACGCGACCACCATCGTCGAGCCGCAGTGGCGCGCCAGCGTCCGCCCGAGCGGCCACCTCGTGCTCGAGCGCCGCGTCGCCCGGGCCGACCGCGTGCTCGGGGATCTCGGCGCCGAGCTCGAGCGCCCCGACCCCGTCCGGCTCGAGCTCTTCAACAACCTCTTCGGCTCGATCGCCGAGCAGATGGGCGTCGCCCTGTGCAACACCGCCCACTCGGTCAACATCAAGGAGCGCCTCGATTTCTCCTGCGCCGTCTTCGATCGCGCCGGCCACCTGATCGCCAACGCCCCGCACATGCCCGTCCACCTCGGCTCGATGGGCGCGAGCGTGCGAGCCGTGATCGCCGATCGTGGTGACAGCGTCCGCGCCGGTGATGCCTACCTGATCAACGCCCCCTACCAAGGCGGCACGCACCTGCCCGACCTGACAGTGATCAGCCCCGTCTTCCTCGGCGACGGCGAGGCCCCCGATTTTTGGGTCGCCAGCCGTGGCCACCACGCCGACATCGGCGGCATCACGCCCGGCTCGATGCCGGCCCACAGCACCCACGTCGACGAAGAAGGCGTGCTCTTCGAAGACTTCATGTTGGTCGAAGGCGGCCACCTTCGCCGCCTCCACCTGCGCGAACGCTTGGAGTCCGGCCCCTGGCCCGCCCGCGACCCCGAGCAAAACCTCGCCGACCTCGAAGCCCAGCTCGCCGCCAACCACCGCGGCGCCCAAGAGCTCGCCCGCGTGGTCGAGCATTGGTCCTTGCCACGCGTCCACGCCTACATGGGCCACGTCCGACGCAACGCCGCCGCGGCCGTCTCCGAAGCCATTCGCCAGCTCGCCGCCCACGCCGAGCCCGGCCCACGCAAGTTCGCCTATGCCATGGACGACGGCGCCCAGGTCGTCGTCGAGGTCACCCTCGACGGCACTACAGGCACCTGCCGCGTCGACTTCACCGGCACCAGCGCCCAGCGACCCAACAACTTCAACGCCCCCCGAGCCGTCTGCCAAGCCGCCGTCAACCTTCTCGATCTCCTGCTGGATCATCCACTCATGCCCGAATGGGTCTCGCAGGGACGCACTTCGAAACCCGTAAAACTGGTCCGCCGCAGGGCTCACGACCGTGGCGCCGGCCACGCGAGCTCGCTCAACAAAACGGTCGACGCTCTGCACCAGGAGGCTCAGCTTGACCGTCGTTCCTCCCAGGCTGGCAGGCGCCTTGTTGATCGATGCATACTCGTCCGAAAGCATGATCAGGCTACCGTTGATCGTG
>JAMHUH010000315.1:0-5171 GCA_035904925.1 Nannocystaceae bacterium
AGGACCTTGGCGACCTCGGCGTGGCGCGGGCCGAGGCTCGCGCGGTAGTTGGCGGCGGCGCGCTCGAAGAGCGGCGCGGCCTCGTCGAAGCGGCGCTGCTCATCGAGCAGCACGGCGAGGCCGTTGAGGACCCCGCCGACCTGGGGCGAGCCTTCGCCAACGGACCGCTCGAGCACGACCAAGGCGGCGCGCAGATCGGCCTCGGCCGCGACGTAATTGCTTTGCTCGTAGAAGACGCGGCCGCGGGTCGCCTGGAGCCGCGCGAGCCAGGGGTGGTCGTCGCCGAGCAGGGGCCGGGCGTGGCCGATCGCCTCGTTCAGGACCTGTTCGGCCTCGTCGAGCTCGTCGTGATCCAGCAAGATGTTGGCGAGCGCGACGACCTCGCTGAGCGCGATCGGGGTGCCCCCTTGGCCGGCGGCGATTCGGGCCGCGTGAGCTCGACGTTGCAGCACCAGCGCCTCCGCGTCGCGGTCCATCGAATTCAAGACCATGCCGTGGGCGACGTCGAGCCGGATCCGCAGCTCGGGGTCGCCAGCGATCCGCTCGATCGCCGCGTCGGCCCGCGCGACGGCATCGAGCGCGCGCACGAACTCGTTGGCGCCCGTGCCCCGAGCCTCGACCAGCTGGACCCACGCCTCGGCGGCGACGCGATCGTGATGGCTGACCTCGGCCATCCAGACCGCGCGCTCGAGCGCGGCGATCCGCTCTTCGGGCAGCTCGCTGGCGCCGGCCCGAGCGAGCTCGGCCTCGGCGACCAGCGGTCGGTAGTCGGTCGCGTCGACCTCGGGCATCAGCGCGCTCAGCTGCGCGTGGGCCTCGACGATCCGGCCGCTTCGACCCAGCGTGCGGGCGACGTCGACGCGGCCGCGCAGCTCGTCGACGCGCACGCGCAGCGCCTCGGTCTCGGGCGGGCGCACGCCGAGCGTCAGGGCCTCGACGTCGGCGCACAGGCGCAGCGGCGGCAGCGAGTCGGCGGCCTCGACCGAGCGCTCGACCGCTTGGGCGTCGGCGCTGCGGTAGACCTCGACCAAGGCCGAGAGCTGGGCGCGGCTGCGATCGAGGCAAGTCATGCGCAAGGTCAGGACCTCGTCGGACTGCTCGCCGTGGATCCGCGTGGCCGCGCAAGCCTGGCCGTGCATGGTCGTCCACTGCTCGGCGTAGTCGTCGAGCGCGGCCGCGAAGCCAGCGAAGGACGCCTCGGCATAGACCGCGCCGCTGGCCACGAAGGCCTCGTGCAGGGCCGCGCGGGTGTCGAGGTCCCAGACGCCGACGAGGTGCTGCTCGGCGCCGGTGCATAGCTGCGGCCCGGCCAGCCAGCGTTGCCCGGCCAGCGCGAGCCCGACCAGCGCCGCGACCAGGCCGACCCCGAGCAAGACGGCGCGGCGGGTTCGGGTCGGATCGCGATCGAGCGCGCGGAGCAGCTCGTCCATGCTCGGATGGCGGGCCGCAGGATCGACCGCCAAGCCGCGCAGCAGCAGCTTGCGCAGCCAGCCTGGCACCGCGCTGCCGGCCGGCGCCTCGCGGACCTTGCCCTCGGTCACCGCGAACGCGAGCGCGGCCAGGTTGTCGCCGGCGAAGGGGCGCTCGCCGTAGAGCGCCTCGTAGGTCGCGACGCAGAACGAGAACTGATCGGAGCGCTCGTCGACGGCCAGCCCGTAGTGCTGTTCGGGCGCCATGTAGGCGGGCGTGCCCATCACCGTGCCGG
Source organism: Nannocystaceae bacterium (assembly GCA_035904925.1). Taxonomy (GTDB): domain Bacteria; phylum Myxococcota_A; class Polyangia; order Nannocystales; family Nannocystaceae; genus Plesiocystis. Next base: position 1,706 of record JAMHUH010000315.1, read on the forward strand.
TCGCGGTCAGCTTGGTGTCGAGCGTGCTCGACGAGAGCAGCACCGGATCGAGCGCCCCCTCGCTCGAACGCTCGATCGGCTCGCCGCGGATCTCACCGACGTCGGCCGCTCGGGCGAGCCCGAAGTCGAGCACCCGCGGGCGCCCGTCCTTGCCGATCATCACGTTGTCGGGCTTGAAGTCGCGGTGGACGATGCCAGCTCGGTGCGCGGCCGCGATCCCGCGGCCCGCCGCGACGAACATCGCGACCCGCTCGCGCCAGGGCCTCGCGCGCTCGCTCCAGTCGCCGAGCGTCTGGCCCTCGATGAACTCCATCGCGATGAACACGGCGCCTGCGACCGTGCCGACGTCGTGAATGGTGATGACGTTGGGGTGGGCGAGCTTGGCCAGCGCTTGGGCCTCGCGCAGCAAGCGAGGCCGACCCTCGCTGGTGTCGACGCCCGCGTGCAGCTGCGCGTGGAGCAGCTTGAGCGCGACCTTGCGGTCGAGCTCGGGATCGTAGGCCGCGTAGACGACCCCCATGCCGCCGCGGCCGAGCTGCTCGAGCACGACATAGCGACCGACCTGCTCGCCACGCTCGATCGTCGTCGGCGTCGCCCGAGGCCGAGATTGGCCCTCGCCCCCGACGATCGTGGTGTCGCCGTGGTCCGGCACGGCGCCGACGGTACCACCAAAGCCCGGCTACTCGTGGGTCCCGAACAGCAGATCGGGCAGCGGGCTGATCGACGCGTAGTTGCCCGCGCGCATGCTCGCGTGGTGACGCGCGTGCTTGCGGGCCAAGAACCCGAACACGCGCAGGCCCGGGAGGCGAAAGTCGAGGCCCGAGTGGATCAAGAGGTTGAACCACGAAAACACGGCGAACACGATCGCGAAGGCCGGCAGCGAGATCGGCCCGACGATCGCGATGCAGGTCAGCAAGAGCCCGACGCCGAGGAAATTCTCGAGCGGGTGGCCATAGAGGCTCTCGAACGCGGTCGGAAATTTGTTGGTGTGATGGACGACATGGACCGCGCGCAGCAGCTTCCACTCGTGGAACAAGAACCGGTGCATGCCGTAGTACAAAAAGTCGTAGAGCACCAAGGTCGCGAGCGCCTGCACGAGCGCGCTCGTCCACGCGACCGGGGCCTCGGAGATCAGCGCGGCGCGAAAGCCCAGCGTGATCCCGACCGCCATCCCGCCGGTCATCAGCGCGTTGAAGCCGACGTTGCGAGCCAGCTCGCCCAAGCTCAGCCGCTTGGATCGGTTCGGATAGATCTTGATCGCGTCGGTCTTCGGCGACGCGTAGGCGAAGTGCAGCCCGACCATCAGCAGAGCCGAGACGAGCAAGACGGCGAACAAGATCGCGGGCAAGGTCATGCCGGCGGAGGATGGCGGGATTTCGTGGCCGGTGAAAGGCCCGCTCAGGCGCCGGAGGTCGAAGCGGTGGCTCGCCCGAGTCGCGCGAGCAGGCCCTCGGTCGCGTCCCATTGGGCGCGGCCGAGCGCAGGATCCAAGGTTCGCGCGTCGGGATCCTTCTCGACCCACTGGTGCAGGTACACGCCCGTGCGCCCCTCGAGGTGTGGCGCCAAGCACAGATAGAGGGTTGGCTTCGCGGCTTCGGCGGGCGCGCGAAAGAAGAGCCGGAAGGCCACGCGCAAGAGCGGCTTGGACCAGCGCGGGGCCTCGCGCGCGAGGTTGGAGTCGACCGCGCCCGGACAGGTCGAGTGGACGGCGATGCCGCGCGGCTCGAGCCGTCGCGCGAGCTCGCTGACCAGGGTCAAGAGCGCGAGCTTGTAGGTCCCGTAGCGCTCGAGCACCTCGCCGATCGAGAAGGCCTCGTACTCGCCGAGCGGATCGATCGACATCGGCTTGGCCCCGCGGTGGGCCTCGGACGCGACGAAGACGACTCGTGGTTGGCGCTCGCGCGCGGCCAGCAGCTCGCGCTCGAGCAGGCCGCGGAGCAAGACATGATTGGCCAGGTAGTTGACCACGAACATCTGCTCGAGCCCTTGGGCCGTGCGGGCGTCGCCGGTCGGCACGATCGCGGCGTTGCAGACCAGCAGGTCGAGCACGAGCTTTCGCTCGCTCAGCGCGTCGAGCAGCGCGTCGATGCTGTCGAGGTCGGCGAGGTCGACCGGCAGCATGTCGATCGCGTCGCTGCCCGAGGCCGCGCGCAGCCGCTCGACCAGCGCGGGCGTGGCCGTGCGCGCGGCCCCGATCACTCGCATGCCGCGACGGGCCAGCTCGACCGCGATCGCGAAGCCCAAGCCCGAGCTGGCGCCGGTGACCAGCGCGACCCGACCCTCGCCGCGCATCGCCTCGCTCAGCTCGCCGATCGCCGGGCCGCGCACGAAGGTGTTCTTGATCCCCATCCACGTCGCCGCGAAGGCGTTGTCGTGCTCGTTGCTCACGGCGCTGCTTTTACCCTGGTCTTACACATCCGCCACCGAGTTCTTACCAGCTTTGCCCGCTCGGCTCGGGCATGTTGGCGGCATGACGCGTCGGCCTGAAACTTCCTTCTCGAGCTTCTCGAGCTGCTCGAGCGCCCGCCGATCCGGCCGAGCGCGGCGCATCGGCTTCGCCGCGATCTTGGCCAGCACCAGCCTGCTCGGCTGTTCGGGCGCCGCGACCAGCCCCCGCGCGCACGAGGGCGCCGAGCCGAGCGCGAGCGACCCGCGGGCCGAAGTCGTGGCCGAGGACGACCTCGCCCAGCTCGAGCTCGACGGCCTGATCGACCATGCGCTGGCCGAGCCCGAGACGATCCCCCAGAGCGCCGAGCAGCTGCGCGCGCGCTTTGGATCGGCCGCGCTCGATCACCTGATCGCGCGGCATCGGGCCGAGGTCCCGCCCGCGGCTCGGCATGGCGAGGGCGACCGCGACTGGCGGGCCTTGATCGACGCCGTCGCCCAGCAACGCGACGCGCACTTTGGCGGGCTCTACTGGCAGCGTGATCTCGGCGAGGCCCAGCGCGAGGCCGCGCGGCTCGGCAAGCCGATCTTGTCGCTGCGCCTGCTCGGCGAGCTGACCTCCGAGTTCTCCTGCGCCAACAGCCGACTCTTTCGCACCGTGCTCTACGCCGACCCCGAGCTGGCTCGCTGGCTCGACGCCAACTTCGTGCTGCATTGGTCGAGCGAACGACCGGCCCCGCGCATCGCGATCGACTTCGGCGACGGGCGCAAGCTCGAGCGGACGATCACGGGCAACAGCGCCCACTTCGTGCTCGACGCCCAGGGCCGGACCCTCGACGTGATCCCGGGCCTCTACGCGCCTTCGGCCTTTCGCCAGGCGCTGGGCGAGAGCCTCGATCTGCACGCTCGGCTCGCCACGCTCGGGCCCGAGCTCGCGGCCGAGCAGTGGTCGGGCGTGCTCGCGGCCGATCACGATCGCCGCTTTCGCGCCGGCGTCGACCGGCTCGGCGAGGCGCTGAGGCTCGTGCGTGGCCGGCCGAGCGAGCGGGCCGCGATCGTGGCCTGGCTGGGCGCGCCCCCG
>JAMHUH010000316.1:0-21062 GCA_035904925.1 Nannocystaceae bacterium
CAGACGCCTACCGATGACGAGCACCTCGAACGCTTTCTCCGACAATGCCCAAAGACGCTCACCTTTGGCACTCAGATAGACGGGTTGATGAAGTTCATCGAGGCTGGCGACGCGCTCGCATTACCCGCATTCACATCCTTGAAGGAAACGAGGTTACCGCAAGAATGTCGGCGGCTCGCCCCCACCATCCGAGCCGTAAAACGGGCTCGTGAAATGTATTCGGTACCATCCACTGGTATCAAAGCCTACCTGCAAGATCACCTCGACCTCAGTCGAGACGACGGAGACCTTGCCGGATTCTTTGATGCGGCGAGGCAGTTGCGAAACAAGGGCCATGGCCACACGAATGACAGCGAGTGGTTTGCCACGGATCCTGATTTCTACCGAATGATCAACGGCTTGTTTGAGCCGGCCATTGTCGAGTTTCTTCTCTGGAACCCGGTTGCAACCCTTTTGGGAGAACATGTTACGCTGAGGCTTCTCGACCCGGTCAAGGAGAACTGGAAGTACAGTCAGGACGACCTTCCCGACAACGTTCTGGTCACGAGCACCGTCATCGCGGCCCCCGCGGACATTCGACCTGAGGCCAACCTCCCAGTCGTCGCGAGGAGGACCGGCGATCTGCTCGAAATCAAGTTTCGCTTCGCCAAATTTCCCGCCAGCCGCCGCAGCAGGGAAGACCTCGAGGGCGAATACCAGCGCACATTCTTCCGCCTCCTACTGACCGGCGGCATGGTCGACCCAGATACACGCAGCAAAGCGGACGCCTTCGCCACGCGCCTCGGCCTAAACACCCAACAGATGCCCAAACTGGAAGGGTTGGGACTGTCGCGGCTGAAGAAACTCCTCGAGGCACGGCAGAACGCACAGTACTTCGAGAGTGTCCATGCAGAGTTAGACAAGGGGGAATTCCTCACGGGCACAGCGTTTGCCAGTGCAGAGGCCTTACGCACCAAAGTCGACGAACTCGCCCGATCACAGGAGGGGACTGTCATGTTCGTAATCGAGGACAAGTCCCTGACATCCTACGACGAGGTTCAGAAGCAAACGGGGCTTCCCGATGAGATCCTCGGCCCACTCATGAAGAGGCTCGTGAGTGAAGGCAAGGTCTGGCCAGTCGGAGAGAAGAACGAGGAGTTGACATCGGGCCACTACACCCTCCCGAACGTCGAACTGCAACCGAGGCTGATGGACATCCTGAATGTACTGCAGCGCGAATCTGAGGAAGAAGGATTACTACTACCGAACACGACGTGGCAGTTGGTGCAGTTGTGCGCGCGAGCGATCGATGCGGCATCCTTCGGAGCGATGGGCGCCATACCCATAGATGAATTCGAGAGGTTCTTCGACCAACAATCGACTGATGAGTCTATGGACGCGGGCGATGAACTGGTTCTCGACGTCGACGTTCCAGGAGGACCAAGGATGGCGCGGACCGTACCGGCGCTCTGTCAGATCGTCGTCGACTGGGCTCGTGCGCAGGATGTGCATCTCAAGGTGCCATATCGGTTGGGACGAACCCGTTTCCTGGTGAACACCGAAGCAACCCACGCGAACGGCTCTGCGTTTCACCGACCCCTGAATATCGACGGGCTCTTTTTCGAGGGCAACATACCCCGAGAAACTGCACGAGATGCTCTTTCTCGACTCGTAGACGAATCCGCTCGTGGGACAGTGGAGCCGGCGAGTGGAGATGTCGCTCTTGCCGAGCCCGTCGACGGTGAGAGCCACGAAATCTGGATCGAACTCGTGGACGAGAGCGCAAGGCAGTGGCGGCTCAGCGGCACGAGTGTTCGCAGGTTCTTCGCTAGTCTCCTGCGATGGCTGCTGAAGCATCGTCGGGAACAACTCGACGGCGCGTTGCCCTATCGCATCGGCCGTGTCCGACTGCTACTCGCCGAAGAGCCCTATCACGATAACGGACGACCTTTTCGCGCACCGGTAGAGCAAGACGGGTATTTCATGGAGGCGGCGCTGACACACCAAGATGCGATGTTCTACGCCGAGATGCTCTGCACCAGCCTTGGCCTCGAAACTCTGTCCGAGGTCGAGTGGGAGGATGAAGAGTCCGATGAACCTGTGGAAGAAGAGCCCAGCGCGCTCTCTGTGGTGGTCGGAGGGCAAGAGGTTACCGGTGAAACAGTGAAGGAGTTTTTCGAGCGTATGGTGGCTCATGCCCTTTCCACGGGGCTCCTCACCGATGCCGATCTTCCAGTGAAGGCGGGACGTGTCCGCTACCTGGTTGCGCAGTCGCCTCGGCACGCGAGCGGAGCTCCTTTCGCGGTCGAACACTGTATCGAGGTGGGCGGCAGGAAGTACTATATCGAGGCGAACTATGGGCGGCCTTGGGCTCTCAAGATCGCACGGTCGTTTGCCGAGGGGCTTGACGAAAACTCCACCGAACATTCGTAGGCATGTTTCGCCCTGCTCGGCGTCAGAGTGCCGCCGCGAGCACGCGCAGCTCGGCGACGAAGAGGTAGCCGCCGGCCTCGCGACGGATCCGCAGGTAGCGGTGCGGCACGCTCGGATCGACCTCGACCGCCCAGATCGCGCGATGCGAGAGCGGCTGTGGCCCGCTGCGTGCGAGCACGATCGGGTCGGCGAAGCTCGGCTCGTCGGCGGCGAGCAGCTCGAGCGAGGTCCGCGTGTCGGGCTGATCGATGTCCCAGCGAGTGACCAGCTCGACCCGCCCGAGGCTGATCGGCGCCCCGAGATCGACCTGCAGCCACGGATCGGGGTCCTGATCGGGCCCGAGCGCCGACCACCCGGTCTTGCCCTCGCCGTCGAACGCCAGCGCGGCCGCGTAGTCGATCGTCCAATTCGACGACGCGCTGGCCGGCTTGCCGCGCGCGACCTCTTCGCCATGCAGGCCCGCGTACGCGTCGGACAGCCCGCTGGCCGCCACGATCGCCTGACCGAGGGGCGGCAGGCTCGACCCGAACACGACGTTGTTGGCGACCACGTTGGAGGGGTTCGGGTTCAACGTGAAGGGATTGTCGAGCTCGGTGAAATTATCGATCACCTGATTGTTGGTCGCGTTGGTCGACCAGGTCTGGCAGAGCAACCAATACGGCACCTTCTCGACCACGTTGCGGCTCACGACATAGTGCTGCGTGCCATTGTCGAGGTAGAGCGCGCCGTAGGGGTCGCCCTGATTCGCCAGGTAATTGTCGTTCATCTGCGATTCAGGCTGATCGCCCAGCACGTAGATACCGCCGCCGTCCCGCAGCACCCGCATGTAGTATTCGACGCGATTGTGATGGATGTGATTGGCCCGAGAATTGGCCGGCGTCAGGTATCCCGCGCCCCCGCCGACGTCGACGCCGCCCCAGCCCCAGCCGACCGAGATCCCGGTGTAGGGCAGATCGAAGAGCTCGTTGCGTGCGACCTCGGTCTGCTCGGCGTAGCCGACCCAGATGCCCGGCGAGCCCGGAAAGTCGAGTCCCGCGCGGGTGATGAAGTTGTCGAGGATCGCGTTGTCGAGCGTGATCTGGCTGGGGTCCTCGGCGTGGTGGTGCCAGCTCTCGCGCACGTCGGCGAGCTGGATCGCGACGCCGCCGAGCGTGTCGAAGCGGCTGCCGACGATCTGGTTGGACTTCGAGCCCGGCCCGAGCGCGACGCCGGCCGCCGCGAGCCGAGTCAGGGTCGCCTGCTCGACGACGATCCGCTCGGCCGTGCCGAACTCGAGCGCGGCCGGCATCTTGGCCTGGACCTGCGCGCCGACGTGGTAGATGCCGGCCTGCAGCTCGGAGAAGCCGTCGGGCCCGAGCGCCCAGGTCGTATCGGCGAACTCGAGGCCGACGAAGCGAAGGTCGTGAATGGGGCTGCCGGGCTGACCGAGGCTGGTGATCAGCTGGGTCAGGACCGGCTCGCGCGCGTCGACGCGCGCGAGATCTTGGCCGGGCCGCGGGATGTAGTCGACCTGCGCGCCATCGGAGCTACGCACGAACTCGCCCGGCTCATCGAGCAGCTCGATCGCGTTCTCGAACCACTGCGGGAGCGCCAGGGTGAAGTCGTAGCCCTGGCCCTGATGCCACTGCGCGTTGGCCCAGCAAGTCGGCGCGATCGTGATCGCGCTGCCGACGATCGCCGAGACCGGGCAACGGAAGCTCTTCCACTCGCGCAAGCCGACCAGCTCGAGCGCCTGTGGATCTTGGAGGTTGGCGAGCGCGAGGTCGGGCGCGAGGTAGCCCGTGGCGGTCTCGACGAAGCCGGCCGGCGCCTCGGGTCCACGCGCGCGACGAGCCGGCACACCGCCGACGATCAAGTGGCGACTGCCTGGCGCTTGCGAGGCCGCTCGCCAGATCCCGAGCTGCGGATCGATCAGCGTCCAAGCGCCGAGCGCTCGCGCGCCCGACAAGCTGGGCCGCTCGCCCGGGTAGGCGCGGTACTCGACCACGAAGCCGCCCTGGCCGGAGTCGAGCGAGGGATCGAGCTCGAGCGGGCCGACCTCGCCCAGCCAGTAGGTCCCGCCGCGCAGGTAGACCCGCAGGTCGCCGGACTGGGTCGGCGTCGCTGCCCGAACGCGCTGCTGGGCGACGTGCAAGCGGCAGGGCATCGCGTAGCTGCACGCGTCCCCGCTGCCTTCGGGCGCGGCGTAGAGGATCAGCTCGGGACACGACTCGCGCGTGCAGTCGGTGCAGCCCTGGTCGGGGATGCACAGCTGCGAGTCGGGGCAGCCCCCGCACCCGTCGTCGGGCGACTCGCCCGTCGTCGCGTCGTCGCTGCCCGAGTCGCTCTCGCTCGCGCCCGTGGCTTCGCCCTCGTCGCTCGCCGTGGTGGCCCCGCTCTCGTCCGCCGAGCTCGCGCTGCCGAGCTCGTCGCCGAGCGAGTCGTCGCGGCCGCCCACGCTGCATGCCAACAGTGACAAGGTCCCGAGCAAGCAAGGTGCGATCGGGCGCATGGCGGCGATTGTGCCACCCGCGAGCCAGGATTGTTCGGGCTTGGGCGCGTGAAATGAAGAACCCGAGTCGCGGACGACTCGGGTTCTTCGTTGGATCGGCGCGAGCTCAGCCAGGCTCGGTCGGCGGAGCGGGCGGCGGAGCGGGCGGAGGCGCGCCAGCGGGACCACCGGGGCCACCGACGCCGGGGGGCGGGCCAGGCATTCCGGGCGGCGCGGCCAGGGGCGGGCCGTCCTCGACGGTCATGACCTCGATCAGGAAGGTCAGCGTCGAGTTGGCGGGGATCGGGCCGTTGGCTTGGGCGCCGTAGCCGATCTCGGGCGGGATGACGATCTTGCGGCGCATGCCGACGCGGACACCGTCGAGGCCTTGGGCCATGCCCTCGATCACCCCACCGGCGCCGAGGATCACGTTGAGGCCGTCGGCGCGCTCGTGCGACTGGTCGAAGACGGTGCCGTCGTCGAGCTGGCCGATGTAGTGGACGACCACACGGTCGCCGAGCTTGGCCTCGCGACCCTCGCCCGCGGCGTAGTCGAAGGTCTGCAGCCCGTTGGAGTGCTTCTTCGACGCGACCGCTTCGCCGGTGTAGGCGTCGGCCGGCTGCAGGACCGGGATGTTCTCGATCTTGACGATGTCGAGGCAGACCCACAGATCGCCCATCGGCGGGCGGCCGGGCGGCAAGTCCTTGTCGACGATCGACGAGGGCACCTTGACCCGTCGCTTGCCGCCAGCCTTGGCCCCGAGGATCGCGTCGATCATCGCGTTGGTCATCGGGTCGCGCTCGCGGCTGGCCTGGTTGAGCAGGAGTCGCATCGGGGCGATCCGCGAGCCCATCACCTGGCGGTTCGAGCTGGCGCTGTAGCCCTTGAAGTGGAACTCGACGATCTTGCCCTCGACCACGGCCTCGCCGCTGCCGTCCTCGAAGTCCTCGACCAACACGCCGTTGGCCAGCTTGGTCGAGGTCTTGGGCTCACCGTCGAAGGGCGCTTCGAATTCGATCCGCGGCGTGTCCAAGTCGAGCTTGCGCGCGGTCGTGCCCGGGATGATGCCCTCGACGATCGGCGCGGCTTCGGCTTCGCCGTGGCCAGCTTCACCGTGCTCGCCTTCGGCGTGCTCGGCCGGGGCCGCGCCCTCGTGACCATGACCCTTGGAGTCCTTCACGCCCTCGCCGTAGTTGGCGGGGGTGAAGCAACCAGCGGCCACCAGCGCGACCGCGAGCGGCAGGAGACGGAGATCGAGCTTCCTCATCGCGGCGCAGATATAGAATTTTTTTGGCGCGCCAGCGAGGGCGAGTTGACCCAGGGCCGCAACTCGCTGGCGCGAGACCGCGCGCATTGCGTGGCTGCTACATATGCGCCAGCACGCGCGCGGTCGCGGCCTGGATCCGCGGCATGTTCGTGGCCTTGACGACGTAGTCCAAGAAGGGGGTCGTCTGGAGGACCTGGCGGAAGAACCCGCCGGCCCAGAACGAGGGCAAGAAGGTGGTCGCGCAGCGGCGATCGTAGCGGGTCATCGCCTCCTCCTCGCTGGCCTCGCCGCGCAGGATCTCGGCCAGGGCCTCGGCGGCGAACATGCCCGAGCGCATGCCCTGATAGATGCCCTCGCCGGTCGCGGGGTGCGTCATCCGTCCAGCCTCGCCGATCACGACCCGGCCGGGGCTCCACAGCTTGCCGATCCGGTAGGTGTAGACGATCGGGTGGCCCTTCCACTTGCCGATCTGGGTCGCGCCTTGGAGCCGCTCGTGGAAGTGCTTGTCGAGGAAGCTCTGGAAGATCCGCCGGGCGTTCTTGAGCTTGTTGTCGTCCTCGTAGGTGATCCCGATGTTGACCCGCTCGGCGCTCTCCGGGAAGAGCCAGCCGTAGTAGGGCAGCGTCAGATCGTCCCAGAACATCTCGACGTGGTTGGCCCGGAAGGGCACGCCCTCCCACCAACCCATGATCGTGTGGATGCTCTTCTTGGGCCCTTCGCAGGTCGAAAAATTGGTGTGGGCTCCGTTGGCGATCACGACCTGATCGGCATGAACCTCGCGCCCGTCCTTGGCCCGAATGCCGACCCAGCGATCGCCGCGGAGGATCGGGGTGTCGGCGGCGAAGTGGGGCAAGAAGTTCACGCCGCGCTCGAGCGAGCGCTTGTGAATCTCGAAGTCGAGGTCGTGGCGAAGGCAGACCACCGCGCCCGCCTGCGCGCCGCCGGACATCCACGCGTCGCTGCCGTCGCGCGAGACCACGCGCAGGCCGTGGATCGGATACGCGATCGGCTCGATCGCGTCCCAGACCTCGAGCTCCTTCAACGCGGTGATGGCTCGAGGCGAGAGCCCGCTGCCGCAGGTCTTGTCGCGCGGGAACTCGTGGAGGTCGACGATCGTGACGCCCTCGATGCCGAGCTGGGCGAGGTGAAGTGCGGTCGCCGAGCCGGCCGGGCCGGCACCAATGATCGCCACCTTCGCCCGAGTGATCTGGGAATTGGTGTTGGACTCGCTCATGACAACCACATCCAAGGTAGAGGGAATCGTCGACGTTCACGAGGCCACAAACCAACCCCCATGCGCTGGATCACCGGCAAAAAAATCCGTCCGCCCGCGCGAGCGCGGACGGACGGAACTCACTGAACTCGAAGGCTAGTGCGCCTTCGCCACGAGGTCCGTGTCGTAGATTCGGATCTCGCCGAAGCTAGACAGCTGCTCCTCGAGATCCTTGGCCTTGCCGACCGCGATGATCTGCAGGTGGCCGCGGTCGAAGCTCCGCTTGGCCTGCGCGTGGAGCCGCTCGGGCGTCATGCTGGCGACGTCGGTCCGGTAGCGCGACCAAAAGTCGAGCGGCAAGCCGTAGAGCCGGGTCTGCGCCGTCAGCTCGGTCGCGGCGCCCACACCTTCGGCGCTGAGGGCAAACACCCCCGAGACCATGCCCTGAATCCGGGCCAGCTCGCCGGCTTCGATCGGCGCGTCGGCGAGGCCATAGACCAGCTCGACCAGCGCGCTCGCGAATTGATCCGCGGTCTTGTTCTTGGTCCCGCCGCCGGCCATGAAGAGGCCGCCGTCGAAGCCATACTGGTAGTAGGAGCTGGCGCCGTAGGTCAGGCCGAGCTGCTCGCGGAGCACGAAGTTCAGTCGGGTCGACATGGTCCCGCCCGAGAGCGCCGAGTCGAGCACCTCGAGCTCGAGCCAGCCGGCCTCGCCGACCTTGGGCCCTGCCGTGACCACGTAGATGTTGGCCTGCGCGCTCGCCTTGCGATCGATGATGTGCACGACCGGCTTGCTCGGCGGGCTGAACGAGGTCGTCGGGATCGCCGGCGCGCTGCCCTTGGCCCACTTGCCGAAGTGCTTGCGGACCAGCTTGTCGACCTGCTTGGGATCGACGTCACCCGAGATGATCAGCATCGCGTTGTTGGGCAGGTAGTGGCGCTGGTGAAACGCGACCACGTCGTCGCGGGTCAGCGCCCGGATCTGCTCCTCGCTGGCGAAGAGCCGCCCGTAGGGGCTCTTGTCGCCATAGATGATGCGACCGGCCAAGGTCCCCGCCAGCGCCTGCGGGTTGGCCTTGGCCGCGCGCACGCCCTGAATCTCCTGCTCTTGCAGCTTGGTCAGCGAGTCGGCCGGGAAGGCCGGGAGCAAGGCTTGCTCGGCGACCAGCTCGAGCCCGAGGCCGAGGTCCTTGCTCAGCAAGGTCCCGCCGAGGAAGGCCAGCTCGTTGCTCGCGCCCGAGCCCATGGTGCCGCCGGTCGCGTCGACGCGCTCGTCGAGCGCGACCTTGGTGTGCTTGGTCGTGCCCTCGGTCAGGAGCCCGGCGGTCGTGCTCGCGACGCCCGGCTTGTCGTTGGGATCATAGATCTGACCGGCCCGGACCCGGAGGCTGACCTCGACCAAGGGCGACTCGTGATCGACCAGCACGATCAGCTCGAGCCCGTTGTCGAGCGTGGTGATGATCGGCTCCGGCAGCTGCACGGGCGTGGGCGCGGCGACGCCTGGCAGCGGCGTGAGCTCGGCCATTCGGGCCCGTTGCTCGGCCGCCTCGCGGGCCTTGGCGGCCTGGTCGGCGTCGAGATCCGCATCGTTCGTGTCGACCGGACCGCCCGAGTCGGGCGCCACGACGACCTGATCGACCTTGGGCTTGCACGCGACCAAGGACGCGCCGAGCAGCGCGAGCGTGGCCAGGGAAGCGAGCTTGCGAGCGTTCATTGGCCACCTCCCATCCCGAGCGGACCGGCTGGGCCGAGGCTCGCTTCGGGTGGGCTGATCTCGAAGGTCACGCTCCGCTCGACGCTGAGGTACTGCTTGGCCACGCGCTGGATGTCCTTGATCGTGATCGCGTCGAAGCGCTCGTAGTCGTCGACGAATTCGTTGGCGCCGCCAAAGAAGGTCTCGTAGGTGGCCAGCTGCTCGGCCTTGAACAAGGTGTCGCCGAGCGAGCGCACGTACTCGACCTTCTTCTTGGCCCGCGCGGTGTCGAGCTCGCGCTTGCTGACGCCCTTGCTGCGAACCAGCTCGATCTCCTCCCAGAGCACCTTGCTGGCGGCGGCGAGATCGACGTTGTTGGCCGGGATCAACAAGGTCAGCAGCTCGCCGGGCCCGTAGGTCGGGATCGGAAAGCCCGACATCATCGCAACCTCGAGCGCGAGCTTGTCTTGGTCGATCAGCCGCTTGCGCAGCCGCGACGAGGGACCTTCGCTCAAGATCGCGGCGAGCAGCTCGAGCGCGTCGCGATCCTTGGTTCGTGGCTGCGGGATGTCCCAGGAGATCAGCGCGGCCGGGACCGGGGCCAGCGGATCGACGACCTCGTGCTTGACCGCGGCCGTCTGCTCGGCCTCGGCCGGGTAGGTCCAGGTGTTGTCGGGCCCGCGCGGGATCGCGGCGAAGTACTGCTCGACCAGCCCGCGCGCGGCAGCCGGGTCGAAGTCGCCGACGATCACCAGCGTCGCGTTGTTGGGCACGTAGTAGCGGGCGAAGAAGTCCTGGAACGCTTTCACCGGCGCGTTCGAGAGGTCCTCCATCGAGCCGTAGATCGAGTGCGAGTACTCCCAGCTCGAGTAGGCGGCCGCTGGCCAGTCGAGCAAGATCGTCTTCACGAAGGGCTGGTTCTCCTGCTGCTGGCGAACCTCTTCTTTGACCACGTCCTTCTCGTTGGCCAGCGCTTCTTCGGTGATGGTCAGCGCGGCCATGCGATCGGCCTCGAGCCAGAGCATGCCCTCGAGGTAATTCGAGGGGACCGTCTGGTAGTAGTTGGTCCGATCGGACTCGGTGTTGCCGTTGAGCGACCCGCCGGTCCCGTCGATGTACCAGGCGTAGGCGCCCTCGGGCACCTGGGCCGAGCCGTTGAACATCATGTGCTCGAACAGATGCGCGAACCCGGTGAAGCCCTTCTGCTCTTGCGCCGCGCCGACCTTGTACGTGATGTACGTGGTCACGATCGGCGCGCTGTGGTCCTCGCTCAAGACCACCTTCAAGCCGTTGTCGAGCGTGAAGCGCTCGATCGGGATCGAGTCGTTCGGCTTGCTCGCAGGTGGGCCGAGCATGGTCAGGGTCGCGATCAGGTTCGCGGTGAGGGTGGCGGTCAAGAGGTTCGGCATGAAGTGCTCGCGCAGCGGGTTTGCCACGTCTGGTGGCGGGTGTCCTCGTGTTGGAGCCAGGGCCCACGGGCATCGGTTTCATGGCCCTGGCGAGCCGGGTGAGAGATGTCGCGCGGCTTCGATCGAAGCCGCTGCCTCGTGCGGTTTCGCGGCGAAGTGAAACCAGCCACCCTTCGCTCGCCATGGCCGACGAAACGCTGCCCGCTCGGGTGCTCTCGGGCATCCAGCCCTCGGGGACCATCCACCTCGGCAACTACTTCGGTGCGATCCGTCAGCAGGTCGCGCTGCAAGACGAGTTTCCCGGCGAGTGCCTCTACTTCATCGCCGACTACCACGCGCTCACGACCCTGCGTGACCCGGTCGCGCTGCGCCAGAACGTGTTCGACCTCGCGGTCACCTACCTGGCCTGTGGGCTCGACCCGAGCAAGTCGCTGCTCTTTCGCCAGAGCGACATCCCCGAGGTCTGCGAGCTGACCTGGCTGCTGAGCACGGTCACCGGCATGGGCCTGCTCGAGCGGGCCGTCTCGTACAAGGACAAGATCGAGCAGGGCATCAAGCCCTCGGTCGGGCTCTTCACCTACCCGGTGCTGATGGCCGCCGACATCTTGATCTACCAGTCCTCGCTGGTCCCGGTCGGCAAGGATCAGGTCCAGCACATCGAGATGACCCAGGACATGGCGACCCACTTCAACGAGGTCTACGCGCGCGAGGCCCCGGTCCTGCGTCGGCCCGAGTGGCGGCTCTCGAAGAGCCCCTACGTGCCGGGCATCGACGGCCGCAAGATGAGCAAGAGCTACGGCAACACCCTGCCCTTGTTCTTGTCGGGCAAGCCGCTCAAGCAGGCGATCGGCAAGGTCGTGACCGACTCGACCGAGCTCGGCCAGCCGCTGCCCTGGAAGACCGACAACGTCTACGCCCTGCTCGAGCTGCTGGCCAACGAGGACGAGCTGTTCGAGATCCAAGGTTGGTACGAGGCCGGCTCGCGCGAGGGTCAGGGCTTCGGCTATGGCCACGCCAAGCAGCTGCTGGCCGCCAAGCTCGACGAGCACTTCGCCCCGATCCGAGCCCGGCGCGAGCACTTCCTCGCCCACCCCGACGAGGTCGAAGACATCCTGCGCGAGTCCGCGGCCAAGGCCCGCTGGCTCGCGCGCGCGACCCTCGACGCGTGCAAGCAAGCCTGCGGGCTGCGGTGAGCGTCCGCGTCGGCGCCCACCTCGGCCCCCACCTCGGCCCCCACGTCGTCGCGGGCGATCGTCTGCTCGGCTCGCTCGCCGAGCTCGAGCCGCTGGCCGAGGCGATCTTCGGTCGCGGCCAGCGACGTCCGGGCTGGCTCGCGCGCAAGCTCGAGCGCGAGTGTGTCGACGCTCGCTCGAGCTCGTTGCTGGTCGAGGGCCAGCTCGCCGCGGACGAGCGAGTCGCGGTCGAGCGCGTGGTCGGCTACGCCTTCGTCGGTCGTCCGGCCTCGCTCGGGACGCTGGCTCGCGGCGCGGGCGTCGGGATGTTGGCGAGGCTGCGTGGGCGCTCGCTCGGGACCACGCTCTTGCACGAGGCCTGCGAGCGCGCGGCCCAACGAGGCGCGAACGCGATCGAGTTCTTGGCCGAGCCCGCGCGGCGAGCCTGGTACGCGCGCGCAGGCTTCGAGGCCCTGCGCAGCGAGTGGACCTTGCAAGCCGAGGCGACCGGCGAGCGCGACGAATTCGAATGGGCCAGCCCGCACGCGCTCGAGCGCCGCGGCGCCTGCCTGTGGTCGTGGATCGTCGAGATCTGGGCGCGCACGCCGGCGCCCGAGCGCGGGCAGATCGAGATCGCCGAGACAGGGCTGCGCGCGTGGGCCAGCCGCGAGGCCCGAGCGGTGCTCGTGCAGCGCTTGGAGCTCGGCGAGCCAGGCCGAGCTCGCGCGCCCGAGCAGATCGTCGCGGCCCTCGATCACCTGCGAACCTTGCTCCCGCACGGCACGCCCGTGCTGCTCTATCCTTGTCCCGCGCAGCGGCTCGGCTCGCTCGCGCTGGTCGAGGCTGGCTGGACGATCGCGCAGCGCTCGTGGGTCATGCGCCGCGGACTGGGTCGATAGAGTCCGCGAAGCGTCGCGGATCCTTCGCGGATGATCGGGTTCTCGCTGGAAGGGCTCCACGGTGGGAAGAAGGGTCCCCCGCTCGGGCTCAAACACGTCGCCCTTCGAATCGCGGGTGCGCTCTCCCTGGTTGAGCCACTCGAGGTGTTGTCGCGCTCGTGTACAGCAGCCAGGGGCTCGACTCGTGTTCGCGTGCAGCAGATCCGAGCTCTGGCGCTGTCTGTTGGCGACCGCGTGAACCCTCGAATGCAAAGGCGGGCGGGGGGAAAGAGGGTCGCTCCGAGGCGAGTCGAGCCCCTGGCTTCCATGCACGATCGCTACGATCACCAGGAGCGCGCCAACCAAGGAGAGAGCACCCGCGATTCGAAGGGCGACGTGTTTGAGCCCGAGCGGGCGCCCCTCTTTCCCACCGCAGAGCCTGGTCGTCGAAGACGCGAGCACCCGCGAAGGATCCACCGAGTCAGCGCCCGCTCGCCCCAGCACCCAAGCACACGAGCCCGAGCGCAATCGCTGGACAATCGCCGAGCCCTGCGGGAGTCTCCCGCCGTCGAGCGAATCTGAGCTTCATTGCGCGAGAGGAACCCATCGTGAACATCGAGCGACTCACCCCGATCTTTTTCTCCTTGGTCTGCGCTGGCCTGTCGAGCGCTTGCAGCAACGACACGGCCATCGACGACGAAGCCGGCGAGACCACGGCCGCCTCCTCGACCGCGGGCGAGACCGACTCGGGCTCGACCAGCGACACCACCACGACCAGCACCGACACCAGCGCGACGGACGACGCCAACTTCATCCCGCAGGACACCGGCTCGACCACGGACACGCCGGTCGGCAACCTCGGCGACATGTGCATGACCGACGCCGACTGTGCCGAGGACTTGTTCTGCAACGGCGTGCCCCAGCTCGGCTTCGCGGTCTGCTCGGAGTGCGCCAGCGATGCCGACTGCGCCGGGGGCAACTGCACGCTCACGCCGAACGGCTACTTCGAGTGCGGCGACGGCAGCCTCGGGCAGATGTGCGAGACCGATGCCGCCTGCGGTGACGGGCTCTACTGCGCCGAGGTCGTCAACCTCGGCGGGCTCGTCAACGGCAACTTCTGTAGCACCTGCAAGGACGACAGCATGTGCATGAACGGCCAGCTCTGCGCGCCGATGATCGAGTTCACCGATCTCATGAACATCGGTGGCCAGCGCAGCTGCGTCGATCCCAAGTCGGTGCCCAACGACCAGGTCTGCGATCAGAACGGCAACGGCGATCAGGCCTGCGAGGGCTTCTGCACCGTCGCCAGCCTGATGGGCCTGATCGAGATCGGCGTGTGTGGCGAGTGCGAGACCGACGCCGACTGCATGGGCGGCACCTGCATGCCCGCGCAGCTCGGTGGTGGTGGCGTGTCCGGCTCGGCCTGCGGCTGAGTACCGAGTCGACCTCCGGGTCGAAATTAGGCTTCCGCCAGCGCTCGCTGGAGTTGGTCGCAGCGCGTGCGGACCAGCTCCAGCGTCGCGCGTAGCTCGGCCAGCTCGTCGGGGGCCATGGTCGCGGCGGCGTCGAGATCACCGAAGAGCTCGTCGGACGCCTCGGTGTACTTGCGCAGGCGGTTGAGCGACTTCACGAAGCGCGGCAGCCGAGGCCGACCCCCGCGCTTGCACGCCCGCCCTTGCGCGAGGTCGCGCGTGCGCACGAGCGTGGTCTCGCGCTCGAGCTCGGCGACCGTCCAGTTGGACGCGCAGGCCTCGTCGAGCAGCCGGCGCTGGTCTTCCGAGGGCAGCCCGAGCACGAGACGAAGATGACTGACGCCGAGCTCCGACCACTCGCCGACCCCACCCATCCGACTCGCCAGTTCGAAGAGCGCGATCGATCGGTAGAGCGCCGAGGTGCTGATCGGCAGATCGGCTCGACGCGCCAGCGCCCGCAGGGAGTGGGCCTTGGCCCCGCGGCTGCGCCAGGTCGAGAGGTCGCCCGCATAGAGGCGATCGATGACCAAGCGACCGATCCGAATCGCGAGATCGACCGAGGCATCGCGGGCGAGCGAGCGCAGCTCGGCTGCCAATGCGGCCAAGCGCTGCTCCTCGTCGAGCTCGGCCCGGTCGACCACTTCGACGCGGTGGCTGGTCCAGTCGGCGCCGCGGGTGTCATGAATGACCGGCTCGTCGACGTGCGTCGGGGAGTAGCCAAGGGACAGGCTCTGGACCTCTCGTGTGGTGAATTCGGACATCGGCTTCTCGTCGCTTCGAGGTCGCGCCGCGACCCGGCGCTCCGAGGTAGTAGCCACCCGAGGTCGTCCCATTTGACGAGCTGCAAAATTCGTCAAAAGAGCGCCAAATCTCGCGTTTTAGCTGCTTCCTGGCCCTGCGCGAACGCGCGCGTCCACGCGACGCGAGCTGCACGACGTCATGCGACCCAAGCAATCGCGAAGATCACCCACCGAGCGGAGGGGTCGCGAAGCCGGCCTGCGAGACCGTCGGCGAATCGCAATCGATTCGAGCGGACTCAGAGCGGACCGAGCTCGCCGCAGTCGAGCTCTTCGCCGTGAAAGAAGCCGAGGAACTCTGGCTTGGCGCTCGCGCTGTCGATCAACACGAGCATCACCGGCGCCTCGCCGGGCCGCGCGACGCAGCGCGCTCGCTCGCGGGCCAGGCGTCGCAAGGTCCGAGCCTCGGCGACCAGCGCCCGCGAGGCGCTGCCGGTCCCGCCGTCGAAGCGCGCGAGCTGCCGGACCGCGCCGACCCCCGACACGCGAAAGCTGCCGTCGATGGCCAGGAAGCGGGCGTCGTGGGGCGGCTCTTCGTCGCGTTGGAAGAGCTCGCCGACCGCGATCAGCCGCTGCTGCAGCTCGGCGACGTCGGCCGGGGCGAAGCGGCGACGCGCAGGCTTGCACAGCTCTTCGAGCGCGCCATGGATCTCGCCCAGCGTCGCGAGCCGCTCGGCGAGCGAGAGCCAGCGAAGATCGAGCACGTCCCCAGCCAGCTCGGCGGCCTTGCGCGCGGGCGTGCGCAGCTCTTCGACGTAGTCGCGGCCGAGCCGTGCAGGGCAGTGATCGGGCACGTAGCCGCTCGGCTCGACGCTGCCGATCCGGGCCGCGTCACGCAAGAAGATCCGTGGCGCCATCGAGCAGGCCTGGGGCGTGGCCCACTCGATGCAGTCCGCGAAGGGCTCGAGGTACTCGCGGTACTTCTCGCCGCATTGGTAGCGGTTCCACTCGTCGAGGCTGCGAAAGTCGTCGCGCGCGCGGACGGGTTCGAACTCGGCCAGCTCGGCCTGGAGCTTGGGCACGAGCACGCTCAGCTCGGCTTGATAGGCCGCAGCCAAGACCGCGTCGGTGTGATCGAGGAAGGGCTCGAGCTCGGCGAGCGAGCGGGTCTGGCCCTCGAGCAGGCGGGCCTCGAGGGGATCGCAAGAGCCGACCGAAGCCTCGCCGAGCGAGCGCATCGTCGCGCTGTCGATCCCGACCGACCCGACCACCAACACCGCCGGATCGCCGTGGTCGGCCCAGGCTCGCGCGCGCTCGCGATCGATCGCCAGCGACTCGGGCAAGGCCCAGTCCAGCCGACCCGCGGCGTTCGGCACCGGCAAGAGCGGAGGATCCTCGAGCACGATCTGGCCGAGCTCGACGCCCTCGAGCACGTGCACGGCCGTGTCGGGCGCGAGTCGATTGATCAAGAGGCCGAGCTGGGCGACATCGAGCTGGCCCTCGCGCTCGCGCTTCAGCGCGGGATCGACGATCAAGCCGACGCGAGCGTGGCGAGCGATCGCCTCGGCCAGCGCCGCGGGATCGCCCGCCGATTGACTCGGCGGCGCCCAGCCGACATCGAGCGCGGGCATCGGCAGACCACCGTGGGGCGTCGGCGGACCCTCGGGCAGCACCAGCGAGCTCGGCTCGGCGGCGACCGGCGCTCCAGGGACGGCGCCGCGAGGCGAGCACGCGAGCACGGTCGCGAGCGCGGGCGCGGCGGCCCCGGCGATCATGAGCCCGACTCCCCAGAGCACGCGACGCCGAGCGTCTCGCCCCAGAGTCGACCCATCGCCGCTTTGCCGCATTGGCCTCAGCATACGGATAGTCGCCCCTTTCCCGCGTGATCCGTCGCACCTCGTCGAGACCCGCACGAGAGCGCAGCGCATGCGGACCCTTCGGCCGCGCTCGGGGCTATACTCGCCAGCATTCCATGACTTTCGACAGCGACCATCTCACGCCCTGGTTGCGCTGGCGAGTGCTGGCCCCGGTTGTTTTGGGTCTGACGCTCGCCGCGGGACCGAGCGCCGCCGCCCCGCCCGACGCGGGACCGCTCTCTGCGGGCGACCCAGCCGACGACGAGGCCCTGCTCGAGTTCCACTTCACGCCGGTCGCCAACCTCCAGATGGCGATCTGGCTGGAGGACGCGAACGGCAACTTCTTGGCCGATGTGTTCGTGACCCAGGCGACCGGCAAGCTCGGGATCGGCAACCGGCCTGGCAACTTCTTGTTCTTGTCGAGCTGGCGAGCGCCCTATGGTCCGCGCGAGAGCGTGCTGCCGATCTGGGGTCACCGCCGCGGCAAGACCTACCCGAAGATCATCTTCCACGACCCCAACGTCTCGAACCACACCTCGCTCGGCTTTCACGAGAGCAGCAGCTCGCCCGAGACTTACTTTTGTCGGCCGCTGACGCCGACCGAAGACGGCAACATCATCGACACGATGACCTGCCCCTCGCCGGCGACCTTCCAGTCGGACAAGGGCGAGTTCGGCGATGGCTGGGCGCCCTCGATCTATCCGCCGCGCAACGACCTGACCAGCTTCGACCAGGACGATCACCCGACCCATCCTCAGCAGTACTCGACGCTCAACGAGCTCGACGCGATCACCCGGGCGACGCCCGCGGCCGGGCCCTACATGATCGCCTACCGCGTGCGTCGGGGCGACGTCCCCGAGGGGCCGCTGGTCGTGTGGATCGAGGCCTCGCTCGAGTGGGACGAGAACCCCAACTGGGACTTCGACCGCGAAGACGACCACTGGGTCGACCCCAAGCTCTCGGCCTACGGGCGCGAGTTCCTCGGCCAGCCGGCGGTGTTCTACAAGGTCGAGTTCGATCCCAGCGTCGAGGGCTTCACCAGCGTGATGAGCTACTCCGGCTACGCCGACTGGGACGGCAAGACCGGCAGCTTGCACCCGACCGACTCGACCATCTCGAACTCGGGCGGCAGCGGTGCCGACCGACTTCAGGTCCGCGAGATGTTCGGCGAGGCCGGCCGCTTCGGCGTCTACAGCCACGCCTTCTCGACCACGCCGGGCGACGGCGATGGCGATGGCGACGGCGACCCCACGGGCGGCTGTCAGGACCTCGAGCTGCCGCCGGTCGAGAACCTGCGGGTCGAGCCGACCGCCTTCGACACGGCGACCGTCACCTTCACGCTCCCGCAGCTGCCCGCCGGCGCCGAGCTGGCCAACTTGCTGGCCTGGTCGAAGACCCCCGAGACCACGCTGCTCGAGCCCGGCAGCGCGACCGAGGCCACGGGCATCCCGATGCTCTGCCGCGACGGCAACACCTTCGACTGCCTCGACGCCCAGCCCGGTGACGAGGTCAGCGTCGACATCACCCAGCTCTTCGGCAACTACACCTACACGATCGGCATCGCCTACCAAGACACCTGCACCAACCTCTCGGCGCTCGCCCAGGCCGACGTGACCACGCCGGGTCAGCCCTTCCAGACCCTCGACGGCCAGTGCTTCATCGCCACAGCGGCCTGGGGCGCGGGCTGGACCGAGGAGCTGCGAGCGCTGCGATGGTTCCGCGACCAATTCCTGATCGGCCAGCCGATCGGCCAAGGGCTGGTGCGCAGCTACTACGCCTACGGGCCCGTGCTCGCCGGCATGATCGCCCCGATCCCACCGGCCCGCGCCGCGGCTCGGCTCGCGCTGCGGCCCTTCGCCAACCTCGCTCGGACCGCCCTCGAGCTGCGTCAGCGTGGCGCGGAGCTGCGCGCCGGGCTGACCCACTAGTCTGGTCGTGCTCGTCCCTTCGATCCTCGCGCTGGTCTTGATCGGCGAGCTCGGCTCGAGCGTGGCGCCCGAGCCGGCCACGCCGCGCGACGAGTTCGAGCCGATCGCGATCGCAGCCGTCGAGCTGCCGGTTCCGATCGTCGAGCCCACGCGCCCGATCGTCGTCGAGTCGATCGTCGAGTCGATCGTCGAGCCCGCGATCGTCGAGGCCCCGCCGACGCGCTGCATCGCCGATCGTCGCTGTCGAGCGATGCGGATCTCGGGCATCAGCGTCGGCGTGCTCGGGCTCGCGGCGATCGGCACGGGCGTCGGGCTGGTGCTCGCGCCGGATCGGGTGCTGGCCGCCACGCCGGCCTACGTGACCAGCACGCGTCCGCCAGGGCTGGTCACGCTCACGCTCGGCGTCGGCGTGACGCTGACGGCCGTGCTGGTATTGGTGGCGTCGCGCTCGGGCAGCCGTGATCGCGAGGGCCGACACGCGCGGCTCGACGGTCTTGGACTCCACTTTTAGTGACCTGTACGCCGGAACCCGAACCCCGCGTATCGCGCAGGCTTGGACACCTATCAGAGGCCCTAACCGCAGCCGGCAAAGGCGTTCAACCTGCTCGAGTTTCATGCCGCCGCGCCGGCGCGTGCCTCGACTGCCGGAGCTGATGGGCTGGGAATAGCGTGATAGACTGCCCGCCGAAGTGGCTCGCGTCGACGTCACAGGTGAGCTCATCCAGCGCGCGTTCGCTGACGATGCGAGCGGCAAGGATTTTGAAGAGTTCTTTCGTCGCCTGCTCGAGAAGGAGCGCGAGCTTCGACATGTAGTGGGCACGGCGGAGATCGATGGACCGAGCCCCGCGGGCAAGGGCGATGGTGGGAGCGACGGGACCTTCGTCGTCCATGATCCACCGCGGGTCAGCCATCGCGACTTCGAAGAATCCCTGACTTGGGACGATCTCGGTACGACCTGGTACACGCTCAAGAATGGGGCCAATTGGTCCGACCTCGTCAAGCGAGATGTCGGCTACGGCGAGTACATCGTCAACTCAGTCAAGCCTCCGCCAAAGACGCTCAAGCCGCCAAGCACCGCGTTGCTCGAGCACATCGCCAGCGGCGGTCGATACGTCATCGTGATATCGCATCAAGCGGGAAACGGCGGCGCGCTGCTCGACGCGGTCGCCGCGGCGCTCGAGCACTGGCTGCGCAACCGGAGCATGGCCGTCCCGCCCAACCTGCGCCAGCAGTTGGTGTTCAAGAGCGCCAATCAGCTCGCCAAATTCGTCCGCGCTCACGCACCAAGTTTGCCAAGCAAAATCGCCAAGCGGTTGGGCCTCATCGTACCGGACGGTCTCCAATCCTGGCATGAGTGGAGCAGTCATCTCGGACGCGAGCAACCGAACTATCGAGCGGACGCGCGTCGACGCGAGATCATCGAGCACATCAAGTCACCGGAACCTCATCGAGTCGTCCGCGTGTTCGGACCTCCGGGGGTCGGCAAGACCCGTCTTGTTCATCATGCTCTGGAGGGCACTGACACCGATCGCATCTACTATACCGATGTGGTCACGGTCGGACAGCAGGTCGCGCGCGGTGGCTGGCTCGCGGACGACGCTGGGCCGATTACCCTGGTCATCGATGAAGTCACCTCTTTCGACGCACGAGACCTCAGCCAAGACTTCTTAAAGAGGGCCGCCTCGACTGCACGCATGATCCTGATCGGTGTCACGGATGAAGACGCCCGTGAACGCGAGCGCGATGAATTCGTGGCGTTTCACCTGCACGACTTGGCAATCGAGCAAATGCGCACGCTCGTCGAGACCGAATTCGGTCAGACACCCGACGACGAACAAGTCCAGATCGTCCTCGATCTCTCGGACGGCTACCCGCTGTTTGCGATACTGCTCGCGCGTGGGTTGCTGGAGGATCGTGGCCTGCTCTCGCGCAGCGACGATCCATCCACCCATTGGGATGCCGCGCGCCGAGTGCTCGCGGGCGGTCGTGCCAGCCATCGCGGCGACGATCAACGCTGGCGAGAAGCGGCTCGTGTGCGTGCGAAGTGTCTGCTGATCGTGCTCATGACCGGGCACCTCGACCTACGCTGGGATGAGCTGTGGGCCCGACACGGCGACGCGCTGCACGAGTCGATCTGTGCTCCCGACGCAGCCGAGCAGGTCCAGCTGGCGCACGACGCATGCTTCGAACGTGAGATCCTCCGCCGCGTCGGTCAGTCCAATCGCCGATACGTCAGCCCGGCGAACCTCAGCAGGATCATCCTCAACCATTTCTTCTCCGGTCCCGACGACCTCGGCCCGCGCATCGCTCGGCACACACCCGAATTCCTCGTGCGACTCCAGACGCTCGCCGCACGATTGCAGGCCGCGCCCGAGGTTCGCCAGCGGCTCGGACAGTGCCTGTGGGACGAGTTCGAGCGACGGGCGCGTGTCCGTGAACCCCTCGACCCGCTGCTCGACCACCTTCGTGGCGTCGACATCGAGCTCATGCCAGACCGGGTCGGTCAGGTGATAGCCGACATCATTTGCCAGCTGTCTGCCGAGGAGCTCGCCCAGG
>JAMHUH010000317.1:0-5575 GCA_035904925.1 Nannocystaceae bacterium
GTCGAGCGGCCGCTTCGCTGGGTCAGCCAGGCGGTGACCCAAGCCGAGACCGCCCAGATCAGCCCGAGCCAGAGCGCGAAGAGCCCGGTGATCGCCGCGGCCATCGGCGTGCCGAAGCCGGCGAAGCGGGTCAGCAGCTCGGACATCCAAAAGAAGCCGACGAAGACCGAGACGAAGCCGGCCACCCAGCCATAGACGAAGGCGTGCTTGGCCGGGCGCCCGTGGATCGCCCAGAGCAGCGGCACCCAGCCGACGAAGGCCAGCCACCAGATGTCCATGTCCGGGGCCGAGATCCACATCGACGCGCCCGTCGCCGCCGAGGCGAGCAAGCGCAGGGGATCGAGGAGGCGCGGCTTGTTGGCCCCGTGCGTGGGCAGCGTGACCCGACCCGAGCCGCTCGTCGACGCGCTCGGGGGCGGCTGGCTCTTGCGCTCGCGCTCGGACGCGAGCATCAGCTCGATCCGCTCGGCCTCGGTGGTGTCGTCGTCGATCGTGTGGACGATCTCGCCCGATCGATAGAGGCCCGAGTCGGAGGGCAGCTTGGGTCGGGTGCCCGAGCTCTGCGCGGAGCCGGGCGTTCGGGTGGGCGGCGAGCTCGGTGGGTTCGGGGGTACGTGATCGGATCCGCTCACGTTGGCCTCAGTCCGGCTTGGTGGGTCCGGCGCTCTGCAGCGGCCGATGACGGATGAAGAGCTCGGCCAGCTGGGGTTCGTCGGCGGGCGTGGGGCAGTTGGTCATCAAGTCCTGACCCTTTTGGGTCTTGGGGAAGGCGATGACGTCGCGCAGGCTGCCGGCGCCAGACATCAGCATCGCCAGGCGATCGACGCCGAGCGCGATGCCGCCGTGGGGCGGCGGGCCGTAGCGGAAGGCCTCGAGCAAGAAGCCGAACTTGGCCTGCTTCTCTTCTTCGCTCATGCCGAGCGCCTCGAACACCTTGGCCTGGACGTCGGAGCGATGGATTCGGATCGACCCGCCGCCGATCTCGTTGCCGTTGAGCACGAGGTCGTAGGCCTTGGCCAAGACCTTGCCCGGGTCGCTCAGGAGCATGTCGACATGCTCGTCGCGCGGCGAGGTGAAGGGGTGGTGCGACGAGACCCAGCCGCGATCGGAGTGCTCGAAGAGCGGGAAGTCGGTCACCCACGCGAAGTTCCACTGCTTGTCCTTGCCGACGAGCAGCCCGAGCTCGTCACGCAGGTGCAGCCGGATCGCGTTGAGCACCGCGTGGGTGGTGTGGAAGTCGTCGGCGATGAAGAGCAGCAGCGAGCCCTCGACGGCGCCCATCGTGGCCGAGATCTGCTTTTGCAGGGCCTCGTCGATGAACTTGGCCGAGCCGCCGTTCCAGCGCCCGTCGGCCTCGACCCGGCTCCACGCCAGGCCCTTGGCCCCGCCGCTCTCGCGCTTCTTGGCCAGCTCGGTCAGCTTGTCGATCTTCGCCCGACCGTAGCCCTTGGCGTGCTCGGGCGGCATGCAGATGCCCTTGACGAACTCGCCCTGCTCGAACACCGCGAAGCCGCAGCCGCGGGTCAGGTCGGTCAGGTCGCTGAACTCGAGCCCGAAGCGCAGGTCGGGCTTGTCCGAGCCGTAGCGGGCCATCGCCTCGGCCCAGGTCAGGCGCAAGAAGGGCCGCGGGACCTCGACGTCGAGCAGGGCCTTCCAGGCCCGGACCATCAAGGACTCGATCGCGTCGAAGATCCGCTCCGGGGTCGCGAAGCTCATCTCGACGTCGATCTGGGTGAACTCGGGCTGGCGATCGTTGCGCAGATCCTCGTCGCGGAAGCAGCGACAGATCTGGAAGTACTTGTCGAAGCCCGAGACCATGAAGAGCTGCTTGAAGATCTGCGGGCTCTCGGCCAGGGCGTAGAAGGTCCCGGGGTTGAGCCGGCTGGGGACCAAGAAATTGCGCGCGCCGCCAGGCGTGTACTTGACCATGTAGGGCGTCTCGAGCTCGAGGAAGCCGAGCTCGGACAGGTGCTGGCGGGTCAGCGTGCCCAGCTTGGAGCGCAAGATGAAGTTGCGCTGGATGCTGGGCCGACGCAGGTCGAGGTAGCGGTACTGGAGGCGGAGCAGCTCGTTGGTGTCGAGCCGGTCGTCCTTCGACACGTCGAAGGGCGGGGTCTGGGCCTTGGAGAAGACCTCGAGCTGATCGACGGCGATCTCGATCTCGCCGGTCGCGAGGTTGGCGTTGGCGTGACCTTCGTTCTTGGTCCGACTGATCACCGTGCCGGCGATGCCGATGCAGTCTTCACCGCGTAGATCGTGGGCTGCGGCGTGGGCCTCGGCGTGGATGTCGGGGCCGAAGACGATCTGAGTCAGACCGTCGCGGTCACGCAAGTCGATGAAGATTCGGCCGCCGAGGTCGCGGCGAAAGTTGACCCAGCCATAGAGCACCACGCGCTGGCCTTCGTGGGCCAGGCGGAGGTCGCCGCAAGTGTGGGTACGGCCCGTGTCGAGCAGAGCGGACATGTGGCCGAACTCTATTGGGTTTCACGCGGCGAGGCACGCGTCGCGAGTCGGCGGCGTGCTACAACCCCCGCGAGCCGGGCTTTCGCGCCCTGCGGCGGCGAGCAGATGCCTTTGCGTTTCCTCCACTGCTCCGACATCCATCTGCTGAGCCTGGTCGGCGTCGGCCCCCACCGCTTCCTCAACAAGCGCTTGACCGGCGGGATCAACCTGATGCTCGCGCGCGGCCGGCATCACAGCGAGCGGCTCTTCGATCGGATGGTCGAGCACGCCCGCGAGCTGGAGCTCGATCGCGTGGTCGTGACCGGCGATCTCAGCAACCTCTCGCTCGACGAGGAGTTCGAGCACATCGTCCGCAAGCTCGAGGCGATCGGCCTCCCGGTCACGGTGATCCCCGGCAACCACGACGCCTACACCCGGGCCTCGGTCCGCAAGCGTCGCTTCGAGCATCACTTCGGCCAGTACATGCAGGGCGAGCGGCTCGGCGAGGACGACGAGCACTTCTATCCCTTCGTCCAGCGCTACGGCGAGGTCGCGTTGATCGGCGTGTCGACGGCCCAAGTCAGCCTGCCGCTCTACGCGATCGGCAGCGTCGGTCCGGCCCAGCTCAGCCGCCTCGATCAGATGCTCCAAGCGCTCGGCCAAGACGCGCTGGTCCGGGTCGTGCTGATCCATCATCCGGTCTTGCCGGGCACCTCGAAGCCGCGCCACGACCTGACCGACATCGACGCCTTCGCCGAGGTCATCGCCCGTCGTGGGGCCGAGCTGATCTTGCATGGCCACGAGCACACGATGATCGCGGGTGAGCTGGTCGGACCCGAGCGGCCGGTGCCGGTCCACGGGATCAGCTCGGCGACCAACCTCTCGCAGCGCCCGGGTCGCGCGGCGGCGTTCTCGGTCTACGAGGTCGCGCGCGCCGGCATCGAGCGCACGCTCTGGCGCTGGGACGGCGAGGACTTCCGCCCGAGCCCCGACGCCGGCTGATACACTGCGATCGTGGTTCGTCGACTCCCGGATCGTCGACTCGCGCTCGCGCTCGCGTGGCTGCTCGGCGGCTGTTCGGGCTGTTCTGGCGCGGGGGACGAGCCCGAGCCCTTCGTCCCGGCGGAGCGCAACGGGCTGATCCCGGTCGCGCAGGTCGAGCAGCCGACCCAGGGGCCGCATCTGGCTCAGATCGCCTCGCTCGACGATCGCTGGGTCTACGTCGGCAATTCCAACGATGTGCTCGCGGTCTACGAGCTGACCCCGAGCGAGCCCGAGCGCTGGAGTGGGCCCGAAGATCCGCTGGCCGACTGGCCCTTCCACGCCGAGGCCGAGGGCCAGCCGGGGCTCGAGCTTCGCCTCGACCGAGCGCCGGGGGCCGGCGAGGTCCGCTGCACGAGCTTGAGCGTGCACGCGCCGACGCGATCGCTCTACTGTGGCTGCGACGACGGGCGTGGTCTGACGCGCTTCGACCTCGCGACACCCGATCAGCCGGTCCGCGATCCCGAAGGCTGGTCGCCCGAGCCGCTCTACGTCCGCGACCTCTTGGCGCTCGACGATCAGCTTTATCTGGCCCGCTACGATCACGGCCTGAGCCGGGCGGCGATCGACGCCGAGGGCCAGCTCGGCGAGCTCGAGGCGCTCACGATCCCGGGTAATTTTCGCCGGCTCGCGAGCGACGACCAAGGCCGGCTCTGGGCGCTGACGGCCGATCGCGGCCTCCTGTTGCTCGACGTGACCCAGGGTGGCGTGACCGAGTTGGCCGCGCTGCCGCTCGAGGGGCCCGCGCTGGATCTCGCGGTCGAGGGCAGCGAGGGGATCGTCGCGCTCGGCTCGGCGGGCGCTCGGACGATTCGCGCGAGCGACACTTCGAGCGGCACCCAAGAACTCGTCGAGACGGCCAGCTTCGCGCCGCCGGGGGTCGTGAGCGCGGTCGACTTGCACGACGAGGTCGCCGCGGTCGTGACCCTGACCGGCGCCTACCTCTACGATCGCCGATCCGAAGCGCCGCGCCTGGCCGGGTTTCGGGCCGCGGGCGCGTGGCACTTCGGCGAGCGCCGCGGCAGCATGCTCTACGCTCGCTTCATCGCCGACGACCTGCTGGTCAGCGACTGGACCACGCTCGAGCGCTTCGCCATCGACCCCGAGGGCCACGCGACCGGCATCGACATTCAGCGCGCGGTCCATGTCGCGGGCGAGGCCGACACGATCGAGATCGGCGTGCGCAACGTTGGCGACCTCGAAGAGCATGTCGAGGTCTGGGGCCTGCGTGGCGACCTGTTGGAGATCTTCACGCTCGCCCCCTTCGCCACGCGCGTGGGCAGCTACCCGGCCGACCGCTTCGAGATCGCGGTGCCCGAGCTCGTGACCTTCCGGGTCTATCGCAACGACGGCGTCGTCCAAGAGGTGTCGAGCGTGGTCCTGCGGCGGCCGCCCGAGTCGGACTGGCCGAGCGAGGTCCATGGCGTGCCCGCGCCGGGCACCGAGTTCCCCGCGGTCGCGCTCGGCCAAGGCCTCTTCGACACGATGACGCCGCTCTGGCTGCCGCTGCCGAACCAGGCCCAGCGGGTCGTGTTCTATGGGGCCGACTGCGTCGCGATGTGGCCCGAGGTCGAGGACCTCGCGTGGCGCTCTCGCAGCGGTCAGCTCGGGTCGAGCACGGTCGTGCTCGCGGCCTACGAGAACGTCTTGGCCGACGGCGTCATCGATCGTTGGCTGCTCGAAGGCGTACCCTGGGGCGTGTTCGGGCCCAGCTACCTCGGGCCCGCGCTGGTCGGGCTCAACCCCTGGACGGAGCTCTACGAGCAGGGCTTTGGCTTGCACGAGCTCCCGGGCGCCGCCTACCACCCGACCGACTACGAGATCGACGCGCAGGGGCGGGTGGTCGCGGTCGAGCGCGAGTATCGAGGTGCCTATCCCTTGTTCTCGGCTGCGCTCGAGTAGCTCTCGGCGGCGCTCGAGTAGCTCTCGCCGGCGGGGCTCGCGAGCGAGAGCCGGCCCGCGATCGCCAGCGTCACCAAGCCCAGGTTGATCGCCACCGCGACCCAACACGCGCCGAGCAAGACTCGACGACCCGCGAGCGCGAGCCGATCGTGGACCGAGCTCAGCCCGATCCCCAAGAGCGCGACGATCC
>JAMHUH010000318.1:0-5947 GCA_035904925.1 Nannocystaceae bacterium
TCGATCCCGACGACAGCTGCGTCAACGACCCCGGCACCGGCCCCGACGGCTGCCCGGACAGCGACGGCGACGGCTTCAAGGACCCGGTCGACAAGTGCCCGCAGGTCGCAGGCGTCGCGCCCGACGGTTGCCCGCCGCCCGACAAGGACGGCGACGGCATCTTCGATCCCAACGACCAGTGCATCGACATCCCGGAGACCAAGAACAACTACAAGGACAAGGACGGCTGCCCCGACGAGGTCCCGAAGGCCGTCGCCAAGTTCGCCGGCGTCATCAAGGGCATCTACTTCGACGTCGACAAGGACACGATCAAGCCCAACTCGAAGACCACCCTCGACGCCGCCGTCAAGGTGCTCAAGGAGTTCGACGACGTGAGCGTCGAGATCAGCGGCCACACCGATAGCGACGGCAACCGCGATCACAACGTCGACCTGTCGCGCCGACGCGCCGATTCGGTCAAGAAGTACCTGGTCGACAAGGGAATCGCGACCGACCGCCTCTCGACCCGCGGCGCCGGTCCCGACGAGCCGATCGCCAAGAACGACACCAAGAAGAACAAGGCGCTCAACCGCCGCATCGAGTTCAAGCTGATCGAGGGCAACCTCGGCAAGTAAGCTCGCCGTCCGGATCGAACGCCCGACCTGCCGCCACGGCAGGCCGGGCGTCGCCCGTTAAGCGCCGCGCGAGGCAGCCGTGCGCTCGCCGGGCAGCGTC
The DNA here is from genome assembly GCA_035904925.1 of Nannocystaceae bacterium. Classification (GTDB taxonomy): domain Bacteria; phylum Myxococcota_A; class Polyangia; order Nannocystales; family Nannocystaceae; genus Plesiocystis. The sequence continues at coordinate 715 of JAMHUH010000318.1, forward strand.
CAGCTCAGGCGCGCGCGCGCTGGGCCGGGCTGATGTCGACCGGGATCCGCACCGTGAAGGTGGAGCCGCGGCCCGGGGCGCTCGTGGCCTGGATCGAGCCGCGCATCATCTGGCAGTAATGGCGGCTGATCGACAGGCCGAGGCCGGTGCCGCCATACTTGCGGGTGGTCGATTCGTCGGCCTGACGAAACGGCTGGAACAGCTCCTCGAGCCGCTCGCTGGCGATGCCGATCCCCGAATCCTCGACCTCGAGGTGCAGCCATTCCCCGCCCGGCCCGCGCGCCCGCCGAACCGCCAGGCGCACCTGACCCTCGTGGGTGAACTTGCAGGCGTTCGACAGCAGATTCAGCGCGACCTGCTTGAGCTTGGTGCGGTCGGTGTGCAAGCTGCCGAGCGCGGGCGCGAGGTCGATCGCCAGGGTGTTGTGATTGCGCGCGGCGAGCGGCTGGATGGTCGTCACGACCTCGTCGAGGAGCTCGCGCAGGTCGAAGCCCTCGACGAACAGCTCCATCTTGCCGGCCTCGATCTTGGAGACGTCGAGGATGTCGTCGATCAGCGCCAGCAGGTGGCGCGCGGCGGCCCGGATCTTGGCGATGTCGCCGAGGTTCATGGTCGCGGCCTCGTGGCTCTCCTCCTCGATGAGCTCGCTGTAGCCGATGATCGCGTTCAGCGGGGTGCGCAGCTCGTGGGTCATGTTGGCCAGGAAGGCGCTCTTGGCCTTGCTGGCGTCGATGGCCTGGTCACGCGCGGAGACCAGCTTCTCGTTGACGAGCTGGAGCTGACCGTTGACCCGCTCGAGCTCGGCGGTGCGGTCGCGGACCCGGCCCTCGAGCTCGTCGTGGGCGGCGCGCAGGGCCATCTGCGCGAGCGTCTGCTCGGTGATGTCCGTGACGATCGCCAGCATATGGTCGACGTTCTGGAAGCGAAACCGGGAGCCGCGGATCTCGAGGTGGTAACGGACGCCGTCCTTGGCGACGCCGATCTTCTCGGCGCTGTAGCGGCCGTGCTCGTGGATCGTCGCGTGGAACTGCGAGAAGAAGTCGGGGTCGGTGACGAGGCCGGTGAGCTCGCGGCCGGCGAGCTCCTCGACCTCGTAGCGAAACAGCTGCGAGGCGGCGGGGTTGGCCTGCACGATGCGACCCTCCTCGCTCAGGATCAGCAGCGCGTTGGTGCCGGACTCGAAGATGCCGCGGTACTGCTCCTCGCGGTTGCGCAGCTCGTCTTCCTGCTTCTTGCGCGAGAAGAAGCCCGGGATCTCGTAGCCGCGGGTGTCGTGGGCGTGATCCGGCTGGGCCTGGAAGTAGGCCTGGATGTGGGCCTGAATGTGGGCCGGGTGGGCCATGATGAAGCGGCAGTGCTCGTCGCCCTTGGCCCGGCACAGGATCTCGGCCGAGACCAGCGGCACGTCGAAGCTCGCCTCGCACCAGCCCGACGAGTAGCCGGCGTTCATGACGCAGACCGGGAAGTCGGTGCGCTTGCCGGCGCTCAGCCAGCTGTCGCACTCGAACGAGTACGGGTGGTCGTAGAGGAGATAGAAATTCTCGTCCGGCGAGGGTCGGCTGTCCGCCGAGATGTCGACGAAGGCCCAGCCCGCGTGGGCGAAGTGGATCGGTCCGGCCGAGAGCTTGGCGATCGGATCCTCGAGGTGCATGCGCTCCGCGAAGTCACGCGCGTCCGACAGGCCCATCGCATGCGCGATGTCGAAGAGCAGGCTGCGCGCGACACCACGGGCCTCGACCTCGCCCTTGTCGCTGTACAGGCGCTGGATCATCTCGAAGAATTCGACCGACATCGAGCGCGCGCGCACGAGCATGTAGCGCTGCCCGAACACCTCGATGCGCGCGTGCTCGGGGCTGTCCTGGCGCTCGGCGAAGAAGCGCCCGACATACTCCTGAGCCTGCTCGAACAGAGGCTCGAACTGGGGCGGCACTCGGACCGTCTTCAACACAGAGCGCGAATATACACGCATGCAAGGAAAGCGGGAATGATCGCCATCCTGCCGCGCCGAGGCCTGCGCCAAAACCGCAATCCGGGCCGACGGGCCCGGGGCGATCACTCGATCGCTACGCCCAGCGGCAGCTGCAGCGCCGCGAGCATCTCTTTCGCGGTCTGAAACCGCGACTCGGGCCGCTTGGCGCAGGCGCGGGCGAAGATCTGATCGATGCGCTCGGCGAGCTCGGGTGGGGTGTCCTCGGGCAGATAACGACTCGGAGGATCCGGCTGCGCCTCGCGCTGGGCGGCGAGCAGCGTCGCCAGCGGGGCCTCGAGCAGCGACTCGAAGGGCAGGACCCCGGTCGCCAGCTCGTACAGGCTCATGCCCATCGCGTAGATGTCGGCGCGCGCGTCGAGCTTGCTGTTCGCCCGGGTCTGCTCGGGCGCCATGTAGTTCGGGTCGCCGCACAGCACCTCGACCTTGGCGGTCGGCGCGGGACCATCGAGGTCGTGGGCGATGCCGAGGTCGAGCAGCTTGGTCGTCAAGAACCGCGAGTTCGGATCGCGGGTCACGAACATGTTCGCCGGCTTGATGTCGCGGTGCACCACGCGACAGTCGTGGCAGTACTGCAAGGCCCCCAGGACCTGCCCGAAGACCCGCAGCAGCGCCGCCCACGGCAAGCCCTGGCCCTTGGCCCGCGCCCCCTCGAGCAGCCGCAGGAGGTCCGTGCCGGGCAGATACTCCATCGCCATCCACCCGGCCTCACCGTCCGCACCGGCGCCCATGTCATAAACGCGCACGAGCCCGGGATGCAGGAGCCGCGCGCCCAGCAGGGCCTCGCGGCGGAACCGACGGCGCTCGCTGACCGGCACGTCGGCACGCATGATCTTGAGCGCGACGTGACGCTCCAGCACCGTGTCGAGCGCCTGATAGACCTGGCCCATGCCGCCCGCGCCGACGAGGCGCAGGACGTTGTAGCGGGACAGGCCGGGCAGGGGCTCGCGTGCGGCCTCGGGGTTCGTGGGGGTCACGCCGAGGCCGGCGTCGCCGAACCAGGCGAGGGTGGAGCGGGGTTCGTGCAGCTGCACCCCCGGAGATTACCGGGCCCGGGCCGAGGGGCGAAAAACTCTGCGAAATGTAGGTGCGAGTAGGACCGCACGAGAACCATGGACTTCGCCGGTTATCACGGTCACCTGTCCGATCGGCCCGGTCGTTACCCCGAGGCTCGGCGTCGCTGCGCGTTCACGACACGCGAGCCTCGGTGAATTCGTGGGCGAAGTCGTCGCGGTCAGGCGCGAGCCTCGCAAGAAGGGGCCGCAGGTCCCCAGCCTTTGCTTGACACCTCGCACCCCCACTCGTGATCCTGCCCGGAGCTTGGTGGCAGGCGGCAGCAGCACCCGTTTTCTCAGCGAGGCCCATGGTCGCGTCGGCCGATGGCTGCGCAATAAATGGCACCTCGACTCTCTGATCGCCATCGGCGGAATGGCGGCGGTCTACGCCTCGACCCATCGAAATGGGGCTCGCGCGGCGATCAAGCTGCTGCACTCGCAGTACACCCGCAACGAGCAGGCTCGTCGCCGCTTCCTCGCCGAGGGCTACGCCGCCAACAAGGTCGGCCATCGCAACGCGGTGCTGGTCCTCGATGACGACACCACCGAGGATGGCGAGGTCTATCTCGTCATGGAGCTGCTCGAGGGCGAGTCGCTCGAGGGCCGTCTCGAGCGTTTGGGGGTGATGGGCCCCATGGAAGTGCTGGCGATCGCCGACCAGCTGCTCGAGGTGCTCGCGTGCGCCCACCCCAAGGGCATCCTTCACCGCGACATCAAGCCGGCCAACATCTACCTGACGCGCGACGGCAGCGTGAAGCTCCTCGACTTCGGCCTCGCCCGCGTCCGCGAGCTGTCGGCCGAGGCGCTCGACCAGAGCGACGGCATCGTGTTCGGCACGGTCTCGTACATCGCCCCGGAGCAGGCGCGTGCCGACAATCAGAACCTCGATTCGCGCAGCGACATGTGGTCGATCGCGGCGACGATGTTCCGGGCGCTGTCCGGTGAGACGGTGCACCCCTCGACCGGCCCGATCATCGAGCGCCTGCTCGCGGTGGCCCGCAAGCCGGCGCGCTCGATCGCCTCGCTCGTCCCGCATTTGCCCAGGCCGGTGATCGAGCTCGTCGACCGCGCCCTGGCCTTCGACCCCGAGGACCGCTGGCCCAGCGCCAACGTCATGCGCGTGGTCGTCCAGGACGTGATGGCCCAGCTGCAGGAAGCGGCCGAGAGCGACGAGATGGAGGTCGAGATCCAGCAGCCTGCGCCGTCGCGGCGCAACAACACGCTGCCGGTGACGACGCGGGCCAAGACCCTCGATCTGCCGACGGTCCGCGCCGGTGGTGGTACGGGCGCCACGGACCCCAACGCTCCACGTCCGAAGACCGATCCCGTGGGCCTGTCGACCCGCCCGCGCAACCTCCCGCCCAGCGAGCCGGCGCCGCCCGACGGCGACGAGACGGAGCTCGACCTCGACGGTCTGTACGACAAGGCCAGGGCGAACGCCGCGGCCGCCCCCAGGAACCCCGGTCGTAGCCGCACGCTGTTGACCAAGGAGGGGCGCGCCGAGCTGCGCCGGATCCTCGACGCACGCAAGGCCGGGACGCCGACGCCCGAGCCCGAGCCGGCTCCGGAGCCGCAACGCGGTCGACCCATCGCCGGCCCCGACACCTCGGGCGTCGGTGACATCGAGGTCGAGTTCGAGGACTCGATCATCGAGGTGACGATCGGCCACACCCGTGGCTCGCGATCGGGCCCGATCGCCGAGCGGATCTCCGAACCGTCGTCCGTCACCCCCGCGCCCGTGGCGCGCGAGCCGCGGCCCGCGGAGCCGCGGGCCGGCAGCCTGGCGACGAATGACATCGCCGCGGAGGCACCATCGCCAGCGGCCAGCGAGACCGCGATCGCGATCGACGAGGATGAGGACGACTCCGAGGAAGAGACCGAAGCCGAGGTGGCCGCGAGCCCGGTCGCCAGCAAGCCTGCGTCGAACTTGCGCCCGCCGAGCACGCCCTCGAAACAAGCTGTCCCTTCGGACAGCCGCTCCGCGTTGAGCTCGCGCAGCCCGAGCCCGACGCCGCAGCCGTCGGGCGACGCGGCGCGAAGCACCGGCCGCTCCGCACAAGGCGAGATCACGCGGGTCGGGCCGCCGCCACGCCCGGCGACCGCGAGCAGCGAGTCGCGTCCGCCCGCGAGCAGCGAGGCGCGTCCGCCCGCGAGCAGCGAGCCGAGGCCGGCCGCGCCGACCCTCGGCGCG
>JAMHUH010000319.1:0-21136 GCA_035904925.1 Nannocystaceae bacterium
GCTAAGGGGTCTTCTTCGGCTGTCTGGAAAGTGTGTTGGGCTACCGCGCACGACCCCGCGTCAAGTTTGTGAACAGAACCGGCGCGATTTTGCCGCTTTCACGCGTCGCTCGAAGTGCCGTGATAGAGGATGCAGCGTGTCGGAACACGCGCGGACACGCGGACTGCTGCGCTGGGCAATGGGGCTCTGTCTCGCGTCGAGCGGCTGCCATGAGCGCGAGCCCGCGGCCGCGCCGATCGAACGGCCCAAGCCCGATCCGGCGCCTCCGCTGTCCGAAGCCGACGAAGCCCTGCTCGCCGCGCTCTCGAGCGACGATCCCGGCGACTACTACGACGACCGCGCTCGACTCTGGCGCATAGGCGCGCTTCGATGGCGGGCCGAGGGGCCCGAGATCGGCGCCCGACCTCGAGCGCTCGATTCGCTCGGCCAACCATTGCCGCTGGTGGTCATCGATCCGATCGGACCGCGCGTCTTGCTGCCGCTCGACCAGCTCGAGTGGCGCTCGCCCGCGCCCGAGCTGGTCCGCGTGAGCGCCCGCAAAGACGAATCACGTTCACCCGAGCCGATCTGGAAGTCGCTGCGCCTGAGCGCGGTCGTTAGGCCCGGCGATCTCGTGCCGAGTCTGCGCCAGGATCTCGCGCCCACGCCCTGGCTCGAGCTCGCCGCCGGGATCCCGCTGACGCCCTTGGACAGCGAGGGCGAGCGGCTTCGGGTCGGCTGGGACGACCGCGAGTGCGGCTTCGGTCTGACGCTGACGATCGACCCCGAGCAATTCGGCCCGCTCTATCGCCCGGGTCCCGCGCGTGACCCGGTCCCGAGCGAGCCCGCACGTGGGACCTCGCTGCGTCTCGAGCCCGCCACGCCCCTCTACGCCAGCGCCGAGGAGCGAGAGCCGCTGCTGCGCATGCACCCCGCGACGATGATCGACCCCGAGGGTCCGGGCTGGATCGGCCAAGTGATCATCCGCGACGGACCTGCGAAGCGCGGTCGAACGCCGATCGTCCTGCGCTGCCACGGTGTCAGCGTCCGCGGGTGGGTCGCGAGCAAGGCCCTGCGCGAGAGCCCGAGCCGCTACGCCTTCGTCGAACAAGCCGAACCACCCGCGCTCTCGACCTGCGAGAGCCTGCGCGGCGCGAGCCCGATGCCGGTGCCCGCGGGCACGCTGCTCTACGCAGGCGACTCGTTGGTCGGCGTGGTCGCGAAGGAGGTCGACCTCGACGTTCGAGTCGAGGGAAGCTGGATGTCGACCTGCGTCCCGAGCCCTTGGGGGGACCTCGAATTGCGCTTTCGCGGCCGTTGAGCCGCGGCGAGTGGCTCGAGCCCGCGCCTTCAAAGGATCCTTCGCGGTTGATCGTCGAGAACACGATCGTCCGCGAAGGATCCACCGAGTCAGCGCCCGCGAAGGCTCAGAACGCGATCCCGACCCCGCTTGGGCTGACCTTCATCCGTCGCATCGCCGCCTCGCCCTTGACCTTCTTGGTCTTGCCCTTGCTCGTCGTGACCAAGACCGCGATCCCCAAGGTCAAGAGCGCGCCACCGACCAAGCCCGCCGCGAGCCCCTCCCACTTGGTGTTGTAGAGATAACGGCAGTCCTGCTGCGCGTCGACGTCGTCGCCCGTGCAGTTGGAGCCGAGCCGGAAGGGCCTGTCGTGCATGAAGGTCAGCGCGACGCCACCACCGATCGCCGCGATGCCGACCCCGAGCGATGCCCAACCCCAGGGCCGCTTGGGCAGGCGGTTGGGCACCTTGTCGAGCTCGTAGGCGAGGGTCTCGCGGGCGCCCTCGACGAAGGTGCGCTGCTCTTGGACGGAGATGTAGCCGTCCTTGGTCACGCGGATCGTGTGGTCGCCGGGGATGATCCGCTTGTCGAGCGGGGTGATGCCGAAGGGCTCACCGTCGAGCGTGACGTCGGCGCCCTCGGGGTCCGAGGTCACGACGATCGCTGCGGGCCCGCTGGCGAGCGCATCGAGCTTGGTCCGCAAGGTCGCGGCTTGGGTCTCGATCAACCCGCCGACGTCGGAGACGCCACAGATCTCGCAGCCGTCGCTGCTCGAGATGACCGTCGTGCCGTCGCTGCCGTCGTAGAGCTCGACGCGGACGGTGTAGTCGCGGTCGACCACGGTGACGACCGCTCGGACCACGTGGGTCGCCCCGGTCTTGCTGGCGATCTTGGTCATGCAGTTGGGCTTGCTGCACTTGCCCTCGCCGGTCGCGTCGACCTCTTCGGGCGTGGCGACGGCGAAGGCGCCGCGCTGGAGGCCCTCGACCAGCTGCTGAGTCAGCGTCGCTTGGTCGGTCTCGGGCAGCTCGCCTTCGATGACCAAAGGCAAGATCGCGACCTTGGCCGCTGGCTCACTCGCGTCGGGCGGCGCCGCGTGGACGAAGGGCGCCTGGGCGAGGGTCAAGGCGAGGGCCGTGATGCAGGCGGCCGAGAGCCGAAGACGACGCATGCCCAAGGCTATCATGGCCTCGTCACGCTCGGGCAAGTCGCAGCGCCATCATGCTCGGGTCAGGTCAATCCTGGACGCTGCCGTCGCCCTTGGCTCCACCCCGGATGTACTTGTCGACCGCGGCCTCGTGCTCCTCGCGCGACTTCGAGAACTGGTGGGTCCCGTCGTTGCGGGCGACGAAATACAGGTAGCGGGTGGTCTCGGGCGCGAGCACGGCCGCGAGCGCGTCGCGACCGGGGTTGGCGATCGGCCCGGGCGGCAGCCCCTCGTGGGTATACGTGTTGTAGAGGTTGTCCGGGTCGCGCAGGTGGATCTTGCGGATCCGCCCTTCGAACTGCTGGCAGGCGCTCGACTTGTCGACGACCACGGTGCAGCCGTAGATGATGGTCGGGTCGGTCTGCAGCAGCTTGGGCTTGAAGCTCGAGAAGCGCAGCCGGTTGAGGAAGACGCTGGCGATCCGAGGTCGCTCCGCCGCCTGGCCGGTCTCCTTCTCGATCAGCGAGGCCATGATGACGATCTCGCGGTCGCCCCAGCCGAGGTCTTGCTCGAGCTGGGTCGCGCCCGCGCGATGGCGGCGATGCAGCTCGGCGTAGATCTGCTGGTGGCGTCGAACCATGCGCTCGAGGATCTGCTCGGGCGTGGCTCCGGCCGCGAACTTGTAGGTGTCCGGGAACAGGTAGCCCTCGAGGCTGGGCCCCTTCACGCCGAGCCGCTCGATCAAGGCCGGGTCGCGCATGGCCGCGACGAAGGACTCGGCCGAGCCGAGCCCCGCGGCGGCGAGCAGGTCGGCGACCTGCACCATGTGCTTGCCCTCGGGGATCGTCACCTTGTGCTCGAGCACGGGCTGGCGACGCTGAAGCTCGGCGAGGATCTCTCGCGCGCTCATGTCCGCCCGGAATTCGTGCCGACCCGCGCTGATCTTGTTGGCCGCGCCCTCGTCGAGCACGAAGAGCCGAAAGAGCAGCACGTCGGACTCGGTGATCACCTCGTGCTCGGCGAGCATGTCGAGCACGACCGGGAAGCTGGCCCCGGCGGGCACCGTCAGCGCGATCGGGTCGGCCGAGCCGAGGCCCGGACGATCGGGGTACTCGACGTAGGTCCGCCAGACCGAGTGCAGCGCGTAGAGGCCCATGGCCAGGCACAGGCCGAGGATGATCAGCGCCCAGCGCTGGGGCCGACGCGACTTGCGAGGCAGGTACCAAGGGTGGGGGCGTCGCTTGGTCATGGCGCCTGGCCTCCGCGCGAGTCGAGCCAGCCTTGCAAGATGAACTGGGCCGCGAGCGCGTCGATGCTCTGCTTGCGCTTGCGTCGCGACACGTCGGCCTCGATCAGCGTGCGCTCGGCGGCCGCGGTCGAGAAGCGCTCGTCCCAGTGCACGATCGGCAGCACGAGCTCGCGCGCGGCGATGGCCTGCTCGAGCACGGTGACGAAGCGCTGGACCAGGCGCGCGCGGTGACCCGCGCTGCCGTCGAGCTCGAGCGGCAGCCCGACGATCAGCTGACCGACCTCGTGGGTGGCGACCCGCGCGAGCACGGTCTGCGCGTCACGGACATGGCCTTCGCGCGCGAGGACCTCGAGCGCCTGCGCGATCGAACCCGTCGGGTCGCTGAGCGCGAGCCCGATGGTCTTGCTGCCGACGTCGAGACACAGGGCGCGCATGCGAGAGTCGGCGATTTCTAGCACGCAGCCACGATCTCGGCGAGACGTGCCAAGATCACGCCGTGCACGATCCCAGCCCCGGCCGCTGCCTGAACTGCGAGCAGCCGCTGCACGGCGAGTTCTGCTCGCACTGTGGTCAGCGCGACCTCCCGACCGGGCTCGGCATCGGCGAGCTGCTGCACGAGGTCGTGAGCGAGACGCTTCAGCTCGACGGTCGAATCCCTCGCACGCTCGGGCCCTTCTTGGTCCGGCCCGGCCAGCTCGCCCGCGAGTTCAACGCGGGCCGCCGCGTCCGCTACACCTCGCCGCTGCGAATGTTCTTGGCCATGACCTTGCTGTGGTTGGTGGCCGGCTTCGTGGTCGAGGCGCTCGGCCGCGCGCCCGATGCCAGCACGCCCTTGCAGGTCGACCTCGCCGAGGAGCGCGAGAGCTCGCTGGCCGATCAAGGCGTGATCGGCGAGTGGCTCTTCCAACACGCGGAGGCCTACGAGTCGCTGCCGCCGGCCGAGCAGCTTCGTCGCTCGCGCGCGGCCCTGCGCGAGGCCGTGCCCAAGGCGGCGCTCTTGATGGTGCCCGTGTTCGCGCTGCTGATGAAGCTGCTCTTCATCCGCCAGCGCCGCTACTACGTCGAGCACCTGGTCTTCGCGCTCTACTTGCACGCCTTCGCGTTCTTGCTGCTGACGGTCGCCAACATCTTCGCCAGCGACGCCGTCAACGTCGGGCTCGCGCTCGGCTTCGTCGGCTACCTCTACGTTGGCCTCTGGAAGAGCTACGCGGCCCGCTGGTGGACCAGCCTGCTGCGGCTCTTCGCGCTCGCGGCCACCTACCCGATCTTGCTCGCGCTCGCGACCTCGGCGCTGCTGGTCGTGAACCTGTTGATGGACTGAGCCGATGACGCCGAGCGAGACCCCGACCAAGCCCAGCTTGCTGCGCAAATTCTTGAAGATCAGCCTGCTGGTCGCCAGCGGCCTGCTCGCGCTGGTGATCGCCGTGCTGGTGATCCGGCCCGAGGTGCTGCTCTTTCACCCGCTGCCGGGCATCGACCACACCCCGGACGAGCGCGGCTGGGTCTACGAGTCGGTCGAGATCCACACGCCCGACGGCGAGACGCTCTCGGGCTGGTACCTCCCGGCGCAGCCGAGCGCCGGGGCCTCGTCGGGCGTGGTGCTCTACTGCCACGGCAACGCCGGCAACATCGCCGGACGACTCTTTGCGATCGAGGGCCTGCTCGGGCTCGGCCAAGCCGTGCTGATCTTCGACTACCGCGGCTTTGGTGCGAGCACGGGTCGGCCGACGGTCGCCGGCACGCGCCTCGACGTCGAGGCCGCCTGGGACTGGCTGCTGGCCAAGGGCTACACGCCCGACCGGATCATCGTCTGGGGTCGATCGATCGGCGGCGCGATCGCGATCGACCAAGCCGCGCGAGCCAGCGAGGCGGGCACGCCCCCGGCCGCGCTCGTGGTCGAGAGCAGCTTCACCTCGACCCTCGAGCTCGGCCGCGAGCTGCATCCGCTGCTGCCCGTCGGCTGGTTCGCCGCGCGGATCGACTATCCCTCGCGCGAGCGCATCGCTCGAGTCGACGCGCCGATCTTGATCGCCCACTCGCCCGACGACGACCTGATCGGGATCCACCACGGTCGCGCGCTGCACGAGGCGAGCGGGACCCACGAGGCCCTGGTCGAGCTGAGCGGCGGACACAACGAGGGCCACCTGAGCGAGGCCCAGTATCGCGACCCGGTCCGCGAATTCTTGCTCAGGGCGCTGGCCGAGCGAACGCGTTGATTCGCACCAACAGTTCTCGACCACCCTCGGTTCGCTGCGCGAGCTCCCGCGCCTGCGCGAGCATCTGCCGACCGCGCTCGCGCTCGGCCGCCCCCTCGACGCCCTCGCCCGCGTGGGCCAGCAGCACCCGCGCGATCACGAACTTCGCCTCGCTGGCCTCGAGCGGCGGAGGCTGGCGCTCGAGCAGGGGCTCGAGCCGGCCGACCAGCGCCCGCGCTTCGTCCTGGCGACCGAGCGCGAGCGCGGTCGTGGTCAGCCCGGTCAAGGGGATGACCAGCCGGCCGTGTGTGTCACCAAAGGCGTTCTCGAGCAGCTCGAGCGCGCGCTCGTCCGCGGCCTGGGCCTCGGGGTAGCGGCCGAGCTGGCGCAGAGCTCGGGCGCGCTCCCACTCGAGCTCGGCGAGCTCGGGGTGGTCGTGGCCGAGCAGACCCTCGAGCTGCACGCGGCCTTGCTCGAGCTCGACCAGCGCGACCTCGATCGCGCTGGTGTGGGTCCGCGTGATCGCGAGGTTGAGCCGGGTGACGACGACCGAGGGGTGATCGGGGCCGTAGATGCTGGTCAGGACCTCGATCGCGGCCTGGTCGCGGGCCGCGGCCTCGTCGTAGCGACCGAGGTTGTGCAGCGCCTGGCCGAGGTTGACGTCGACGTAGGCGACGGTCCGGCTCTGCTCGCCCTCGAAGCGGGTGAAGATCGCTCGCGCCCGCTCGAGCACCTCGACCGCCTCGCCGAAGCGGCCGCTCTCGTCGAGCATGATCGCGAGGTTGTTGAGCACCTTGGCGACCTCGAGCGAGTCCTCGCCGTGGACGCGCTCGATCAGCGCCAGCGCCTCTCGACTCAGCCGCAGCGCCTCGTCTTGTTGACCTTGCGAGGAGCGGACGTTGGCCAGCGCCTCGATCACCTCGGCGACGCGCGGGTGGTTGGCCCCGTGGATCTCGATCGTGTGGGCGAGGCTCTGCTCGAGCAAGGTCGCGGCCTCGCCGTAACGGCCGAGCTCGCGCAGGTCGTTGGCCTGCGCGACCTCGGCCCGCAAGTACGAGCGATGCCGGGTGCGGTTGAGCCGTTGGAGCAGGACGATCGCCCGGTGCCGCTCGGTCAGCGCGCCTTCGAAGTCGCCCTCGGCCCCCTCGAGCTCGGCCAAGGCCAGCAGCAGCTCGGCCTCGGCGGGCGAGTCTGCGTCGAGCCTGGCCAAGGTCGCGCGGCCGAGCTCGGCCCACAGCCGCGCGGGCTCGAGCCGACCCGTGACGGCCAAGACTCGGACCAGCGTGGCCGCGGCGTCGACCAGGACCTCGTCGTGGCCGACCCGCTGGGCCGTCCACGCGGCCTCGCTCAAGCGGCGCTCGGCCCCGGCCGTGTCCTCGCGCGCGCGCTCGTAGTCGATCTGCGCGACCAAGAGCAGGACCTCGGCGATCAGGGGATCGAACTCGCTCGCGCGGGCGCGCGCGAGCAGGGCCTCGCCGGCCGTGTGCGCGGCCTCGTAGTCCTTGTCGCCGTCGAAGCGACCCTCGACCAGCGCGCGCTCGCTCTCGAGCGCGTCGATGGTCGCGAGGAGCGCGGGATCGCTGGGCAAGAGGTGGCGCCGCTCGAGCAGGGGCGCCGCCTCGCAGCGCTCGGGATCGGGCAAATAGTCGCCGACTTCGTCGAGGCGATCGACGAGCAGCTCGGGCCGCTCGCTGACGAGCCGGCGAAGGCCCGCGAGCGTGCCTTCGAGCCGGACGAGCTGACGATCGAGGCAGGCCAGGCGCTGCCCGAGCAGCTCGACCGGGTCGTTGGCCTCGCACGCGCGGGCTCGAGTCCTGCGCCAGCGCAGCGCCCACTCGTCGAAGCTCTGGGTCGCGTTGGCGACCGTCTTCGCGACATAAGGTCGATTGGATCGCTCGGCCGCGCGCTGGAGATCGGCGGCGACTTGGGCATCCCAGACGCCGACCAGCAGCTTGGCCCCGTCGTCGCAGTCGTGCGCCTCGGGTTCGCGCGTGTTCAGGCCCATGAACCCGAGCAAGGTCGCGGTCGCGAGCCCGACCAACCCGAGCGGCAGCCACCACCAGCGCCGGTTGGGTTGGGCGAGCGCGTCGAGCTCGGCGAGCAAGGCTCGCATGCTTTCGAAGCGCTGATCGGGATCGAGGCTGAGCCCGCGCAGCAAGATCCGCTCGATCTCGGCCGGCAGATCGCTCGGCCGCTTGCCCGGCATTCGACCGCGCGCGCGGGCCTTGCCGAGGTCGATGAAGCGGCGCGGATCGTCGTGGCGGCCGCGAAAGGGTCGCTGGCCATAGAGCGCCTCGTAGAGCGCGACGCAGAACCCGAACTGATCGCTGCGCGCGTCGACCTGACCGCCCATCGCCTGCTCCGGGGCCATGTAGGCCGGCGTGCCGAGGACCTGGCCGTCGCGGGTCACGGCCGGGTGGATCTCGATCGCCTCGCGCTCGGCCGAGTCTTCGGACACGTACTCGCCGGATCGCTCGCCGGATCGCTCGCCCGAGTCGGACTCGATGTCGATGCGAAGCCTCTCGACGCTGTCTTGCGTGCGCAGGGGCCCGGCCAAGCCGAAGTCGAGCACGCGCACGCGACCGTCGCGACCGACCAGGACGTTGTCGGGCTTGAAGTCGCGATGGACGATCTGGGCCTCGTGCGCGGCCGCGAGGCCGAGGCCGGCCTGCATGAAGGTCGCGATGATCTCGGGCCAAGGCCGCACGCGGGTTCGAAACCAAGTCCCGAGCGTCAGGCCATCGATGTACTCCATGACCAAATAGATCTGCGCACCGAAGGTCCCGACCTCGTAGATCGGCACGACGTTCGGATGCGAGAGCCGGGCGAGGGCTTGAGCCTCGCGCAGGAGTCGAGCGCGGCGTTGCTGGATCGTCGCGCGCCGACCCGCGAGCTTGCTCGGTCGCAGCAGCTTGAGCGCGACCCGGCGATCGAGGTCGGGATCGTAGGCGGTGTAGACGATCCCGATCCCGCCCGAGCCGAGCGCGTCGAGCAGCGTGTAGCGAGCGATCCTCGTGCCGTGCGGGAGTTGGTCGCGCGAGCGGGAGGGCTCGGGCGCTGCGCTTGGATCCGGCACCGCCCGAGGTTAGCGCAGTCCGCGTCCGCCGAGGTTCAGGGATTGCGGACAGAGCGCGGCACTCGGGGTCACGATCGTGCGGCTCACCAGACTTCGCAGGCGTTCTCGGCGTGCATCGGCGTGCCCTCGCCGCAGGAGAAGGTCTCCCAGAAGGCCGGGAGGTTGGCGAGCGGCACGTTGACCCGGAACTTGGGCGGCGAGTGAGGATCGACGGTCGCGAGCAGGGCGTCGATCTCGGGCGAGCTGATCGTGCACCACGACTGCGCGTAGGCGACGAACAAGAGCTGCTCGTTGGTCAGGCCCTCGACGATCGCCGGCTCGCCGCCGCTCTCGGCCGCCCACGCGCGATAGGCCATGAACGCCTGCTTGATCCCGCCGAAGTCGGCGATGTTCTCCCCGAGGGTCAGCTCGCCCTTGAGCTTGACGCCCGGCTGGACCTCGATCTTGTCGTAGGTGTCGACGATGCACTGGGTCCGCTCGTCGTAGCGAGTCGCGACCTCGGGCGCCCACCACTCGCGCATGACCCCGTCGGCGTCGAACTTGCGACCCTGGTCGTCGAAGCCGTGCGAGAGCTCGTGGCCCATGACCATGCCCATGGCGCCGAAGTTCATCGCCTTGGGGAAGTCCTTGTTGAAGAAGGGCGGCTGGAGGATGCCGGCCGGGAACTGCATCTCGTTCTGGAGCGGGTTGTAGCTGGCGTTGACGATCGACGCCGGCCAGCTCCACTCGGTCTCGTCGACCTGGGTCCCGACCTTGCCGATCAGGTACTTCGACCACCAGGTCCGCGCGCCGACGGTGTCCTTGAAGTAGTCGCCCGACACGGCCAGGCCATCGTAGGTCCGCCACTTGTCGGGGAAGCCGATCCGGTTGTCGATCTTCTCCATCTTGCCGACCGCGGCGGCTCGGGTCGCGTCGTCCATCCAGGTCAGCTGCGGGAGCGAGCCGACGAACGCGGCCTCGATCCGACGGATCATGTCGAGCGCGATGTCCTTGCTGTCGCCCGGGAAGCTGCGCTCGATGAACTGCTTGCTGACCAGGTCACCGAGCACGCCGTTGGTCGCCCCGACGCAGCGCTCCCAGCGAGGCGAGAGCTGCTTGGCCCCGGTCAGCGCGGCGACGAACTCGAAGTTGGCCGCGACGATCTCGTCGGAGAGCAGGTCGGCGGTCGAGCCGATCAGCATGAAGCGCAGGTAGTCCTTGACCGCGGCCGGGTCGGCGCTGCTGATCAGCTGGGGCAGACCGGTGACGAACTCGGGGTTGCTGACGTTGATCAGCTGGATGTTGGGCGCGCCGAGGGCCTTGAAGTAGACCGCCCAGGGCAGCTTCGACTCCTTCTCGACGCCCTTGCGATCCCAGCGGTGGTAGACCGTGGCCGGGTCGCGCATGTCCTCGGGCGACTTTTGCAGCTTGGCGATCTCGGTCTCGAGCGCGATCACGCGGACCGCCGCCGCCTCGGCGTCGGCCGGCGCGTAGCCGAGGAAGCCGAGCATCCGCGCGATGTGGGCCTGGTAGGCGGGCAGGACCTGCTGCTTCTTGGCCTCGTCGAGATAGAAGGAGCGGTCGGGCAGGCCGGTGCCGCCTTGGCCGAGATCGGCGATGTGCAAGCTCGGCTGCTCGAAGTCGAGCGAGAGCCCGAACGAGAAGAAGGCCCCGATCCCGACCGAGCCGTCGAACTCACCGAGCAGCTTGAAGAGCGCCTTGGTGTCCTTGTCCTTGAGCTTGTCGATCTTGGTCAGCATCGGCTGCAAGGGCGCGATGCCGGCCGTGTTGATCGCCGGCTCGTCCATGCAAGCCGCGAAGTACTTGCCCGCGCGGTCTTGGTCCTTGGCCAGGATGTCTTGCAGGACCGCGTTGTTGCTGTCGCTCAGCTCGCCGAAGCCTCGACCCCAGCGCGGCTTGTCGTCGGGCAGCTTGGTGGTCGCGATCCAACCGCCGCAGGCGAACTGATAGAAGTCGTCGCAGGGGTCGACGGTGGTGTCGACGATCGCGACCACGTCCTTGCCGACCGGATGCTCGGAGCTCAGCGCGAGCGCGGCGGGCTTCTTGCCGCCATTGTCGGGGGTCTGGCTGTCGTCGGCCTTGGTCTTGTCGCAGGCGAAGGCAGGCAGCAGGAACACCGAGCAGAGCAAGGCGTGGACGGAAGAGGCTCGCTTCATCGCGCGCAGCATGCCGCATGGGACCCACCCACGGTGATGCCCGCTTCGCTGCCAGCCCGCGAGGATGTCGTGATCATCGTCACGGCCATGCGGATGGTCGTGCTGATGGTCAAGATTGTTTGCGTGCTTCGACCGGCAAGCCGAGCGCGCGCAGATGATCGGCGTGATTTTGGACGATGCCCTGATAGGTCGCGGCCAGCTCGAGCGCCGCCGCTTGATCGCCGGCCCAGCTGCGATACGCCGCGCGCTTGGTCAGTTGCACGGCGAGGGCCGGATGTTTGGCGATCGCGAGCGCGCGCTCACGTGCGCTCGCCATCAGCTGCGCGTCCGCGACGACCTCGCCGACCAAGCCGATCGCGAGCGCCTCGTTCGCGCCCAGCACTCGGGCCGTCAACATCAGCTCGAGCGCCTTGGCGAACCCGACCACGCGAGCCAAGAAGAACGCTCCGCCGTCGCCGGGCACGAGCCCGACCGCGACGAAGGTCGAGCCGAGCTTGGCGCTCGCGGCCGCGATTCGAAGGTCACACATGCACGCGAGGTCGAGCCCAGCTCCGATCGCGGCCCCGTTGATCGCCGCGATCAAGGGCTTGCGAAATTCCGCGATCCGACGCGGCACCGCTTGGATGCCTTGGATGTAGCGCTCGCGCAGCTCGTCGGGCTCGCCCGCGAACATGCCCGAGCGAGCCTTCATCGCCTTGACGTCGCCGCCGGCATGAAAGGCCGAGCCCGCGCCGGTCAAGATCACGCAGCGGATCGCGTCGTCGCGATCGGCCCGATCGAAGGCCGCGACCAGCTGCTCGCACATCGCCTCGCTGTAGGCGTTGCGAGCGTCGGGCCGATCGAGGGTGAGGATCGCCAGCGGCCCTTCGGCCTCGTAGCGGACGTGGAGTTCGGAGTCCTGCGTGGCTTGGCTCATGGGACCGGAGGATCGCTCACTCGGCCAGCGCTGTCGTTGCAGAACACGACAGACCGGGCCGAAAGCGGCCCAAAACCGAGTTCGAGCGGATCTCGGCCGGTGGGCGTGAATCTTGCTGACACGCCGAGCGCGACTCGCTTCACCATACTCTTCGACTGGAGACCGCCCGAACATGACTTCGTCCCCACGCTTCATCCTGCCCGCGCGCTTGTCTGCGCTCGCCTTGCTCGGCTCGCTCGGCTCGCTCACCCTGCTCACCGGCTGCCGCGAGCCCGAGCTGCGCTTCGAGGACGACCTCGATCTCGAGTACGACCTGCTCGACTTCTTCATCCCGGACACCACCTTGGGTGAGGGCCTGCACAACCCCTACCTCGCCGGCTCCGAGTTCGCGATCTACATCTGGGATGACAACGACGTGACCAGCTTCAAGGGCTGGGATGTCCGCTCGAGCGACCCCGACGTGCTCGAGGTGGTTCGGACCGAGCGGCGCAAATTCGATTGGGACGGGGTCGAGGAGTACTACCCCAACCACCCTTTCTATCACGACTCCAAGGACGACGATTACGTGCTGATCGTGTTCGTTCGCGCGGGCTCGCCCGGCAGCGCCGAGCTGAGCGCCTACGATCGGACCGACGATCGCTGGGGCACCGCCGAGATCGAGGTGGCCGTGCCCAACCAGGTCGAGCTGCGTCCCGCGGGTCCGGTGTTCTTGCAGCGCGACGAGCTGATCACCCAGCTCGACGCCGACCCCAAGCTGATCGGCGGCGGCACGGCGACCTTCTTGGTCGACTGGCTGCGCGACGGCGTGCCGCTCTCGGGCGATGGCCAGGTCTCGGCGTCGAGCTCGAGCCCGCTGATCCTCGACACCTGGGGCCGCGAGACCTACTACGACGAGACCCGCGACTGGCTGACGATCAGCACCGACGACATCGACCCCGACGCCAGCGAGATCGCGACCGTCGATGTCTACGTCAACGGCAACGTCGCCGAGTCGATCGACTTCACCATCGTCGGCGACAGCGACGTCGCGTCCTTGCAGCTGCAGCGACGCGACGAGTCGATCGCGATCGAGGGCTCGTGGCTGCCGGTCTTGGCCTCGGCGCTCGACGATCAAGGCGAGACCATCCACGGCGTCGCCTTCGACTGGGACCTCGACGGGACCGACGAGCCCGGCGAAGGCGACATGTTCCGCTACCGCTTCGACTCGAGCGCGCTGAGCCTGCTGGGCGCCGAGTATGCCGGGCTGCGGGTCGAGACGATGATCCAGGGCAACGAGGGCTACGTCGACACCACCAACGACATCCCCGGCTCGTGCTTCTGCTCGACCGCCGGGCAACCTGGTCATGCCGGGCAACCTGGGCATGGGTTCGGCTTCGGCTTGCTCAGCCTGGCCGCGCTCGGGCTGGTCCGGCGCAAGCGAGCGGGCTGAGCCGACTCAGCGCTGGATGACGATCACGGGCCGGCTCGGGTTTGCGCTCGGGCGCGGCCCGAGCCCGCCGCCAGTCCATTGCGCGCCGGCCATCCGCTCTTGCTCGAGCCGGGCGAGCTGCTGGACCTGCCACAGCTCCCGGCGCGCGGCGAAGTAGACGAAGGCGGCGACGAGCATCAGCAAGTACTGGCCGTTCCACAGGCCCCAGAGCCCGACCGCGAGCGCGACCCAACGACCGAGCTTGGCCGCGATCTCGGTCGCCCGCACGCGGCCGCGCTTGCGCTCGAGCATGGCCCGGACCACTCGACCACCGTCCATCGGGAAGGCTGGGATCAGGTTGAAGAGGCCGAGCATCAAGTTGGCGGCGAGCAGGCTGAAGAGCACGTTGCCGAGCAGCCCGGCGGTGCCGAACACGAACACCAAGGGCGCGAGCAGGGCCGCGATCGCGAAGTTGACCAGCGGGCCCGCGGCGGCGATCCACATCTCGGCGCGGGGATCGTCGGGGCTGCGCTCGAGCTCGGCGACGCCACCGATCGGCCACAGGGTGATCCGGCGGGTGCGGATGCCGAAGCGCTTGGCGACCAGCGCGTGGCCAAACTCGTGCAGCAGCACGCAGGCGAAGACGGCCAGCGAGAGGCCCAGGCCGATCAACACCTCGGCCCCCGAGTGGTCGGCCGTCCAGTAGGAGATCCCGAGCCAGACCAGGACCAACACGAAGCTGAAGTGGATCCGGGTCGGGATCCCCAAGATGCGTCCGATGTGCCAAGAGGCGCGGTCTTTGCGGTCTGTCTCGGTCGGCGGGCTGTAGAAGGTCTCGGCCACGGGACGAGGCTAAGTCGTGAAGCGAGTCACGCAAGCCATGGCTCGATCGACCGGGTCGGCAAAGACGCACATAGTCGTTGGCCTGCGCGGCCAGAGCTGCGACCATTCGCCCGGGCATGCTGACCAACCGCGAGCTCTACAGCTTCGTCGCCGAACTCGCCGCCCGCCACCGTGTCGGTCAGCCCTCGCTCGAGGCGTACCTGCGCGCGATCTGGGGGCTGGCCAAGGATCAGCAGGCTCGCGCGGGCTGGACGCTCGACGAGTTCGCCGAATTGCTCGCCGCCGCCTTCGTCAGGGCGCCGCCGGACTTCGACGAAGCGTGGCGCGCGAGCCCGGCTGATCATGATCCGGCCAGCGCCACCGGCTTCGATCGCTGGCAGCAGGCGCTGCGCGAGCAGATCGTCGATCTGCGGATCTTGGCCGAGTCGGGTCAGCTCAGCAACGAGCTGCGCTACTACGGCATCGACGGTCGCAGCGGCGGTCGCTGGTTCAACTTCGATCCGTGCAGCTACCTCGAGTCGGGCACGGTCGGCGCCTTCGGTGGTTGCTCGCCGAACGACGCCACCGAGCTGCCGCCGATCGAGTGGGATCGCTTCGTCAGCTTCCTCGAGGCTGGGCGCAGCTACGAGTAGGGACATGGGTCCCGAGCTCAGGTCTGCGTGGCTCTGGTTCTCGTTGCTGGCGCTCGCCTGCCAAGATCCGCTTCGCGAAAGCTCGCGCGAGCCCACGCGCGTCGAGCCTGAGCCCGCGCCCGTCGAGCCCGATTCGGAGAGCGAGCCCGCGCCCGAGCCCGAGCCCGGCGTCGACGAGCCGAGCTTCGAAGATCCCGGTCGGCCCGAGGTCGACCCCGCCGAGCTGCTCGACGCGCCGGCTCGCTACGAGCACCTGCTGCTCCGCGCGGCCCTGCCAGTAGGGCGCCGCTACGCCGACCTGCGCTACGAGGGCAACAACACCAACTTTCGCGGGCCGGCCGACGCGGCGGGGCTCTTTCGCAGCGGCGACGACACGGCCAGCGACTGGCGTCGCTACGCGGCCGGGGTCGCGGGTCTGGTCGTGCTGCGCGACTCGTTGTTCTCGCAGCAAGATCACCCGACCTTGCAGACCCCCAGGGCACTGATGCTGCCGCCCAACTGGGTCAGCGTCGCGGTCGCCGAGGTGCTCGCGGGCCGCGTCCCGATTGCGCCCCGCAGCGGGGCGATCGACGACGACGCGGCCTGGTCGGGCGAGGCGGGCATCGACGCTTACTTCGGCTCCTTCCCGATCAGCGAGCGGCTCTTCGTCGACGCGAGTCGCCCGCTCGTGGGCGCGAGCGCGAGCGACCAGGCGCTCACGCGCAACGCGAGGACCTCGATGCAGATGCTCGGGCGCGCCGCCGAGGCGATGATCGCCGCGACGCCGAAGGGCGCCGAGCGGGTCGCGGCCACCGGCGCGGCCCACATCGCGGCCTCGGACCGTAACTACTTCGGCGTCGAGCTGCGCCGCGCGGTGATCATCCCGATCTTCGTCGAGAACCCGAACGAGCACGAGGCCCGCGACGAGGGCAAAGGCTTGGGCGTGTGGGGTCGAGCGCTGCCCGACGAAGCGATCGCGATCACGCGTCGGGCCGTGTACGCGCGCCGCCTCCAAGACGGGGCGCTCGCGCTCGAGCGCTACGATCTTCGCTACGAGCCCGAGCGCCAACGAGCGATCGCGCTGCTCGAGGAGCTGATCCCGAGCGGCTCGAGTGGCCCTGCGATCTGGCTCTGGGTCAACGCCGGCAGCGATGGGCACGGCCAAGGCGACCCGGCGCTCCCCCACATCGCCGACTTTCGCCGGCAGCTCGAGGCCGCCGCGATCGAGACGAGCCGGGTCGTGCTGCTCAGCAAGCCGAGCGTGCGACCCTGGGGAGACGAGGCCAAGGCGATCCTCGAGGCCGAGACCGAGCGCTACGCCAAGCTCGCGATCCCGCTGAGCGTGCAGCTCTCGACCGCGGCCTTTCGCAAGCTGATCAAGTGAGGTCGGCTCGCGCGGCGTCACGGACAGCCCGCTCGAACTCCTCGCGATTCGGACGACCCGGCGACTCGGAAATTCGAGCGTGGCCCTGCCGGCTTGCCCACGCAGGATCATGCGATCGCGCTCGTGGACCACGTCGACATCGCAAGGGATCGATTGTGCGGCAGACATCGACCCACGTATCACGCTCGGGGTGCGTGGCGAGGGCGCAGTCGCGAAGGGTCGAAAATGCGATTCGAGCACGCGCGAAAGTCCCGACTTCCAGGCGAGAACATCGAATCCATGCACGGTCGCAGCGCTGTCGCGGGCGCGCTCCAACCGTGGAATCGCGGCTCCCGGCTGCGCGCCACCCGAATCGGGACCCGTCGAATGCAGGGGTTCCTTCTTGCCTCAATCGCAGCCTTCGAGCGCGAGGATCCATGCCTCGATCAGCGCGATTCCGGTCGCGTCGATTCGCCCGCTTCCGAGCAGCGGCATCTGCCCCTCGCCCCGGGTCTGCATGCGCAGCCACAGGTTCGAATTCATCGGCGCGCCGGGATCGATCCTCAGGGTCCCGGCGACGTCGGGGCTGGGAAATTCAATCGGGTGATCGCAGGTCTGGGTCTCGGCGAAGGCGGTCGTCCAGCGCAGGTCTGGGCGCATCCAAGCTGGTTGATGGCAGTGGGCACAATTCGCGTGCAAGTAGGCGCGAGCGCGCTGGTCGAGGTCTGCGCTCGAGTCGGCAGGATCGACCAGGCGCGGCAGGGTGGCGGGATCGGGCGACTCGGCGAAGAGATCGAGCTGCGCGAGCGCGTCGAGCTGCTCGCGGGACTCGTCGCCGTAGCGAACCACGCGATTCATCTGCAGGCTGGTCGGCCCGAGCAGCGTGCCCTCGCCAAAACCATGACAATTGCGGCAGCCGACCTCGCTGGGGAATTGCCATTCGAATGTCTCGGGGCCCGCGGGCCCCGAGACCTCGAGCTCGACGCTCTGGCCCTCGGCCAGCCAATCGGCGTCGCTGCCATCGTCGCGCCAGCGATAGGTGTGAAAGTCCCAGGTCCCGGCGCGCCGGACCATGAAGCGGGTCTCGACTGACCTCCGGCTGCTCGGATCGCCCGGAATCGACTCGAGCGCGAAGGTCTTGATCAGCACGCTGCCCTCGGGGAATTCCCAGCGGCCCTGCTCGTCGATCGCAATTCGTTGCTCGGGCGGCACGACCATCCAGCGCTGCTTGACCAGGCCATCGCTCCACAAGGGCGCGCCGACCAAGTAGGGGATCAGGCCCGGGGTCGGGGTCGCGAGGTCGCTCGCTTCGAAGCAGGCGCT
The DNA here is from genome assembly GCA_035904925.1 of Nannocystaceae bacterium. Taxonomy (GTDB): domain Bacteria; phylum Myxococcota_A; class Polyangia; order Nannocystales; family Nannocystaceae; genus Plesiocystis. The sequence continues at coordinate 17,567 of JAMHUH010000319.1, forward strand.
CGCGCTCAGTCGCTCGGGCAAGCTGCCCGGCAGGCCGTGCTCGGCCAGCTGCAAGCGTGCGAGTCGACCTTGGCCATCGATCAGCCAGGCGTCGCCAGCCGCGTCGCTGCCGATCGCCATCACGCCCGCGGGCACGCGACCGAGCACTTCGCTGCGCGCCAAGCCTGCGCTCGGGCTCGGGTCCATCGCCCAGATCCTGCCCGAGCAGCGGTCGGTCCAGACCAGCGCGCCCGCGAGCATCGGGACCGCGTCGCCGCGCACCCACGCGCCCGCGACCAGGCCACAGTGGTCGGTGTCGGCCAGGCCATAGTCGAAGCTCGGGCCGGCGTAGCTGGTTGGATCGCAGTCGCCCGGGCCCGTGCATGCCCAGCCCTCGGTGATCGGCCAGCCGAAGTTGGCGCCCGGCTGGAGGCGCTGGAGCTCCTCGCGGACGCTGCCGCTGTCGCTGATCCACGTGCCCTCGTCGCCGACGATCAGGTAGCGCGGATCGTGGAGGCCGATCGCGAAGATCTCGGGTCGCGCCTCGGGGTCCGCGAGCAGCGGGTTGTCGGCCGGGATCGCGTAGCCGGGCACCGGATCGCTCGGGGCAGCGAGCCGCAGCAGCGAGCCGCGAAGATCGCCGCGGTCCTGGGCGGGCGCGCTCCAAGGCGAAGGATCCGCCGCGTCGCTGACATCGCCGACGCCGATCAACAAGTTGCCCTGCGAGTCGGTCGCGAGCGCGCCACCGACCCGGCTCGGGCCGCTCGCGTCGGCCGGCGAGTCGAGCTCGATCATCGTCAGCGCGCCGCTCGGGTCGACGCTGGTGGTGGCTGGCGCGAAGGGGATCCGCACCACTCGCGTGCGCTCGGGAAAGGCCTTGCGATGGAAGTGGGCGTAGACCCAGCCCTCGGCCAGCGCGATCGCCAAGAGCCCGCGCGTCGGGCTGCCGGCGACCTCGCTGGTCAGATCGAGCCAGGGCTGGCTCTCGCGCAGGCCGCTCGCGTCGACCCGCCAGACCCGGCCACTCGCCTCGACGACCAGCATGCCCACGCCCTCGGGGTCGGGCAGGATCTGCACGGCCTCGACGAAGGCCGGCGCGGCGAGGACCGCAGCGCTCGGCTCGGCGACCACGCGTGGCAGCGCGTTGGCGGGCGTGCCCTGCATCGTGCAGGCGATCGCGCTCGGTCGGGGTTCGAGCGGCGGCAAGGACTCTTCGTCGTCGCCCTGCGAATCGGTGTCGCTCGACTCGCCCGCTTCGTCCGCGCTGGACTCGGCCGCGCAGCCGAAGAGCAGCGAGGCGAGCGCGAAGCGAGCGAGCGACGACACCGGCGAATCATCGCCCGAATTCGACTTGGGTCACGCCGCAAACTTCGCCACGGGGCAAGCGCGCCGAATCGGTATACCTTCGCGTGGATGGACCACCTCGACCGCTTCCTCGGCCTGGTCAAGCGCGAGCTCGACAGTGACGACGCACGCTTCGAATACGGCGGGCGCGACCCCGAAGACGAGGGCGTGGTCTGGGCGCGGATGCCTGGGGATTGGCGCGTGGTCGCCCTCTACGACGCGACGCCGAGCGAGCGCGCGGGCAAGCAAGCCAAGCTCGCGCACATGGTCGAGTCCTTCGCGGGCGTCGGCGAGCAGCTCGGCAACGAGGTCCCGCACGTGCGCTCGGTCATCGCCGCCGAAGAGGTCGACTACGCCCTGAGCGTGCTCGCCGACAAGGCCAAGGCCTTGCGCGCGCTGGTGCTCGACGAGGACTCGCCGGTGCTCTGGGGCAGCTCCGAGACCCCGCGCGGGCCCGAGGATGTCGAGACCTCGCAATGGATCGGCGAGCTGGTCGAGTCGAGCAACCAGGTCGGGATCGATCTGGTCGAGCTCGTCATGCTCGACGAAGCGGTCCTGAACGCGCGACTCGAGACGCTCGAGCCTCGCAAGCTTCGGCATCGCCTGCTTCGCCGCTTGCCCTTGGTCCGCGAGCTCGGCCCTCACCGCGACGCCGAAGCCTGGCGTCAGCACTTCGCGGTCTGTCGAGCGATCGCGGCGATAAGGCGCGCGCCCGAGCGCCACTACGCCGTCGAGCCCGAGCTCGGCTGGCTGACCCGAGAGTTCGGCGGCATCTATCATGTCGTGCTGGTCTACCCGGGCGAGTTCTCCGAGCTGGCCGCGACCGGCGTGCTGCTGCGCGCCTTGCCGGCGATCGAGAACTTGGTCTTGGCCCTGCCGCCGATCGAGCCCACGCCCCGCGGCGCCAGGGTGTTTCAATTTCCGCCCAAGCGCTGAGCCGCCGCGCCTGCTATCCCCGCGCCATGTTGGCTTGCATCGACGTCGATTACCGGCCGCACCCGAGCGGGCGCGAGCAGGGCGTGGCAGCTTGTGTGGAGTTCGAGCATTGGACCGACCCGCGGCCCTTCGCCGAGCATGTCGTGATCGTCCCCGAGGTCGCGCCCTACGTCTCGGGCCAGTTCTACACGCGCGAGCTGCCCTGCACCTTGGCCCTGCTCGCCGAGCTCGCGCTCCCGCCCGAGCTGATCGTCATCGATGGCTACGTCCAGCTCGACGACCAAGGCCGCGACGGCTTCGGCATGCACCTGTGGCGGGCGCTGGACGAGCGCACCCCGATCGTCGGCGTGGCCAAGCACCCCTTCCATGCCAACCCGGCCGCGCTCGAGCTCCTGCGCGGGACCAGCAGGCAGCCGCTCTTCGTGACCGCGATCGGCATCGACGTCGGCGAGGCGCTCGAGCGGGTTCGCAGCATGCACGGCGAGTATCGCTTGCCGACGCTGCTCAAGCGGGTCGACCGGCTCTGCCGCGAAGGCTGAGTTGTTGGGTCGAGTTGTCGGGCCGAGCGCGCTCATGGTAGCGTCGAGAGGTGACCAAGCTGCTCGAGATCCGGGTTCGCGGGCTTCGAACCCTCGCCGACGTCTCGCTGACCTTCGGCGGGCTCACGGTGCTGATCGGCGACAACGGGACCGGCAAGTCGACGCTGCTCGAGGCGTTGCGGATCGTCAGCTTGATTCCGAGTGGGAAGCTGATCGAGGAATTGCATCGGTCGCATGCGATTGGGACTGCGCTTCGACGAGATTGTCCCGGGTTGAAAATCGACGTTCGAGTCGAATATGACGATCGCGAGTATGTGTATGCGTTGACCTTGAGCGACGATGCGTATACGGTTGCATCGGAAGCGTTTTTTGCATTGCCGCGCAAGGGCATGACGATTGCCGAAGGCTCCAAGCTGTCAGTCGATACCCTCGAGTTGCTCTTTCGTCGTTCGGGGGCAGTTGTTGATTCGAAAATTGCTCAAATTCACGATTTCAAGAATATTCGCAATTCGCTACCCCTGCTCGACTACCTCGCTCGAGGCTCCAGTTCGCCCGATGTATTCAGCGCAGTCGGCTCGGCGTTCACCGGTATCGCCAACCACTTGCCTTTCGACGTGACGTCGCTCTGGGGTAAGCGTCAGCGAGGCGGCGGCGAGAAGGCCCCCTTGCGGGAGCCTCGCTTGGTCGAACCCGGGCACCAGCTGGAAATCTTCGGTGACAACCTCGTCAACGTCTACCAAACCCTGAAGAACGACAAGGGCAGCGACCATTG
>JAMHUH010000320.1:0-8244 GCA_035904925.1 Nannocystaceae bacterium
CCCGCGCGAGCAGGCCCAACTCGAGCAGCTCGACCTCGCCGCGACCGAGGCCTGGCTCGCGCGGATCGAGGCCGAGCGCCGCTGGCCCGATTGACGGCCGAAGCCGTCTCACTGCTGGAAGCAATAGAGCGGCGCCATGTTGGTGCACGCGACCGAGGGGTTGCAGACCGACCAATTGGCGTCGCCGCCCGTGTTGCGACCGATCGCGCCGGTGCTGCCGGTCGAGCTGAAGTTGGTGCAGTTGTTGGCGCTCGGCGTGCCGTCGAGGGCCGTCCCGGTCCAAGTCTGCCGGGCGGTGCCGTTGCAGATGTAGGTCGAGCTCTGCGGCGTCGCGCCGGTCTCGGTCTGGTTGATGGCGGCGTCGAGCGTGCCGTCGACGAGGTCCGTCCAATCGTCGGCGATCTTGACCCCATCGACCTTCACATAGGCCACCGTCGACTGGACGAAGCGAGTCGAGGGCGAGCCTTGGTCGGTCGAGATCCAGGCCATGTAGGTGCCCGGCAAACCAGCTTCGGCCGCCCGCATGTTGCAGATCGAATCGGCGCCGGTCAGCCCGCCGAGGTTGCCGGTGTGCAGGGTGCTGGTCGTGAACGCGATCCGAGCCTCGAGCATGCACGTCGACGAGCAGCCGTCGCCTGCGTCCGCGTTGCCGTCGTCGCACGCTTCGCCAGGGTCGAGGTTGCCGTCGCCGCAGCCAGGCTCGACGCCCGTGGTCGTGTCCGTCGTGCTCGTGTCCGTCGTGCTCGTGTCCGTCGTGCTCGCGTCCGTCGTGCTCGTGTCCGTCGTGCTCGCGTCCGTCGTGCTCGCGTCCGTCGTGCTCGCGTCCGTCGTGCTCGCGTCCGTCGTGCCTGTCGAGCTGCCCGTGTCGGTCGCGTCGCTCGTCTGGGTCTCGGTCGCGCCGACCTCGTCGTCACCCACGTCGTTGCTCGGGCACCCGGCGAGCGTCGAGAGCACCACGATCGAGATCAGCCAGGACTCGCGCATTCGTCGAGTTGACCCGAGTCGGCGCTCGATGGCCAGCGACGATCGTCGACTTCAGCCAGTCCGGCGACGACGTCGGACCAGGCGCATGCCAAACACGCCGAGCATGCCCAGCAGCCCACCGAGGGTCTGGCCTCGCTCCGCATCGCCGCTCGGGATCGCGCAGCTGCAACCCGCATCCGAGCCCGCGCCACCGCTCTCGCCGGTGTCGGTCGTGTCACCGGCGACCTCGTCGTTGCCGCCTTCGCTGGTCGAGCCGCTGCTGGTTCCGCTCGTGTTGGTGTCGCTGCTGCTCTCGGTCCCGCGGGTGTCGCTGGTGTCGCTCGAGCTCGTGTCCATCCCACTCGAGCTCGTGTCCATCCCGCTCGAGCTCGTGTCCGTGGTCGTGTCGCACGCTTCGTCCATCGGCAGGGGATCGGGCTCGAGCGTGCTCGGCTCGGGGCTCTGCGTGCAGTCGTCGAGCGCACAGCAAGGATCGACGTCGAGCACCTCGACGATGCTGGCCAGCGCCTGATCGAGCTCGGCTTGGTTGTTGGCGTCGTAGTAATCGAGCGCGCCGCCCGAGCCCCAATCGGCCATCTGCTGCAGCTGGGCGATCGCGGCCGGCGTCGCGACCCCGTCGCCAAAGCCGATCACGTGGGTCGTGATCCCGGCCGCGAACATCTGCTCGAGCTCGGTCTGGACCTGGGCGTTGGTCGAGTAGCCGGTGTACTGGCCGTCGGTGATCAGGATGTTGATGAACTCGGTCTGGGCGGTGGCCGGGAACTCGGCGTTGGGCAGCTGCGCGGCCGCGTAGTAGGCCGCCTGGTTGTCCTTGATCCGCTGGAGACCCAAGTGCGTGTAGGTGCCCGAGCCCATGCAGAACGCGTTGACGCCGTCGCACTTGGGCATGTGGCTGGTCGTCGCCTCGTCGAAGCCAGGCGGATCTTGGGTCCCGTCGGCGAAGGTCCAGGTGATCGGCGGTCCACCCCAAGGGTCCACGCAACCCGGCCCTTGGCACGAGCTGTTGGGGTCGAGCGCCCAGAACATGTTGTCCCGGGTGCAAGGGCCGTAGTCGACCACGATCTTCTGCTCGCCCGGCGCGGGCACGCCATGGCCGAAGACCGCGAGCCCGAGGTGAACGAGGTCCTCGATCGGCTGGCCGGGCACCGCGAGCAGCTCGACGTCGAAGATCGAGAGCCCGCCCGCCAGCGCCTCGCGGGCTTGGTCCCAGCCGGTCTCGCCCTGACCGCCCGCCATCGTCCCGCCGGCGACGTTGAGCATCGAAGACGAGGCGTCGAGCAAGATCATGATCCGCGGCAGCCCGCCGACACACTCCGGCGTGACGACGTCGGCGATCAGGGTCTGGACCCAATCGCCGAGCCCGGCCTGGAGCGCCTCGGGGGTCGCCGCGTGGACCGAGCTCGGGCCCGTGCCGCCCGCGTTCGCGAGCGAGTCGGCGGCCGCCTCCGCGGCGGGATCACCCGCGATCGCGATCACGTAGGTCCGGACCGCGTCGTCGTAGAGCGCGGCCGCGGGGATCGCCGGGTTTTGATTCGCGGGCGCGAGTGGGGTCGTGCCGTCCATCCCCGTCCACACGCCGTCGGTCAGGACCACGTTGAGGTAGGTCCGGTTGGTGTCTTGCGGGTGATCGGTCTTGGTCTGGTCGATGGTCGCCGCCGCCGAGTCGAGCGCGCCCTTGGTCCACGACTCGATCCCGGCCAGTTCGCCGCCGAGCGGCGGCCCGGCGGTCCACAGCGCCTGGCCGATCGCGGTCCCGTTGCACTCGAACCAAGGCGTGTTCTGGTCGTCGTACCAGGCCACGTCGAGGCGCTTGCCGTCGACCAGGCCGGAGCTGTCGTTCGGGATCGTGGTCCCGGCCGCGGGCGCGGGGTCATGGCCGAAGCGCATCAGCGCGAGGTGGGTGTTGCGATCGAGGTAGCTGCCCGCTTGGGTGATGCTCTGGAGCGCCTGAACCACCGCGTCCCAGCGGGTCACGTTCTGGGGATCGGGGAAGCAGGGGTTGGCGATCTGGACCTCCCAGACCTCGTTCATCGAGGTCGAGTAGTCGACGATGAACATGATGTTCGGCTTTTCGAAGCTGCACTCCTCCTGCAGCGGACAGTCGTTGCCGCCCGCGAGCGCGGGCTGTTGCTGCGGGGCCAGGAAGAGAGCGGTCGCGATGCTGCCGAGCAAGGCGAGTTGAAGGGATCGAAGTCGTCGTTTCATGACGGCGTGGCCACACTACCGTGTGCACCAACCCTTGTCGGGGCCTAACGACCGCGTGCGGCGAGGTCGAGCAAGAAGCGGCTCGGATCGAGCAAGCGGTCGGGCTTCGGCCCCGAGACCAGATAGCGCTGATTGGTCTTGCCCGACGAATAGGTCTCGAAATGGCACATCGACGATTGGTTCATCTTGCCGACACGGGCGATCGGCTGGCCAGCCACGACGGCCGTGCTCGTCTCGACGCCAAACGCTTTCCACGAGTCCGCCGCGACCTCGCCATAGTTGATCACCAGCCCCGAATTGCACTGAAGAAACAACGCGTGGGTGGTTCGATAAAAGTAGTAGTGATTGACGATCACGCCCGCCTCGCAGGCCACGAGCACGTCGCCGGGATCCCCGTAGAGGTCGACACCCGCGTGATGGCGTTGGCCCTCGGAGCGCGTCGCACAAAAGCGGCGCGCTGCGTTGCCGACGTCGTGACCATCGCTGGCGCGAAACGACACGAGTCGGCCCGTCGGGTTGTCGGTCCGGACCGGCCAGTAGACGACCGCGTCCGTGGCCAGCGGCGCGAAGGCGAAGCCATGGACTTGGGCCGGCTCGACGCCCGCAGGGGGTTGCCAGGGCGGTGGTGCGTCATCGACTCGGACCGCGCGGGTCCAACCATGCTCTTGCCAGCGATGGATCTCTTCGCGGGTCGCCTTGTCGACCTTGCCCGTCACCTCGCCGGCAAAGACCGGATCGGCGACGAGCGCGACGCCGCCGAGGCGACGCTCGGGCTGCTTGGCCTCGGTCTGAAATTGCGTCACGGCCCGCTCGGTCCGCCCGCCGAAGTCGCCGTCGCAGCGACCGAGGCTGAAGCCGAGCGCGGCGAGGTCGGACTGCAACGCGGCGACATAGTCGTCGGGCGCTTGGTCGCCGTCCTTCATGCCGCGAGCCAGGGTGATCGAATCGTCGAAGATGTAGCTCTCCATCGCGACATCCTTCCACTGGCCGCGGCGCGGACGCACGGAAGAATCTGCGGGCCCGAGCGTGATCAGCCCCGACGCAGCGGGTGGTCGAGGATCGGCAGGCGCTCGCGCTCGCCTCGTTCGGCGACCAGCTCGAGCCCGTCGATCAAGAGCGCCGGCGTGGTGATCTGAGTCGCGACGGTCTGCGAGAGCAGCCCGTGGATGCCGATGTCGGTGAAGCCACCGAACAAGCCGGGGCTGAGCCCCATCGCGTGGGTCAGCGGGCGATCGCCGAGCGCTCGGATCCGTCGGAGCACCCGCATCGACATCGGCGCGAGCATGGCCCCGCGAACCAAGGTCCGTTGACCCTTGGCGTCGATCTTGAACACCCGACCGGGCAAGGGCAGCGAGACCTTGCGGCCGCTCGTGTACATCGAGGCCCCGTCGCGCGGCGCCGGGCCGAGCACCCGACCGTCGCGCAGCGACTCGATCACGTAGGCGAATTCGTAGCCGTCCTCGCGCGCGCGCGCGAGCAGCTCCTTCTCGAGCGCGGCCGGGGTCATGCCCTTCTTGCGCCCGCTCAAGGTCAGGTTGGAGATGCTCGGGCCGACCGTGCCGGCGGCCGAGCGCGCGTGGCCGTTGCTGAGGTTGATCTTGGCGTTGGGCCGGTTGGCCATCAGCAAGGTGTGCAGCACACCCGCGCGGACCAGCTCGACCCGCTGGGCAGGCACGCCCTGGGCGTCGAGCTCGTAATGACCGGCGCCAGCGGCCAGCGGGTCGTCGACGAGGTCGATGAACTCGGGCATCACGGCCTTGCCGAGCTCGTCTTGCCAGTGCGGCTCGAGCTCGACCAGGCGGCCGTAGTCGGAGAGCGGCGGCGGATCGCCGCTGGCTTGCGCGGGCACGGTCGCGGCGAGCAGCTGCGCGGCGGCGAACGAGCTGAGCAGCAGCGGGCCGTCGTAGTCCTCGTCGATCATCGGCGCCGCGAGCAGCTCTTCGAGCTCGCGCAGGACCTGGTCGGTCAAGGCCAGCGCCCGCTCGCGCAGCTCGGCCGCGCTCGGCAGCGAGGTGAACTCCAAGACCAAGCCGTGGTCGAGCTGCATGCCGTCCTCGGCCTGGACGTCGGCGACGACCCCGAACACCGCGCGATCCTGCGAGCCGCCGAGCACCCGGCGAACCTGGACGGGGCCCTCGCCCTCGCGGTCACAGGCAATGTCGAGCGAGTGACTGCGCTGGAGGTGGACGATCACGTCACCGTTGTCGATCTTCGGGTGCTGGGCGAAGCGACCCGAGAGCTCGGCGACCAGCGAGCGCAGACCGGCGCGATCGAAGTCGGGCCGCTCGAGCAGGGGGTCGATGATCTGGGTGTCGGGCTTGGCCCAACCGAGCTTCACGATCGAGGCCGGCCAGGGCCCGTGGTCGGCGGGCAGGTCCTTGTCGGCGAGTCGATCGATCGCGTTGAGCTTGGCCTTGTAGGCCGCGCTCGCGGCCCGGTAGCTCTGGTCCATCGCCAGCCACAGGCGCTTGCGCGTGGCCATGCCGTCGGGCTCGGCCGGCAGCGCGAAGCCGGGCTCGAGGTTGCCGCCGTAGAAGTTGGTGTTGTCGCGCTCGCGGTTGCCGACGTAGACGCCGACCTGGGCCCCGGCCTCGCGCGTGAGCAGGTCGATGCTCACGCCGCCATAAGAGCCGTCGAGCACCAGCGAGTCGACGCGTCCGGCCATCAGCTCGGCCGCGTAGGGCGGGTCGGCGTCGGGCAGGCGCAGCTCGAGGATCCCACGCTCGAGCTCGTCGATCATCGCCTCGATCTCGGTCGGTGCGGTCGGAGCCACGGGCTCGGCCGCGAGGGCGCTGCCCGGCAGCGTGGTCCCGGCCAAGACGCTCAGGCCAAAGAGCCCGAACTTGCCGGCGTCGCCGATGAATTCGCGTCGCGTCGAGCTCATCGTCCGGCCTCCTGCGGCATCAGGGTCATCGGCGCGGGCAACAAGGGTGGTTTGTCGCGTTCGTGCATCGAGCGTTCGATCTCCAGCTTGCTGAGCAACAGCGAGGGGCTGACGGCGCTGACGGGGACCCAGCCGCTCTCGGCCCCGCAGGTCCCATTGAAAATGCCGGGCTCGTCGCCCGCGGCCATGATGGTCTCGAACGCGGCCAGCGGCGTGCCGACGATGTCGGCCCCGCGAACCAGCTCGTCGGGCCGGCCGTCGGTCCAGATCCGATAGACCATCAGCGGCTCGACCTTGAACGCCTGCGGGCCCGAGCGATCGGTGATCGTGTAGCCGCCCGAGATGTCGGCGAACCAGAGCCCGTAAGGCTTGCCTTGGGCCTTGGCCTCGGCGATCAGCCGCTCGCGCAGCGAGGCCTCGGGCACGGTCTCGCGGGCCGAGACGATCAAGTTGCCTTGCCGGGCGACGACCATGTGGCCGCGCTCGCGTCGACCATGACCGTTGCTGGCGGTGAAGGGCGCGACGACCGAGCGCGACATCAAGAAGCTCTCGAGCACGCCGCCCGTGACCAGCGTCGCGCGCTGAGCCGGCGTCGCTTCGTCGTCGACAAAGTAGTGGCCGTTGAGCGGGGTCCCGTCGATGCTGGCCAGGGTCGGATCGTCGTAGACGTCGATGAACTCGGGCAGGATCGCCTTGCCGAGCATCTTGGTGAAGGTCTGGCCCTCGTAGTCGTCCTTTTGCCGGTGACCTTCGAGCCGATGGCCGAAGATCTCGTGGAAGAACACGCCCGCGGCGGGGCCCTCGAGCACGGCCGGCCCGGTGTAGGGCTCGGCGATCGGGGCCACGCGCAACGCCAGCAGCTCGGTTCGCAGGGTCTCGGCCAGGACCTCGAGCTCGGCCGGGGTCGGCAGCTGCTCGGGCAGGTGGCGCTCGAAGGTCACCAGCCGCTGCAAGCCCATGCCGTCGTCGGCCTGGGTGCTGGCCAGCAGCATCAGCCGGACGCGGACCTTGCCGGCCTGCACCTGCGAGCCCTCGGTGTCGATGTAGCTGCGGTTCTCGACGCTCGCGGTCATCACCGCGGTCGCCTGTTGAATGTGCGAGTCGGCGCCGAGGATCGCCGAGAGCCGCTCGACCGTCGGGGCCCACTGCACCGCCAGCGCGTCGAGGTCGAGCGCGGCCGGGACCTCGATGTGATGCATCGGCGAGTCGGTGAGCGTGAAGTCGGGGTGCTCGGGCTCGTCCTCGCGGGTCAGCGTGGCCTCTTCGCTGACCGCGTCGGTGTAGGCCTGGACCGCGTCGCGATACTGCATCTCGGTCACCAGCCAGAGCGCCTGGCCGAGCGCGAGCGCGTCGTCCTCGAGGCTGACCTGCACGCCGGTGCCGAGCCCGTTGCCGCCGTACCAGCCGTTGGTCGGGTGGCCGTTGTCGAGCTCGGGCCCGCCGACGCGGATGTCGACGTCGACCGTGCGATCACGATCGATGACCTTGCGATCGATCGCGCCGTCGTTGGCCTCGAGCCAGAGAGAGTGCGCGCCGACCAGATCGTAGCTCATGAAGTAGGGCGGCTCTTCGGCCAGCTCGGAGCCGCGCAGCTTGGTGAAGTTGGTCGCGAGCTCGCGCTCGAGGATCGCCATCGCCGGGGTCACCTCGCCCTTCGAAGCGACCAGCGTCGTGGTCTCGAGCACCAGCGGCGGACCCATCGGCTCGCGGGTGGTCAGGCCGTTGCGATGACAGGCGAGCGCGGCGATCAGGCTCGAGCCGAGCAGGAGGGGGAGCAGCGAGCGTCGGAGCACCAGCGCAGGGTAGCCGATCCCGCGATTTGGCTGGACCGAGCCGCGGTCGTACCCTGCCCCGGCGATGCCCCGGACCTTCTCGACTCGTCGAGGCGCCCGCCTCGGGCCGCTCCTCGCCCGTCTGGCGGTCACTCGGATCATCACGATCACCGCGCTCGCGCTCGGCTCGGTCGCGCCGAGCGGCTGCGTCAAGGTCGGCGCTCGAGCGGCCGTCGAGGTCCCGATGGGCAGCTGGCCCGCGTGGCAAGACCTCGGCCCCCTGCTCGACGTCGCCGAGTCGCACGTCGACCCCGGCGCATGGCAGGCGCTCGAGCGGGCCCAGGCGCTGCTGCGCGAGGGCAAGCCGCTCGCCGCCGACGTCGAGCTGGCCAAGGTCGC
>JAMHUH010000321.1:0-2161 GCA_035904925.1 Nannocystaceae bacterium
GTAGTCCGAGTAGTCGGTATAGGTCGTGTAGGTCGTGTAGGTCGTGTAGCTGTCGCCGTAGTCCGACCAGTCCGCGTAGTCGGAGTAGTCCGAGTAGTCGGTGTAGGGCTGCGGCTTGCAGACCGAGTCGGCGCAGTAGTAGTTGACCGGGCAGTCGCTGTCGATCGTGCACTCGGCCACGACGTCGGTTGCATCGCTGGAGTCGGGCGAGTCCGCGACGTCGCCGAACTCGTCGCTGCCTGGGATCCCGGGTGGGCCACACGCGGCGGCGAGGAGCAGGCCGGAGGGCAAGAGGTTCCACGACCGCGGATCGAAGCTCGACATTGGGGGCACAGTGCCATCGCTGCGCACGATCGATCATGAAACCTTCAGAACGTCGTTCTGATGGCGTGCAAGGCCACTATTGGATTCGCTTGTCCTTGACGTCGACCACGAAGGAGACCCGAACTTCGAGCGAGGTCGGGGCTGGATCGCGCGCGGCTCCGTCGACGACGGCGTCGATGGTGAAGCTGGGCTGGCGAAACCAAGGCGAGAGGTCGCTCGACTCGAGGGTCCACTGCGCGCAGCCGCCTGCGTCGGCGCTGGCGCGCGCGAACACGTGGGGCCCGAGCTCGCCCGCGTCGATGCGCAGCTCGACGCTCGGATAAGGCAAGGCGCAGCCACCCGAACCATCGTCGATCACGACCTCGCCGACCTTCACACCCTCGATCTCTTCGCGGGTCACGGCGTAGCGACTGAGGCTGGGGCTCTGGGTCGGATCGACGTCGACGAGGCCGGGCAAGCGGACAACGACCTGCTCGAGCGGGCCCTCGCCGCTGGGCAGCTCCGAGCCCGCGATCGCGTCGGCGTAGCCGATCGAGACGTCCTTCAAGGTCTGGCAAGCGACGAGCGAGAGCAGCGGGAGCACGAGGAGCAGGGGCGCGCGCATGAGGGCCAGGATAGCGGTGGGTTCGAAACGCCGCGAGCGGGGTGATCGACCCCGCTCGCGTTCATCGAGACCAGTCGCGGTCCTACTGGACCAGCTTGCGGATCTTCTTGACCAGCTGGTCCTGGACGGCCGGCTTGTCCTTGAGATCCGGGTTGGGGGCCATCGCTTCGTTGAGCCCGACCGACGCGCCGCCTTCGACGATGACCTTCTTGATCCGAGCATCGTCGACGCTCGACTGCCAGGCCGGGTCCTTGAACGAGCGGGGCTTGACCACCAACGCCGCCGCTCCGGGACCTGTGCCACCCCCGTCGGCGCCATGGCAGGTTACGCATCGCTCGTTCCAAATCTTGTTGGCTTCGGCGATGGCTTCGGCGTCGGCTCCACCCTTGTCAGCGCCACCACCACAGGCGGAGAGCAAACCGAGGAGCGCGAGCGAGGTGATGAAGATCCGGGACATGTTGGGGGTTCCTTCCGTGAGCGGTCGAGGGTCCGACCGAGTTGGCTGGAGTTTACGGACTTCGAGCAGGCCGAACAGAGGATCCATCACGCAAGGTTTGCCGAGCGGCATCCGCGGGTGCCTGCTTGGCCGCGAAAGTCTTGGCGAGCGCGGACGAGAGCACGACCGTCAGCGAGCTCGCCGGCATCAAGAGCGCGGCGGCGAGCGGATCGATCATGCCGGCCAACGCGAGGCTGGCGAAGAGCAGGTTGTAGACGAGCGAGAAGCCGAGGTTGCGATGGACCACACGCATGGTTCGACGGGCACCCTCGAACAACTCGGCGACCTCGACCACGCCGGCGCGCGCGAGGTGGACATCGGCGACCCGCAGGGCGATCTCGGCACCACCTCGCACCGCCACGCCGACGCTCGCAGCTCGCATCGCGGCCGCGTCGTTGACCCCATCGCCGATCATGGCCACGGCGTTGGTGGTCTTGCCCGCGCTGATTGGCCAGCGCTCGATCGCCTCGGCCTTGGCCTCGGGCGAGCACGCGCCCGCGAAGTCGTCGATGCCGAGCTGCTCGGCCAGCACCGCGACGGTGCGCGGGTGATCGCCCGAGCGGATCGCCAGCCGCAGGCCCAAGCCACGCAGGCGATCGAGCGCCGCGGGGGCGTCGGATCGAGTGGTGTCGGCGAGGCTCAGCAGCGCGACCGGGCTGCCCTCGCGCTCGACGACGACCGCCGTCTCGCCGCGCGCGAGCGCATGCTCGAGCGGACCCGCGAGCGCATCGGGCAGG
>JAMHUH010000322.1:0-1666 GCA_035904925.1 Nannocystaceae bacterium
GACCAAGGCTGCTCGATCTTCACGCAGCAACGATCGGAGCGCAGCCACCAGGTGATGTGGAAAGCCAGAAAAATCGCTGGCGCAGGCGCGCACGAACGCAAGCGTGAACGCCCCCTTCTCCCCACGTGAGACGAGCTCACCCGCGACCTTGACCCATGCACGCTCGACGAGGTTTGGCAACTGACCGCGGGCAGTCGAGAGGAGCAGGGCTCCGGACGCTCGGGTCATTGCATCGCGGATGTCGGGATCGAAATCGGCGTGGTCGCGTCGCAATCGTGTGGCGAGCAGACCGAGCGCTTGAAATTGTGCGTCCACATGACTCGATGGGCCGCGATCGACCAATGCGAGGACGAGCTCGTCGAGGCATCGATTCGAGACGTCTCGAGCCCAATCCGAGTATCCCAATCGAGTCAGCGAGGAACCCACTACGGTCCCGCGCTCGAGCAGCGCACGCAGAATGGTTGCGCGGCGATCCGTACCGTCGGTGGTCATGAGTGTCGCTGCGAGCAGTTCCGACAAGTCATTTCGATCGAGCTGCTGCTCGAGCCAATCGTCCAAGGGGCTGTCGTCGAGGCCTCGGTCTCGGCCGACGAGGTATCCCGCAACGAAGCCCGGGGCACGCGAGGCCGCCGACTCATTGAGTAGGACGGGCAAGATCTCACCTTCGATATCTGCTTGTCCGAGCGCCTTTGCGAAGCTTCGTGCGCGGACGGCTGCGCGGGAGCCCAACCAATCGATATGAATGATCAGAAGTCGCGGATCGGCAATGATCTCCCGATTCAGCGCTTGATCATTCGGCTCGGACTTGTCGAGGAGCGCCGGAGCTTCTCGTTGGAACACCGGCATCCAGCTACCAACATGGTCGATCAGCCGATCTTCGAAGTTTTGAGGGGCGAGCGCGGCAGCGAGCAAGTGTCGTGGACCGTCCTCATGTTCCGGATCGACATCCTCGGGTCCCCAGATCATTTCACGCAGCTTGCTTCGTTGTTCGCCCGTCCAGCTCGGGACCCGAGTCGCCAATGCCGTCATGATCTCGGCCGAATGAGTGTCGTCGAGCCAATCCAGCGCAGCGCATTGCGCCCGAGCCATGTCGGAGACCCGTGGGTCGGAGTCGCTCGTCAACTCGAGTAGTTCCTCGAGCGCAGCATCCCGTAGTTGGTAGTGCTCTTCCCAGGTCTCCGGCTTCCACCATGGGGCGTCGATATCGTCCCATCCGCTTTCGAGCACGGGCTGGGAAGGACTTGACTGGACGGCGACGGCCAACCCGCGCAACGCTCGCAGTCGATTGCCGGCATTCGAGTCGGAGAGCCTCCGACGAAGCAACGCGAGGCGATCGGGGAAGGGACGGTGAGTCGCGGCCCTCATGGAGAATCCGCTGGCCCAGAAGTCGAGGGCTTGCTGATCCAACGCAGCCGTTCGCCAGAGCGCGTCTTCGACCGCCCGGAACGCCTCAATTGAGATGTTGCGATGATAGACGTGCCGAAGCGCGGCATACACTCGCCGGTCGACTTTCGCCGGGCCGGAGACCAAGAATGCCTGAATTGCGAATGCCGCCTCCTCTGGCGCGGTGAAGGCTGCTTCCGCGAGACTCGACCGCCCGAAGGGGTGCTTGCGCGGCATCGAATCGAGCGCGTCGAGGGCTGCGCGCGCGAGGTTCCTGCGGCAA
>JAMHUH010000323.1:0-7587 GCA_035904925.1 Nannocystaceae bacterium
CCTTCGTCAACAAGCTGCTCGAAAAATCGCGCCACGATCGACCCGAGTCGGCCAGCGCCGCGCTGGCCGAGCTGCGCTCGATCGTCGGCGAGCTCGAGCAGCTCGAGTCCGCCACCCGTGGCGGAGAACTCGGCGACACCATGCCGCCGGTCGGCGATGGCATCCCCTCGGCGATCACCGACGCTCGCTCGCTGGTCGGCACGGTCCTCGCCGATCGCTATCGGATCGACGCGATGCTCGGCGAAGGGGGCATGGGCGCCGTGTTTCGGGCCCACCACCTGCTGATGGACCGCGACGTCGCGCTCAAGGTCCTGCACCCCGAGCTCGGCCGCGACCCCGAGATCTCGGCTCGCTTCGATCGCGAGGCGCAGACGGCCGCTCGGCTCGAGCACTCGAACATCGTCGCGGTGCTCGACTTCGGGGCCACGCCAGCCGGGTTCCGCTTCCTGGTCATGCCCTTGCTCTCGGGCGCCGAGCTGCGCTCGATGACCGGCCGACCGATGCCGCCCGAGCGCGTGCTCTGGCTGGGCGTCCAGCTCTTCGCGGCGCTCGAGCACGCCCACGCGCGCTCGGTCGTGCACCGCGATCTCAAGCCCGAGAACGTGTTCGTGGTCCGCGACGAGCAAGGTCGCGAGCAGCTCAAGCTGGTCGACTTCGGGCTCGCCAAGCTGGCCGAGGGCGCCAGCACCGGCCCCGCGCTCACGCGGATCGGCCAGGTGTTCGGGACCCCGGCCTACATGAGCCCGGAGCAAGCCCGCGGCGAGACGGTCGACGCCCGGACCGATCTCTACTCGGCTGGCTTGATCCTCTACGAGCTCTTGGCCGGTCGCTTGCCCTTCGTCGACGAAGACGTGGTCGCGCTGCTCCAGCGGCAGATCCACGAGCCCCCGCCGCCTCTGCCCGAGTCGATCGATCCCCGCCTGCGCGACCTGGTCATGCGCCTCCTGGCCAAAGATCGCGAGCAGCGGCCGCCCGACGCGAGCGCGGCCAAGCAAGCGCTCGAGGCCATCGCCGGCCTCCCCTCCACCTCGTCGGGCGCCGGCTCGTCCGCCTCGCTCGGGTCCATGGCCACGCTCGCCGACCTCGGCTCCGGCTCGCAGACCGCGATGAACTCGGTGGCCTCGATGAACTCGGTCTACACGACCCAGCCCGCGCGCTCGGACGCGAGTCGGCTGCTGTCCAGCATCCCGCGCAGGTGGCTCTACGTCGGCGCGGGCGTGCTCGGCCTGCTCGTCGTGATCGCGGCCTGGCCCGACTCCAACGACGAGCCCGAGACGCCGAGCGAGCCGAGCTCGGCGAAGCCTTCGACCAAGTCCGAGGCCAAGCCCATGGCCATCCCCATGCCCTTCGGCGGCCCGGCCAAGCCCGACGAGTCGGTCTACATCGAGATCGATCGCTTGCTCAGCGCCAAGTCGATGGACCCCGCGCTCGACAAGATCCGAGTCGCCCGCGACGAATTCCCCAACGACGCCGGCCTGCTCTGGCGCGAGGGTCGAGCCCTGGCCCTGTCGAAGACCAAGCTCGATCGCCAGACCGCGCTGCAACGCTACGGCGAAGCCATCGACGCCGACCCCACCCTCAACGACCAGACCAGCTTCCACAGCGAGCTCTACGGCCTCCTGCACGAACCCGCCCTGCGCGACGCCGCCATCGACCTCGCCGTCCAAAAGCTCGGCGCCCCCGCCCACGGCTTCCTGCTCGAGCTCGTCAACGTCGAAGACCCCAAACAAGCCCTCGGCTGGGTCGACCGGCATCGAATCCTCGACGCCCTCGACGACAAACCCGAGAGCATCGCCCGCGTCGACGCCCGCCTGAACCTCGCCCGCGACCTCTACCAAGCCAAAGACGCCCCGCAGCCCTGCACCGCCTTCGGCCAGACCCTCGACGCCATCGAAGCCCGCAACGAGGCCTACTTCGTCGAGCACACCAAGAACAAGTCGGTGGTCATCCCCACGATCCCCGGCGCCGGCGAGGACGCAGCCGCATGCGAAGGCCTGTCCGAGCGCTACACCGCCGTCGGAAACACGCTGGCCACCGCCTATCCAGAAGAAGCCGCAAGGGTCGAAAAAGCCCGCAAAGGCAAAAAGAAGAACAACGGCTGGCCCTTCTGACGCAATCGCGATCGCCCTCGCTCCTTCTCCTCTCCCTCTCCTCTCCTTCTCCTCTCCTTCTCCTCTCCTTCTCCCTCTCCCGATCCCTCCCGCTCCGATTCCGAACGAGCGCGCCCCCTGCCGCCCCGCGAACCGAGACGATCGAGAATCGGGGGACGCAGTGGGGGCGTACTGGTTCGAATGTGGAGCCGCCCAACCAAGGGTCGGCCAAACCGAGCGATGCCCAGCGGCGGAAGACTCGAGCCAGTGCGCCCCCACGGAGGCACCCACAGGCTCGTCATCGTGACCACGACGCCCGCAAACAATCACACGATCCCACGAAACCCATTCACACGAATACACGAACACACGAACACACGAACACACGAATACGAAATCAAGCCGCCGCCCAAGCGCGCCGACAAGGCAGCTCGACATGAAACACGGCCCCCGTCCCAAAGCGATTGTCGAGCCGAAGCTCCCCCCCATGCTCCGCGATGATCCCATGGCTGACCGCCAACCCGAGCCCAGTCCCCTGATCACGCCCCTTGGTCGTGAAGAAGGGATCGAAGATCCGCGGCACCACCTCGAGCGGAATCCCGCCACCATGATCGACCACGCTGATCCGAACCCAGGTCACGTCGCCGCGCTCGAACGCGTGGCCGATGATGTCGATGCGCTTGTCCTCGTGGTAGGTCGGCCAGCGGGCGTTGAGCGCGTCGCGGGCGTTGGTGACCAGGTTCATGATCACCTGCTGGATCTGCTGGGCCCGGCAATGCACGGCCGGGAGGTCGTCGGGCAGCTCGATCTGGAGGCGAATCTGATCTTTGCGCAAGACCGCGTGGATCAGCGAGAGCGTGCCTTCGACGATCGAGGGGATGGTGGTCTCGACCATCGACTTTTCGCCCTCTTGGCGCGAGAAGGCCAGCAGGTTGCGGACGATGGTCGCGACCCGGCGGGTCTCGTGCTCGATCTCGTCGGCGTACTCGCGGATCTCGTCGTCCGCGACCGGTGAGCCGCCGATCAGCTCGGCGTAGTTCATGATGCCCTGGATCGGGTTGTTGATCTCGTGGGCGACGCCGCTGGCGAGCGTGCCGATCGACTCGAGCCGCTGCTGCTGGCGCAGCTTGGCCTCGAGGTGCTGCTTCTCGCGCTCGGCCGCGCGCCGCTCGGTGACCTCGGTCGCGACCAGGATGACCCGCTCGACCCGACCGTCGACGCCGATCGGCGCGAAGCGGGCCGACCACCAGCGCGACGAGGTGTCGTCGGCGGACGCGGTCTCGATCTCGGGTAGCTCGGCCTGCCGGCCCGCGAGCGCGCTGTCGAGGCACTCGCGGACCCGCTCGCGCTGGTCGGGGGCGATCGCGTCGAGCAGGCGCGCGCCGAGGATCTGCGGGCCGATCAGGCCGTCCTCGTGGTGGTTGATGAACTCGACGAAGCCGGCCCGATCGATCAGCGCGACGACGTCGGGCAGACGCTCGACCAAGGAGCGCCAGCGGACTTCGCTGGTCCGCAGCGCCTCGTAGAGGCGGGCGTTCTCAAGCGCGCTGGCGGCCTGGCCCATCAAGAGCCCGAGCACCTCGAGCCGCTCGTCGGTGAAGGCGCCCGCGCTGAGCTTGTTCTCGAGGTAGAGCACGCCGACCAAGCGGTTGTGCTTGACGATCGGCACGCTGATGACCGAGCGCGCGCCGCTGTGCCGGACGTAAGGATCGCCCGCGAAGCGGACGTCGGCGCCCAGCTCGGCCAAGACCAGCGACTCGCGGGTCCGCTCGACCCAATGCAAGAGCGAGGCGGGCACGCGGTCGGAGACCTCGGCGAGCGGCTGCGGGGCGTCGAGGAAGGTCGAGGTCGGCGCGTCGGCGCTGCACTCGGCGGCCAGGGTCAAGCCGCCTTCGCCCGGGAGCATCAACGCCGCCCGCTCGGCGCCCGCGTTCTCGAGCGCGATGACCATCAGACGATCGACGACGTCCTCGAGTCGGATGTCGGAGGCGATCGCTTGCGAGGTCTTGAGCAGCGTCGCGACGTCCATCGCCTCGCTGGTCCGCGAGCTGTTGGTGTTGACGCGGACGCCCGAGACCGTCAGCTCCTCGCTGTCTTGCCGGGGTCGATGGCTGTCTTCGCGCAGCTGCGGCCAGCGACGCTCGAGCTCGGTGACCTTGGCGAAGGCGCCCCAATGCCGGTAGCGGTCGCGGGCCCGCTCGAGCGGGCCGCGGACGAAGCTGGGGAAGCCGCGCCGCTCGGCCAGCTCGGCCAAGCGCTCGCAAGCCAGCGCCTCGTACATCGAGACCCGCTGGGTGGCGGCGTAGTCGGCCGCGTTGCCGTAGGCCTTCGCCGCTTGCTCGAGCGAGCCCTCGTGCGCCAGCAGCTCGCCGCGCAGCAGCTCGGACTGAACCGCGAAATTTCCACCTTGCTTGGTCCAACGCTCGAGCCGAGCCTGGCAGCGGCGCAGGACCTTGCGGAGTCGCCGAGGCTCGGGCGAAGCCCCGCTCGCGAGCACGCCCGCCGCCGCGAGCCCGTGCAAGGTCACGATCAAGGGCACGTACCACATCCCGCGCAGGCCCTTCTCGATCGGCGCGCGGATCTCTTCGATCACGCCGAGCGCCTCGCTGAAGCGGCCGTAGACGAGCAAGACCAGGGCGCCGAGCTGCTTGGCGTCGAGCACCTTCACGTCGGCCAGGCCGTAGTCGCCGACCGCCCACGAGTTGAGCGGATCGACCTCGCCGAGCTCGGGCACGGGGCCGTACATCAAGATTCGACACAGGTCGCGCAGCGAGCCGCCGCCGGGCGCGAGGTCGCCGGTCCCCCACTGTTCACGCCGGCGCAGCAGCTGCTCGACCTGCTGCTCGAGCAAGCGCAGGTGCGTGCCCGAGTGAAACGCGAGCGAGATTCGAATCGCCTCGGTGTAGTCGGCGCTCTCGAGATCGCCGGCCTCGAGCGCGAGCTCGGTGACCTCGCGCAGCGGCGTCAGGCACTCGCGGTAGGGCTGCGACCATTGCTGGATGATCTGCGTGATCATCCGGCGTCGGTGCTCGTAGGGCCCACGCCCGCGCTCGCTCGCGCGGCTCTCGGCCAGCTCGATGAGCTGAGCCGCCTGCGCTCGCCGACCGAGCCCGGCCGAGAGCAAGAGCCCGGCTTGAGCCATGACCATGCCCGTGGCCGGGTGGTCGCCGTGGCGCTGCATGTGCTCGACCTCGCGCTCGACCAGGACCACGAAGGCCATCGGGCTGACCAAGTAGGCGGTCGTGCCCAGCGACACGCACACGTCCATCGCCGCCTTCGCCCGCTCGTCGGTCATCGGCGCTCGCTCGCGCAACTTGGCGATGCCGCGAGTCCGGAGCTTGACGACCAGGCGCAGCATCGCCTGAGCCGCGGCCGCGTTGCCGAGCGTGTCGGGCAGGGCGAAGCCGAGCCGACGCAGGACCATGCAGCCGAACTCGAGCCCACGCGCCGGCTCGCCGCTGAGCATCAGCAGCCAATGCCGCTTGATCGCCAACATCGCCAGCTGGCGAGGCTCGAGCTCGGTCGTGCCGGCGATCACTCGGGCGAAGACTTCGTCGGCTTCGGCGTAGTCACCGGTCAACCCGAGCGCCTCGCCCAGCCGAATCTCGAACTCGACTGCGAGGCTGCTCGGCGCTGGCGGAGCGGTCGCGGGCCGCTGCTGGCCCAAGCTCGACGCGAGCCGGAGGAGGCGAAGGGCCGCGCGCGGGGCCCCGGTCGTCAGCGCGCGCAGGCCCGCGCGACCGTTGAGCTCGACCAGATCGTCGAATTCGTCGAGCTCCAAGCGGGCCGCGGCGGCGGCCGGGCTGACCAGCGCCTCGCGGACTTCGAAGGTCTCGACCTGGCCGCGCAGCGGCGTGAGCCCGTGACCACGATCGAGCTGCTCGGCGATCTCGAGCAGCAATTCACCCGATTGACCGGGCGGGTCGGCGCGCAGCCGGGCCAGCAGCGCTCGGCCAGCGGCGAGGTGCAGCGCGCGGCGCTGCTCGGGCTTCGACATCGCGTAGGCGGCCTCGCGGATGCGCTCGTGGCCGAACATCCACGCGTCGGCTTGCGGCGCGATCAGGCCTTCGTCGACGAGGCGATGCAGGTCGTTGGTGATCGACGAACCCGTATCGACCACGCGCTCGAGCACCCTCGCGTCGAAGCGGCTGCTCAACACGCTCGCCGCCATCGCCAGCGTGCGCGGCTGCTCGGGCAGCGCCGCCAGCTTGGCGGTCATCATCGCGAGGCTGTCGGCCGGCAGCTCGGCGGCCTCGAGCTTGGCGGTGTCCCAATCCCAGCCGCTCAGCTCGGGCCAGAGCAGGCCCTGCTCGACCACGTGGAGCAGGAACTGACGGATGAAGAAGGGGTTGTTGCTGGTCTTGCGGCCGACGACTTCGACCAGCGGCGCGACCTCGGCGGGCTCGCGCCCGAGCGTGACGGCCAGCATCGCCGTCACGGCTTCGCTGCTCAGCGGCCCGACCTCGATCCGCAGCGCCGGGGCCCCGGCCACCTGCAGCTGCTCGAAGAGCTCGGAGAGCGCGTCGCCGAGCCCGGCGGGCGTCGGCCCGCTGACGTCCCGCTCGCGCGCGGTGCCGACGATCAAGAGCGCCGCGCCGCGCTCGGCGACCAAGCTGGCGAGCAGCTCGCCGCTGGCCGAATCGGCCCAGTGCAGATCGTCGAGCGCCAGGACCAGCGGGTGCTCGGGCTTGGCCATTCGAACCAACAAGCGCGTGATCGCCAGCCACAAGCGGTTGCGGTACTCGGCCGCGCCGAGCCCCTCGACCTTGCCGACCTCGTTCGCAGGCGCCTCGACCCCGAGCACCGCCGCGAACTTGCCGACCAGGTTGCAGAGCACGCCCGCGAGCGCGCCGAGCTCGGAGTTCAGCTCGCGCCGCCAACGACGAAGCTCGACGTCGCTGCCGGTGAGCAGCTGATCGGCGAGCCCCTCGAGCGCTTGGATGATCGCCGCGAGCGGCTGCTGGGCGGCGTCGAACTGGCCGCGGATCAAGTGCCCGCGGCGACCGAGCACCGGCTCGACCAGCTCACCGATCAGCGCCGACTTGCCGATGCCCGCCGAACCGCGCAGCACGACCAGGCGCGGGATGCCGAGGCTCGCCTGGCGAAACTCGTTGAGCAGGATGTCGGTCTCGCGGGCGCGCCCGTAGAGCTGATGCGGGAGGCGCAGGGCGCTGGCGACATCGCGGCGGCCGAGTTCGAAGTCGGCGAAGGGCCGGCCCTCCTCGAGCGCGTCGTTGATCGCCTCGAGGTCGGCCGCGAGCCCGCGCGCGGACTGGTAGCGGCGCTCGGGCGCCTTCTCGAGCAGCTTGATGACCAGATCGGAGAGCGGCTTGGGCAGCTCGGGCCGCAGCCAGACCGGCGGATCCGGGCGGCGCGCGAGGTGGGCGTGGATCAGCTCGAGCGGCGAGTTGGCCACGAAGGGCCGACGCCCGGTCAGCAGCTCGTAAAAGGTCACGCCCAGCGAGTAGAGGTCGCTGCGAAAGTCGACCTCGCGCCC
>JAMHUH010000324.1:0-2471 GCA_035904925.1 Nannocystaceae bacterium
ACCTGCACGCCGAGGCCACGTGGCCCTTCTCGAGGTCCCAGACCTGGTGGCTGCCGCCGTCTTCCCAGTAGCCGAAGGTGCCGACGAGCAGCATGCAGACGGGCTTGCTCTCGGGCTCGGGCGCGACGGTCGTGTCGTCGTCGCCACACGCGAGCGTGGCCGCGAGGGTCAGCGCCGCGACGAAACCGACCAATCGAGCCCGCGTCATGCGTCCGGCCTACCCCAGTAGGTGAACTGAACCCACAAGCCCGAGTCGTGCTGCTCTTGGCATTCGTCCCAGTCGAACTCGAAGAGCGCCGACTGCCGCTCGCTCTCGTCGAGCAGCTGGTCGTTCAAGTCGTCGTGGAGCGACCGCGAGTCGAACTCGTCCTCGGTCATGCACATGCAAGCCGAGGCCACGTGGCCCCGCTCGAGGTCGGAGACCTGGTGGCTGCCGCCGTCTTCCCAGTAGCCGAAGGTGTCGACCAGCAGCATGCAGACGGGCTTGCTCTCGGGCTCGGGCGCGACGGTCGTGTCGTCGTCGCCACACGCGAGCGTGGCCGCGAGGGTCAGCGCGACGAAACCGAGCGATCGAGCCCGCGTCATGCGTCCGGCCTACCACGGCACCGAGTCCGCCGACAACTTGGCCCTTCGGTTATTCTGACCTCGGCCCGTTTCGCGGGACTCATTCGCAGATGAGGTCGGGTGGAACGAGAAAGTCCCACCGGTTCTGCCAGGCCCAGTAGGTGAGAGGCACCCAGAAGTCCAAGTCGTGCCGCTCATGGCATTCGTCCCAGTCGAACTCGAAGAGCGCTGACTGCCGCTCGCACTCGTCGAGCAGGAGGTCGTTCAAGTCGTCGTGGAGCGACCGGGAGTAAAACTCGTCCTCCGTCATGCACATGCACGCCGAGGCCATGTGGCCCTTCTCGAAGTCCCAGACCTGGTGGCTGCCGCCGTCTTCCCAGTAGCCGATCGTGTTCATCAGAAGCATGCAGACGGGCTTGCTCTCGGGCTCGGGCGCGACGGTCGTGTCGTCGTCGCCACACGCGAGCGTGGCCGCGAGGGTCAGCGCCGCGACGAAACCGAACAATCGAGCCCGCGTCATGCGTCCGGCCTACCACGGCCGCGAGTTCGCCGACAACCCTTCGGCGAGTCTGAACTTTGCCTCAGCCGCTCGCCAACGCGATTCGCTTGGGCCCCTCGCGCCGGACCAGGCCCGCTCGAATCGCACGAGTGACCGCGCTGCGCAGGCCCGTGGCGATGTGCCCGTCGCTGCGCAGCCGCTCGAACGCGAGGCCGAGGTTGTCGCGGGCCCACTCGGCGGCTTGCCGGATTGCGTCGTCCTGGTGGAGGGGCTCGGCGCCGAGGCTAGCGAGCAAAACGTCGCGCCAATCGTCGGGCGTGTAGTCGGTCGCGTCGACCTTGAATGCGCGGACCTGGCCGCGGTGCGGGCGATCGAGCAACCCGGCTTTGACCGCCGCCTCGATCGCCGCGAGCAGCTGGGCGTAGAGCGGACCCTCGGCGCGCAGGCGCTTGAACTCGACCCGACCGAGCGCGCGCAGGTGCTCGGCGAGCTTGCGGACCGCCGCGTCTTTCTCGAGCGGGCCTTGCAGCCAGAGCGCCGCGAAGGCCTCGTCTGGGAGCGAGGCGGCGTCGAGCTCGAGCGGGAGCTGGGCGGGCTCGGGCGGGGCAGGAGCGGGCTTTGGGGTGGGTTTGGCGGCTCGCGGGCGGCGGGACTTTGCGGTGGGCGTGGAGGTCTCGCGGGCGGTGCGGATGCGGTCCAGCAGGACGGAGGCGGGCTCGTCGTTTGGGTCTTGCGGGACGAGTTCGCCTCGGAAGGCTTTTGCGAGGATGGACTGGTCGAGCTCCGCGGAGGCGCGGAACATTTCCCGTGTTGCGGATTCCAGCGTATCCAGATGCTCCAGAGCTTTGGTGACTCGGTGCAGGAGGACACGCTGCTCGGCTATGGGTGGAATTGGGATTGCAAGAGGAGAAAGTGTTGTAAGGCTGACGTTGTACTGTCCCGCAGATGACGCGGCACTCGCCTCGATGCACGCTCGAATCCAGGGCGAACGCCAGCATGCGCCAACCCAGCTCCACAGTCCGCCGTCGCCGAGTAGGCGAAAGCGAATGAGGTAAGACGCAAAAAAGCTTTCGTCGATTGGCTCCTGAACACATGCCGCGCGTCCGATCAGATTCCTGCTGCCATTGGTCCTGACGATTAAGAAATCACCGGGGCTGAGGAGGTCGGCGATCGGAATTCCAGGGTCATCGATGGCCCTCTTCAAGTCCGTGAGGTCAACAGCGCCTCGGGCGATATTTGGGATCCTCAGGACCGCCAATCCATTGGCATCATAGTCGCATTTTGCTGATGTCCCGTAGCCGGAGTCCCACGCGAGCTCGTCGAGGGAAACATACTTCCAGCGTGGGGGGAGTTCGGGAAGGCCGATTGTCTCTGGCTCAACAGGTATGGGAAGTCGTTTCAAATCTCC
>JAMHUH010000325.1:0-2249 GCA_035904925.1 Nannocystaceae bacterium
GATGCTCGAGCAAGGCATGGTCCGCGAGCGCGAGCGACAGACCGGCTATCACCGGACGATCCGGACCGAGGCCGAGCGCCTGAGTCGACTCGTCGAGCAGGTGCTCACGCTCGCGCGCCTCGATCAAGCCGCCGACGCGGCCCGAGTCGACGAGCCCGCGCCCTTGGCCGAGATCGTCGCGGGTGTGGTCGAGTTGCTGCGCCCGCAGGCCGAGCTGCGCGAGCTCGAGCTCGCCGTCGAGCTCGAGCCTGGCGCGGCCACGACGAAGCTGCCGCGCGACGCGATGACCCAGGTGCTGACCAACCTGGTCGACAACGCGATCAAGTTCTCGCCGCTCGGCGCCGGGCCGATCGAGCTGCGCGTCAGCCGGCTCGGCAAGGGCGTGCGCGTGGTCGTGGGCGATCGCGGGCCCGGGGTCGAGCCCGAGCTGCTCGGCCGCATGTTCGAGCCTTTCGTGCGCGGTCGTCAGGCCGACGAATCGGCGACGCCGGGCACGGGGATCGGCCTGGCCCTGGTCCGCTCGCTGGTCGTCGAGCTCGGCGGCAGCATCGTCGCGCGCGCGCGTGCGGGCGGCGGGCTCGAGCTGGTCGTCGAGCTCACAGTTTCTGGACGTTGAGCTGGTAGGGGCCTGACGCTCCGTCCGTCGGGATGTGAGCCATATCTCATCGCGGGGGCCGATCGCCGCGCTCGCTGGCCACACTGAGAAGGGGATGGCCACTCGCGTACTCTACCTTGCAGCCAATCCCGACCTCGACCTCGACATGGACCTCGAGGTCAACGAACTGCGTGCGAAGATGAGTCACCAGGCGCCTGGGTGGTTCTTCGACCTGTGGCCTCGAATCCAGTACGATCAATTGGTCGAGCGTCTCGTCAATACGCGACCCGACATCGTGCATTTTGCCGGTCATGGCACGGACCAAGGCGGAGCGCGAATGTACTCGGTGAATGGTGGTGTCCGGGTCTTCGAGCCCCAACAGATCGTTGAAGCAATAGAGGTGTCCCGCCATCGACCGAAGCTGTTAGTGTGGAATTCCTGTCACTCCAATGTGCTCGCACAGCAGTTGCTCGCCCATGCGGGGGTGGTCATCGGTGTTTCGGGAGAGGTCGAGGATGCCGTGGCCCGGACCTTCACGAGCCAATTGTACTGGTGGCTGTCACGACCCAACATGTCGATCGCACGGTCATTCGAAATTGCTCGAACGATTGCGATCGCCGAGCGGTCCGACGATGTCACGGCGAACTTCTCGCTCCTCCGTGGTCAGCATGTTGACATGGAAAGCAGCGATCCCTCGCAAACCATCCTCGAGCGGTGTTTTGGCGCCCGTCGGCCGGCCCCGACGATCGGGGGGGCAGTCCTCGCTGCGTCCGATCAGGACTTCGAGGCACTCGCTGACGCATTGGGCGATCGGGGGTGGGAAGGCGGCAGTCAAGTCGATATCGACGGTAGGCACTATGAGTATTTTCGGGGAGAAAGCGATCGACACGAGGTCGTTCTCGGCGTCGCTACTCGCACCGGCCAACTCTGGGCGGCCTCCGCCATCGCTGCGATACAGTCGAGCTGGCGCCCACGTCACGTGATTCTGTGTGGAGTTGCGGAGCGCGTATCCGATGGCGTCGAGGACGGCGATGTCGTCATCGCTGATACCATCGTGTACTATGAGACTGCAATTCGATGTGGAAATGGCTGGACTCATCGCGGTGACCAGTTCTTCGTCAGCCGGCATGTTCTGGATCAGTCGCGGCAACTGATTCATCGCCACCGGGGGGGGCACGCCCTGCGCATCGCTCAGTTGGGCTCGGGAGAGAAACGTTCGCTCGATCCAATGGCGATGGCCATTCTCGGGGACTCGGATATCGTGGGCGTGGACAGGGATGGTGCGGCAGCTGCCATACTCTGCGAAGAGACAGCGGCGGATGTTCGACCCACCCTGGCAGTGGTTCGCGGGATGCGAGGTCACGCAGCGGCGAAGTCAGATGCTTCTGCCGCAGTGAACTCGGCGTGTGCGGCGGTCGACCTCGTGTCGAGGTTGCTCACCGTGTCCGCGACGAACTCGCAGGAACCCGAAGCCCATCGGGCCGTGACTTTCGGAGGCTCACAGGAAGGCTGGTTCGCCCTGATGCGACACAACGCCTATGGCCAGGTTGCAATTGGCGCGCCTGGGCCCGGTCTCTACGACATGCGATGGAATACGTGCGTCGAAGTCGAGCAGAACGGTGACGCATGGACCATGGCGGTCCTGACCGCGGAC
>JAMHUH010000326.1:0-4957 GCA_035904925.1 Nannocystaceae bacterium
ATCGGTTTTTGTGCGCGCTGCAGGACCAAGAGGACGCGGGTGAGCTCGGCTTCGCATGGCCGGCGCAGGTCCGCGACCACGCCTTCTTGCCGCGCCTGCGCCATGGCCAGCAGATCCTCGCGCGCGCGCGCTGGCTGATCCGCGCCGAGCAGCTCGGCCCGCTCCGAGCGGCGCTCGCCGCCGACGACGAGGGCGCGGGCAAACGTGACGCGATTCGAGCGGCCATGCAGGCGCTGCGGGTCGGGTTGGGCCTCCCGCGTCATGTCGTGGTGAGCGAGTTCGACAACGAGCTCTGGCTCGACTTCGACAACCCGAGCCTGGTCGAGAGCGCGGCCTGGCACATCGCTCGGCGCAACCCGGTGATCGTGCACGAGCTGTGGCCGACACCCGAGCGCGCGCTCGTCCAGGGGCCCGAGGGTCGCCACGCTCACGAGCTGGTCGTGACCTTCACCCGCGCCGAGCCGGTCGAGCGAGCGCGAGTCGAACGACCACGAGTCGAGCGAGCACGAGTCGAGCGAGCGAGGCGGAGCCCTGCTCCGCCGGAGCAGCGCAGCTTCGCGCCCGGAAGCGAGTGGCTCTACGCCAAGCTCTACACCGGCGTGGCCGTGGGCGACGCGGTCCTGCGCGAAGTGGTCGCGCCAGTCCGCGAGCTGGCGCTGCGCTCGGGCGCCGCCGATCGCTGGTTCTTTCTTCGCTACCAAGATCCCGAGCCGCACCTGCGGCTCCGCTTTCATGGCCCGCCCGCGCGCCTGCTCGGCGAGGTCTTGCCCGCGCTGCATCGCGCGGCCGAGCCCTGGCTGGCCGAGGGCCGGATCCATCGGCTCTGCCTCGACACCTACGAGCGCGAGCTCGAGCGCTACGCGGGCTGCGGGATCGAGCGAGCCGAGGCGCTCTTTCACCACGACAGCGAGGCCGCGCTGGCGATCCTCGATCTGCTCGACGACGAGGGAGGCGCCGACGCCCGCTGGCGTCTGACCTTGCGAGGAATCGACATGTTGTGGACCGAGCTCGGGCTCGATGGCCCCGCTCGACTCGCGCTCGCGCTCGCGGCCCGCGACAATTTTCGGCGCGAGTTCGAAGCCGACACCGAGACCTTCGCGGGGATCGGCGCCCGCTTTCGCCGTGAGCGGGCCAGCGTCGTCGCCTCGCTCGAGCGGGATCCCCAGCACGATCGCTCGAGCGAGCTCGCGCCGGGCTACGCGATCCTCGATCATCGCTCGCGTGCGATCGCGGCGATCGTCGAGGGCCTGGACCAGGGCCTGAAGGACTCGGCCTTCGGGCTCGACTCGGCGCTGGTCTGGAGCCTCGGCCACATGCACGCGAATCGGCTCCTGCCCGAGCAGCCGCGCGCGCAGGAGCTGGTCCTCTACGACTTCCTGCACCGCTTTCATGCCGCTCGCCAGGCGCGGGCCTGAGCGCGGCGAGCCCTGCGAGTCGCCGCGACCAAGCGAGGCCTGTATGCTCGCGGCGATGCGCTCGCTCGGAGCCGGCTTGATGATCGCGCTGCTGATCGGCGCAGGCGGCTGCGCGGACCCGCTGCGCTACGCGGCGGGCGCTCACTACGAGTCGCCCAAGCCGATCGAGTCGCCGACCCCGACGGGCGGGCTGATCTCGGCCCACGCGACCCACTACGGCCAACCCGGTGGAGCCGACGACGTGCTCGTCCTGGTCTTCGCCAGCGAGGTCGACCCGCTCGGGCTGGTCGCCGAGGCTTTCGGGGTCGTCCGCGCCGACGGTCAGCGGGTCCAGCCGACGCAAGCGCGACTCGGGCCGGCCGACGAGGGCGACGAGAACCGCAGCGTCCTGCTGGTCGGCGACTTCGGCGAGCTCGCGGCCGAGCCGATCGCCGCGCACGTGCTCGGTCGAGTGTTCGGCGAGTCCGGCGAGAGCTTCGAAGGCTTCGACGTCGCGATCAGCCCCCTGGCCAGCGCCGATCGCCTGCTGGTGCTCGAGCGCCTCGGCCCGCTCGAAGGCCGCTGCCTGGGCGCGCAGCAGGTGCTGCGAACCTATTGGAGCGACGCGCTGGCGGGCGTCGGCGCCGACGACCTCGCGACGATCGAGCTGATGTTGGCCGACGGAACCCGGCGCTCGCCGATCGACTTCGACGACCAAGCCACGCGCAGCGAGGATCCGTCCGAGACCGAGCTCGGCCCGGCCGACGACAACGTGCTCGATCTGTGCATCGACGTCACGGTCCCGGTCGTGCGCCTGCGGATCCCCGCTGGTCAATTCACCGATCTCCAAGGCCACCCGACCGCCGCGGCCGAGGTCGGGCTCGCGGCCACCTGACGCTCTCCGATTTTCCGACTCTCCCGACTCTCCCGATCATGGTCGCCCCGACACGCCGCTCGATCTCCTTGCCGATCATCTTGTCGTCGGTCGCGGTCGCGCTGACCTTGGCGCTCTTGGTCGGCTGGACGCTGGTGATCGTCCAGCACATGAGCCAGATCGAGCTGACCTTCGGCGGCAACGTCTGGCTGCTGGTCGGCGGGATCATCTCGTTCATCACCGTGATCACCGTGTTGGTCATGTTCACGGTCTTCTTGGTCCGCGAGATCCGCGAGGTCCGACGCCAGACCAGCTTCATCGACTCGGTCACGCACGAGCTCAAGACTCCGCTGGCCTCGCTGCGCCTGGCCGCCGAGACCCTGGCCCGGCCCGAGCTGGCCGCCGATCGGCGCGAGCAGCTGCGCATGATGATGCTCGACGACGTCTCGCGCCTGGTCGCGTTGGTCGATGGGATCCTCGAGGCCAGCCGGATCCTCGGCGGCAAGGAGGCCCGCGAGCGCGGCGAGGTCGAGCTGCTGCCGATGGCCGAGCAAGTCCTGCACGAGATGGTCAGCCGGCATCGGCTCGAGCGCGAGTGCGTGCGGCTCGAGCTCGACCCCCAGGTCGTGCTCAGCGTCGATCCGACCGGCCTGCGGACCGTGCTGTCCAACCTGGTCGACAACGCGATCAAGTACTCGCCCGAGCCGCCCGAGATCGTGATCCAGGGCCAGGTGATCGGCAGCTACTACCAGATCGACGTGCGTGACCGCGGGATCGGGATCGACCGACGCGACCTCAAGCGGATCTTCCAACGCTTCTATCGCGTGCCGACCGAGGCGGTCCGCTCGCGCCACGGCACTGGGCTGGGGCTCTTCGTGGTCGAGGCGCTGGTCCAGGCGATGGGCGGCAAGATCGAGGCCTTGTCCGAGGGCCCCGGCAAGGGCACGACCATGCGGGTCCGGCTGCCGATGGAACGCAAGACCGACCACTGATGTAAGAAACCCGCGAGGGCGGCTTCCAAGCACTTGCACCCACGCGCAAGCGCACCATGGACGCCGAATCTCAAAGGGCTCGCTTCGACGAGTGGCTGCGCGCCCACTTCGCGATCTTGGACCGGACCGCCCGGGGCTTCGCCCGCGATCCCCTCGACCGCGCGGACTTGCTGCAGGAGCTGCTCTTGGCCGTCTGGAAGGCGATCCCCGGGTTTCGTGAGCAGGCCCAGCCCTCGACCTTCATCTATCGGGTGGCCCACAACGCGGCCCTGACCTGGAAGCGAAAGCAACGACGTTGGCGAGGCCGAAGCCAGCTCGCCGAGCTGCTGCTCGCGCCGAGCGACGAGCCGCGTGGCGACGACGACGAGCGTCTCGCCCAGCTCCACGCCGCGATCCACGAGCTTCGGCCGGTCGATCGCTCGCTGATCCTGCTCTCGCTCGAGGGCCTGGCCCAGCCTTCAGCCCACGCCCGCGCAGCTCGAGCAGATCAGCAGTACCTTGGTTCGTCGGGCTCGCTGGCGACGCTGGCGAGAGCAGCTTCGGCTCGCGTGGGGCCTGGCGATGCTGAGCGCGAGCACGATCTTCGCCGCTTGGCTGATGGTCGGGAGTGATCGACCCAACCTCTTGGCGCAGTGGAGTTTGATCCCGACTTTGGTGGTGCCCTGGGTCTTTTCGATCTGGTTGGTTCGTCACACGCTGGCCAGCCGCAAGCTCGAGCTCCACCAGGGCGACATGCCGATCCAACCCGCGCTGCTCGTCGCGATGGCGGCTTGCCTCGCCTCGCTTCGGAGGGTCCGAATCCTGGCTCTGCTGGGGTTCACGAGCACTTTGGCGCTCACTGCGGCGATCGGTCAGCTGCTCGGATCGGGCCGGATCACGCCCGACCAAGTCGTCGGGATGGCGGGCTTCATGATCGGCACGGTGCTCGTGTTCATGGGCGCGCTGGCAGCGAGCTACTTCGGTCATCTGCGTCCTGAACACGACCGGCTCGCTCGCCTGCTCGAGAACTACGCCAGGTGACCGTTTCCTCTGCCCGCGGGCTGCTCTACCATGGTGCCCGCATGGCCGAGACCTCACCTCGCCTCTTGGTGGTCGAGGACGATCGCAACCTCGCCACCGGGCTCAAGCTCAACTTCGAGCTCGAGGGCTACACCGTCGATCTCGTCCACTCGATCCGCGAAGCCGGAGCCCACTTGCTCGAGTCGGGCCGCTACGCCGCGCTGATCCTCGACGTGATGCTGCCCGATCACGACGAGGGCGGCTTCGTGCTCTGTCGCAAGCTGCGTGACGCCGGCGACTTCACGCCGGTTCTGATGCTGACGGCGCGCGAGCGCACGGTCGATCGCGTGCGCGGGCTCGAGGCTGGCGCCGACGACTACCTGGTCAAGCCTTTCGAACTCGAGGAGCTGCTCGCGCGCGTCCGTTCGCTGCTGCGTCGGCGCGACTGGGAGCACGAGCACAAGCCGACCAGCGGCGACGCCCAGGCGGCCCAGCTGCGCATCGGCGAATTCGAGATCGACTTTCGCACCCGCGTGACCACCCACGCGGGCGAGGAGGTCAAGCTGACCGCGCTCGAATACGACCTGCTCCGCTACTTCGCCGAGCACCCCAACGTGGTCCTCAACCGGCAAGAGCTGCAAGAGCGGGTCTGGAAGCTCGACGACTATCCCAACTCGCGGATGGTCGACAATTTCATC
>JAMHUH010000327.1:0-11175 GCA_035904925.1 Nannocystaceae bacterium
CTGCACGTACTGGCTGCCCTGGCCGGGGAAGAGCAGGCCGATCGATCCTTGCCGAGCACCGACGCCGTAGCGGGTCCCGTCGGGCGACTCGAACTCGGCCTCGGGCTTGGCCTCGATCTGCCCGGCCGCGCGCTCGAGCCGAGCTCGCAAGTTGCTCGCGTCAGCCAGCAGCGCCAGTCGAGCCGGGGCGTTGGCGTCGAATTCTTGCTGCGACTTCCAAGCCGCCCAACCAAGGATCCCAGGCTCGTCGGCCCTCGCCGCCCACGCACGAGCACGCTCGGCGACCGCTCGACCGTCGGCGCCGCTGATCGTGATCAGCTCGGCCGGCATCGTGCGCAGCAGCTCGGCGCGCTTGCCCGGACCCGCATACTCCTCGAGCAGCAAGTGGAAGTTCGAACCACCGAAGCCGAACGCGCTCACGCCCGCGCGACGCAGGTGATCGGAGCCGCGGATCCACGGCCGCGCCTGGGTGTTGAGGTAGAAGGCCGAGTGCTCGATGTCGAGCTTGGGGTTGGGCCGCTCGACCTTGATCGTCGGCGGCAGCACCTTGTGGTGCAGCGCCATCACGGCCTTGAAGAGCCCGGCCGCGCCGGCGGCCGACTTGGTGTGGCCGATCTGCGACTTGACCGATCCGAGCGCGCACCACTGCGTCTCGCCCTCGCCGACCGGGAAGGCCAGCTTCAGCCCGCTGAACTCGGCCGCGTCGCCGGCCTTGGTCCCGGTCCCGTGGGCCTCGACCAGCTCGATCGTGTGCGGCTCGAAGCCGGCGTTGGCCTGGGCGCGGCGCAGGGCCTGGGCCTGGCCCTCGGACACCGGCGCATAGACGCTCTTCGACTTGCCGTCCGACGACGAGCCGATCCCACGCAGCACCGCGTAGATGTGATCACCGTCGCGCTCGGCGTCGGCGAGGCGCTTGAGCGCGACCATGCCCAGACCCTCGCCGAGCATCGTGCCGTCGGCCGCGTCCGAGAAGGGCCGGCAATCACCCGAGGCCGAGAGCGCCGGGGTCTTGCTGAAGCACATGAACATGAAGATGTCGTTGAGCGTGTCGACGCCGCCCGTGATGACCAGATCCGAGTCGCCCAGGTAGAGCTCCTGCGCGGCCATGTTGATCGCCGCGAAGGTCGAGGCGCACGCGGCATCGGTCACGCAGTTGGTCCCGCCGAGGTTGAGGCGGTTGGCGATCCGACCGGCGACGACGTTGCCGAGCAAGCCCGGGAAGCTGCTCTCTTCCCAGGGTGTGTAGTGGTCGGCGATCCGCTGGGCGATCGCCTGGACCTCGTCCTCGGGCACGCCGTGGTCGCGCATCGACTTGACCCAAATCGGCTTTTGCAGCCGGCTGATCATGGCCGAGAGCAGCTCTTGGGCCGAGGTCACGCCGAGGATCACCGAGATCCGCGAGCGGTCCATGCTCTCGAATTGCCCGCGGGCCGCGTCACGCAGGACCTGTTCGGCGACGATCAAGCCGAGCAGCTGCGAGGTGTCGGTCGCCTTGATGATCTTCGGCGGCACGCCCCAGGTCGCCGCGTCGAAGTCGACGTGCGGGATGAACCCGCCGCGCTTGGCGTAGGTCTTGTCGGGCGCGCTGGGGTCCGGGTCGTAGTAGTCCTCGGGCAGCCAGTGGGTCGCCGGGACGTCGGTCAGCAGATCGGCGCCGGACCGAATGTCGGTCCAAAAGCCGGTCGCGTCCTGCGAGCCGGGGAACAAGGCGGAGACGCCGACGACGGCGATGGGCGGACGCTGCAGGTTGGTCATGGGACTCAGTCGAGCGGACGAGGACGAAAGTCGAACGCGGCGGCCGGGACCGGCACGCCGTAGCTGCGAAGTTGTTGAGCGCGGGTCACCGCCGCCGCACCCTCGATCAGGTTGCGCGCGACTTGGACGACCCGACGAGCCGCGGGCGCGGCCAAGAAGCTGCCCGCGGTCCAGGTGTTGAAGGCTCCCATCGCGGGCCCGCACCAGATCTGAAAGTCGCTGCGCCGGCTGGGCTCGCCCGCGATCGCCCAGCGGCTCGATTGGCCGAGGTAGGAGCGAAACACCAGCGCGAGCTTGTGGCGAGGATCGGCCTCGGCCTTGGCGACCTCGTGCGGGTCGCGGCCTTGCCAGAACTTGGCGGTCGACGCCCAGGCCTCGGCGAAGCTGGTCTGCAACATCTGCTGCTCGACCTTGCTGCGATCTTCGGCGGGGATCTGATCCCAGCTCGCGTAGCTGCGATAGAGCTCGTAGAGGCGCTTGGCTCGGACGCCAAACATGGTCCCGCGCCGCAGCACCTGGACCTCGACGCCGAGTTCGAACATGTCGGCCGCGGGCGCCATGATCACGTCGGCGACCCCGGCCTCGGCCAGCATCTGCTTGCCGCTGGCGTCGAGCCCCGACTCCACGCAGGCCTGGTTGACCGAGCCCGTGACGACGTAGGCGGCCCCGAGCGCGAAGGCGCTGGCGGCCGCGCTCGGCGTGCCGATGCCCCCGGCCGCGCCGATGCGAATCACCTGCGTGTAGCCGCGCGCGGCCGCGATCTCGTCGCGCAGCGCGAGCATGCTGGGCAGCAGCGCCGCCATCGGACGGTTGTCGGTGTGCCCGCCCGAGTCGGCCTCGACCGTGATGTCCTCGGCGACCGGAACCAGGCGGGCGAGCTCGGCCTCTTCGCGAGTGATCTGCCCACGCTCGAGCAGCGTGGTCAAGATCGAGTCGGGCGCGGGCTCGAGGAAGCGACGCGCGACCTCGGGCCGCGAGACCTTGGCCATCACGTGGCGCGGCCGGAGGATCCGGCCTTGCGAGTCGCGGCGTAGCCCGGTCACGGCGAAGCGGACCACCGCGGGCGTCAACGCCATGTAGGCGGCCGCCTCGACCCGCTTCACGCCGCGCTCGATGTAGAGGTTGGCGACCGCCTCTTCGAGCGCCGGCTCGTTGGGCGAGTGGATCAGGTTGCAGCCCCAGGGCGCGCGATCACCCAGCTCGCGCTCGAGCTCGCCGACGGCCGTCTCGACCCGGCCGAGCGAGAGCCCGGCCGCACCGAAGAAGCCGAGGAAGCCCGCGCGGCCCATCGCGATCACCAGCTGCGTGGTCGCGATCCCGTTGGCCATCGCGCCCGCGACATAAGGGAAGCGAACCTGGTGAACCTCGGCGAAGCTGCGATCGCCCAGCCACTCGGGATAGAGCGGCGGCAGCATCCCCCACACCGGCCAGCCCGGCTGCGGATCGATCTGGCCCGCGAACGCGACCCCGATCGCGCCCGTCTGCGGATGCCGGATCACGAACGCTGGTTCGCGGACGCGCTGGGTCGCCGCGACCAGCTCGGCGCCCGAGAACGCCGGTTCGGAGTCAGTGGCGTGCCAGTGACCGAGCGAGGGGGAGGTGGGCGAGTTCGGGCGCATCCGAGGGTTCCGGGACCAAAGTGCCACTGGGTGGCGCTTGCTCTCCGGGCCGCGTATAACCGCAACCGCGTGCGGGCGCCATCCACTTCGCGTGAGCAGAAGAAGGCCGATACTCGCGCCACCATCTTGCGTTGCGCGCACGACATGTTCCGCTCGCGCGGTTTCGACAGCACCACGCTCGACGACATCTGCACGGCTGTCCCGATCTCCAAACGCACGTTCTTCCGCTACTTCCCGGACAAGGAGGCCCTGCTGGTCCCCAACCGAGAAAAGCGGCTCGATCGCTTCGTCGAGCTCTTGAACGCCGCGCCGGTGAGCGAGACCCCCTTCATGATCTTTCGCCGGGTCACCGACGTATTCGCCGCCGAGTACATGGACAACCGCGCGCAGCTGCTCGCCCAACAGAGCCTGCTCGGCTCCTCCGCGACGCTGGTCGCCCGCGAGCGTGAGATCGACCGCGACTGGGAAGAGGTGATCGCCCGCGCCTTCATCCGCAGGCTCCCGCCCGGCCCCGAATCCGAGCGCAAGGCCGAGGTCGCTGCCGGAGCAGTCATCGGCGCCGTCCGAGCGACGATGCGCTACTGGTTCCGCAACGGCTGCGTCGACGATCTCGCCAAGCTCGGTCACGAGACGATCGACGGGCTCGAGCGCGCGTTCAAGATGCCGCGTGATTTGTCGCGCGCGGACACGGGCGCGGTCGAAGTTAAGCGGGCGAAGACAAAACGGTGACTTGAACTCGGGCCTGCGCGGGTTTTTGGGCGAACCCAGAAGATCCGCCGGCTTCAACCAGGCAGATGCTCACTGGTTCGTCCTCACGGCCGCGTGGCATCCAAGGTTCGTGCCCTCGCCGCTGCACGAAGCCTTCGTCACCTTCTTCAACACCCATCACGAGTCCGCGATCCGACTCGCCGCCGGGCTCGGTCTCGACCTGCGGGCACCGAGCTCGCATTGGCGTCTGGTGTCTGGGTCCTTTGGCGACCCTGGACTGAGCGGCAAGCAGTTCGAGGCAGACATCGTCCTCGCCGCCTTCCCATCCAACACCGACTCGGCCCCTACCCTGTCCCAGGTCGACTCCCCCGCACTCGCAGCGCTGGTCGTCGAGCCCCAGCTCGGCTTCGAGCCCGAGAAGGCCGTGTCATGGCTGGTCTATCGAGCGGGCGTGGGCGCTCGCTACGGCACCTGCCCGCAATGGGTGTTGATGCTGACGCCGATCCCCAGCCTGCCGCTCACTTACCAACGCCAGGTCTATCCCGACCAAGCCGAGCACTGGCCGCTCTTCGTCACCGCAGGATCCGTGACGCCCGTGCTCGACCAAGACCTGGCCGACGAAGACCCCGCCTGGGCTGCGCTGTGTGCCGCCATGCACGCTCGCGGTCCCCAAGCCGTCCCGACAGCCAAAGTAGCGCTGCAAGCCTGCGCGAGCCTCCCCGCGGACGCGCGCCGGTGTACCTTTCAATTGATCATCGCGGGGTTGAGGAAAGCCGACATGCAACGAATCCGACAAGAGCTCCCCGAGACCACCCAGCGCGAGTGGACCCTGACCGAGTACGAGCGCGAGGGCTGCTGGTTCCAAGAGGGCCGCGAAGAGGGCCTCGAACAAGGCCTCGAACAAGGCCTCGAACAAGGCCTCCGGACCTCGCTGCTGCAAGTGCTCACCACCCGCGAGCTCGAGACCACGCCCGAGCAGCGGGCCCAGATCGACGCCTGCTCGGATCTCGATCGACTCCAGCGCTGGCTCGTCCGCGCCGTCCAGGCGACGAGCACCGCCGAAGCTCTCGCGGACTGAAGCCTTGCGCGGAAGTGCACCCCTCACGGTTCGGCTGGCAACGATGCCCGCCGACCCGAGACGCACGATCTGCGACGACGTTTCCCTTCTGGTTTTTTTGAGTCCGCCGCGCCTGACGTCGACACCACCTCGGCAATCATGAGCCCTCTCCAATACGGCAACATCACCGGCGGCAGCGGCACGAGCTTCAGCGATCCCATCGACGCACAGCCGATGACGGGTTTTTTCGTGCGAACCGGCGCCATCCTCAACTGCATCCAGGCGATCTACGGAAACAATACGCGCGGAACGCTTCACGGCGATGACAACGGTGGGACTGCGCGCACCGTCCACTTCGACGACGACGAGTATCTGGTCCGCGTGACCGTCCGGTTGCTGTCGTCGCCGTCCGCCTTGATGACCCAGCCGACCTTCATCACCAACAAGCGAACCTACGGACCCCTCGATGGCATGTCCGACGGTGAGGTCGTCGAGCTGCACGCGCAACCCAATGAGCGGATCGATGGCTTCTGCGGCCGGATCGCCGTGCCCGGGCCCAGTTGGCGAAACTGGGTATGTGCCCTCGGGATCGGGGTCCGCAACGCCATCGCCGACGACGCGCCGACCGCCACCAACATCGAGGTCACCGGCCACCCGCAGGGGGGCTCCTACGCCGAGTGGGTGCAGCTTCGAAACATCAGCTCGCGGCCCGTCGAGCTGCTCGGCGCGACGATTCGGGTCCCCAGCGCCCAGCGGAAGGTCGTGGAGATCGGCAAGAACGTGTTCACCTTCGCGGCCAGCACGGTCCTCGCCCCCGGCGAGTCGGTCAAGGTCGCCTCGCTGGCCCGGCCCGGGGAATCGACGCTCGACTTTGGCTCCGAGCTGCCGCTCTTCTACGAGCAAGGCAAGGACGTCGTCGAGCTGCACGGCGCCGACAACTCGTTGATCATCAGCGTCAACATCGACAAGTGACGCCCGCGCCCGGACTCGTCCGGGCCAGCCTCGACCTCCGCGATCGCCGAAAACCTGACACATCGCCGCGCCGCTGGCAGATCTGCGCTGCGTGGCGATCCTCGTGGCAACGAACGCAGGCGTCGAGCTGGCCCTCCGGCCCCTCGATCAGCTGCGGACCCGCTTGCTGCGAGCGACCATGCCCTGGTCGAGCCACTTCGCGGCCCGCCGCGAGGCTCGTGCAGGCCTGGTCGGTGCGCTCGCGGTGTTTGGCGCGCTGCTCGGCACCGCGATCGTCCCGCTGTGGATGTTGGCCCTCGGACCGATCGTGCTTGGGGTCCCGCACCTGCTCGCCGACCTGCGTTATTGCGTGATTCGAACCCGCTGGCACCGTCGCCCGGCGCTGTGGATCGGCGTGGGTCTGCCCGCGATCGCGCTGATGCTCGGGGCCCCGCTCGCGCTCGGCTTCGCGGCCCTCTTTGGCGCCGCCGCGGCCAGCCACGCTCGCTCGGGCGCGCGGCGGATCGGCGTGTACTCGCTGCTCGCCTTCGCGCTCGCGGGCTTCCTCGCGCTCGGCCCTCTCGGCGCGCTGGTCTTGGTCCACCTGCACAACTTCGTCGCGCTGCTGCTCTGGGCTCGCTGGCGTCGCCGTGCGCAGGACCACCACACCCTGGTCCTGATCGCCTTCGTGCTCGGCTCGCTGGTGATCCTGCTGGGCGGCCTCGACCCGCTGATCGAGCTGCCCTTGGTCCACTCGGCCCCGACAGGCCTCGAGCTGCGCCATCACCTCGCCGGGCTCGCGGGCGGCCTCGAAGGTCCGCTGGCGCTGCGCCTGGTCTTGCTCTTCGCCTTCGCGCAGTCGGTCCACTACGGCGTGTGGCTGCGGATGGTGCCCGAGGACGACCGCGATCGTCCGACGCCCCGCAGCTTTCGCGCGAGCTGGCGGGCGCTGGTCGCCGAGCTCGGTCCGATCTTGCCCTGGCTCGCGCTGCTCGGCTCGCTCGCGCTCGCGAGCTGGGCGCTCTTCGACCTCGCCGCCGCCCGGACCAACTACCTGCGCTTCGCCAGCTTCCACGGCTTCCTCGAGCTGGCCCTGCTGATCACGATGATCAGCGAGGGCCGCCGCTTCGTTCACGACTGAGCTTCGCCATGTCCACGCCCACTCGCCGCTTCGTTCTCACCGCCTTGATCGCTCTTTCCACGCTCGGACTCCCAGGCGCGGCCAAGGCCGACGTCGCCGAGGATCCGCCCTCGGCGACCATCACCTCACCGCAAGACGGCGACATGTTCAGCGGCGCTCCGATCACCCTCGACGTCACGCTCGACGTATTCGAAGGCACGATGGGCCTCGACCGGATCGAGCTGCGGATCGACGACGCGACGGTCGGCATGCTGACCCAAGCGCCCTGGACCTACTCGGGCGTGACGCTCGACGAAGGCATGCACACGCTGGTCGCGGTCGCGATCATCCCAGGCGGCGACGAGTTCCCCTCGCCCGTGATCAACGTCGCCGTGTTCGCGGGCGACACCACCGACACGGGCTCGGGCACCGGCTCCGACACGAACACCGACACCGGTACGGCCGCCGACTCCAACGACGAGAGCGGATCGGGCAGCGGTGGGTCGAGCAACAAGTGCAGCGTGGTCTCGGGCTCGACGGGCGGCGGCTTGCTCGTCGCCGGCTTGGCCTTGTTCGGGCTCGCGGGGGTTCGGCGGCGACGATGACCAAACTC
This sequence comes from Nannocystaceae bacterium, assembly GCA_035904925.1. Lineage (GTDB taxonomy): Bacteria > Myxococcota_A > Polyangia > Nannocystales > Nannocystaceae > Plesiocystis. The sequence goes on from JAMHUH010000327.1 coordinate 7,824, forward strand.
GGGCCAGCTCGTGGGATCGCGCTCGGCTTCGGCCTCGCGCTCGTGCCTGGCAGCGCGCTCGCCAGCGAGCCGCCGCAGCTGCTCGCGCCAGCCGAGCGCGCGATCTTTCGTGAGGGCCCCGTCGAGGTCGCGCTGACGATCGCCAGCGACGAGTGGCCCGTGTGGCTCGAGGTCGACGGCGAGGTCCGAGCGCCGCTCGCTGCTTGGCCGCCGCCGAAGGTCGTGCTCGAGCCCGGCATGCATCGCCTGCGCCTGCTCGAACGCACTCGCACGCACGCGAGCTCGGCCACGACGGTCGCCGTCTTCCCACCCAAACGCGAGCAGCTCGACGGCCGCGAGCGCAACGGGGTCATCGCCGTGATCGCCAGCCTGCTCGCCCTGCTCGGCGCGACGCTCCTGCGCCGGAGGGGCCTGTGAGCCTGCTGAGCTGGCTGCTCGCGTTCGGGCTGACCCAAGCGGTCGAGCTGCCGATCCACGCCCGCGCGCTGCGACGCGCCAACGCCCAGCGAGCGAGTTGGTTCGTCTGGGCGGCCGCGTTCATGGCCAGCGCGCTCACCCACCCCTTCGTCTACCTGAGCTACCCGAGCTTGGCCGGCCAGCTCGGCTGGGCGCCCGCGCTCGCGCTCGTCGAGGGCTTCGCCGTGCTGGTCGAGGCCGCCTGGCTGCGCCGGCTCGGCGTCCGCGATGCCCTGCTCTGGTCGCTGGTCGCCAACGCCAGCAGCGTGGCCGTGGCCGCGTGGCTGCGCGCGCTCGTGTTCTGAATTCTCGCGCTCCGATCTCGCTTCGCGTCTCCAACCCCGATCGCGTCATGTCCAAATTCACTCGCATGCTCTTCCTCACCGCCTCCATCGCCTCGAGCTCGCTCGGCTTCGCCAGCGTCGCCGCGGCCGATGTCGGGCCTGATCCCTCGTCCGCCACCATCACCTCGCCCGAAGACGGGGCCAGCTTCGAGGGCGCGCCCGCGTCGATCGACGTGGTCCTCGATGTCTTCGTAACCGAGCTCGGCCTCGACCGCGTCGAGCTGCGAGTCGACGGCGCGACCGTGGCCACGCTCAGCCAAGCGCCCTGGACCTTCACCAGCGTCTCGCTCGACGAAGGCATGCACGAGCTGGTCGCCGTCGCGATCGCGGGCGCCGACGAGAACCCCTCGGCCCCGGTCAACGTGGTCGTGCTCGCGGGTGCGGGCAGCGAGACCGGCAAGACCAATGGCTGCTCGGTCATCGACCCGACCCGCCTCGGTGGCGGCCTCGCGCTGACGGGCGTGCTCGTGCTCGGCATCGCGGGCATCCGTCGGCGCCGCGACTGAGCCGCTCCACGCGAACGCGCGTCGGCTCGCGAATCGAAGTGGAAGCGCGCTCGGCTAGCGCATAGCCTGCGAGCGATGAGCAAGCGACGTCGGCGAGCGATCGCAATCGGCTTGGGCGTGGTCACGCTCGCGGGCCTGGTGTTCGTCAACGGCTGGATCGCGCCGACGGGCACCGGCTACTACGCCAAGATCCTGTGCTCGGGCCTCTTCGTCGACGGGCTCGAGCGCGAGCGGATCGAGCGCGAAGAGCTGCGGCCCTACTGGTACATCTCGGCCCGCGTCGACGACGAGGCCAAGACGGTGACCTCGCGCTTGCTCGGCATGGCTCCGCGCACTGCCCTCTTCCGCGAGGGCCTCGGCTGCACCTTGGCGATCGACGCGACCCCCGAGCAGCTGCGCGCCCAAACTCCGGATTTCGAACCCCGGCCGCAGCTCGCCGATCGAGCCTGGCCGATCAGCGACGTCGTCTCCGAGACCCCGCTCGCGGGCATCGACTCCGACGCGCTCGCGGCCGCGCTCGACTATGGCTTCGCCGAGCCCGACCCCGACAAGCCAATCCTGACCCGGGCGATCCTCGTGGTTCACGGCGATCAGCTCGTCGCCGAGCGCTACGCCGAGGGCATCGACGCCAACACGCGCCTCCCGGGCTGGTCGATGACCAAGAGCGTCAACGCGACGCTGATCGGAATCCTCGTCGGCCAAGGCGAGCTCGACCTCCACGCGCCCGCGCCGATCCCCGCCTGGCAAGGCGAAGAAGATCCGCGCGCCGGGATCACCTTGGACCAGCTCATGCGCATGAGCAGCGGGCTGAGCTTCAAGGAGGTCTACGGCCCGCTCACCGACGCGACCGCGATGCTCTTCGAAAGCCCGAGCGCGGCCGAGTTTGCGATGACCTCACCGCTCGACTCGCCGCCCGACACGGTCTGGAGCTACTCGAGCGGGACCTCGAACCTGCTCGCGTGGATCGTCCGCCAGCGCGTCGAGGCCCGTGCCGGCGGCGGCGAGGATGCCTGGGCTCGCTACCTCGCCTTCCCTCGTGAGGCGCTCTTCGATCCGATCGGCATGACCAGCGCGGTGATGGAGCCCGACGCCTCGGGCACCTTCGTCGCCTCCTCGTTCATGCACGCCACAGCGCGCGACTGGGCTCGCTTCGGGCTCTTGCACCTGCACGATGGCGTCTGGAACGATCGGCGGATCTTGCCCGAGGGCTGGGTCGACTACGTCTCGACGCCGACCCCGACCGCGCCGATCGGCGAGTACGGTGCGCAGTGGTGGACCAACGGCGGGCGGCCCGAAGACCCGAGCGATCGTCGCTTCCCCAGCGCCCCGCGCGACACCTACCAAGCGAGCGGATTTCAAGGCCAAGCGGTGATCGTGATCCCCTCGCGCGACCTGGTGATCGTGCGGCTCGGGATGTCGAACTCACGCGATGCGCTCGATCTCGACGGCTTGATCGCGAGGGTGCTCAGGGCGATGCCGACGGGCTGAGTCGTCGCGCGAGCGAGTCTCGGGCATCATCCCGAGCATGACGCTGCTGCTCGACGGCGCGATGGGGACCGAGCTGGTCCGGCGCGGCTTCTCGCTCGAGGCTCCGCTCTTCTCCGCCCGCGCGCTGCTCGACGCGCCCGAGCTGGTCGAGCAGATCCACGCTGACTTCATCCGGGCCGGCGCGCAGATCATCACGACCAACAGCTTCGGTCTGCACCTGCACACGCTCGCGCAGGCGGGCTTGGCCGAGCACGCGCGCGCGCTGGTCGAGCGCTCGGTGCTGACCATCGATCGCGCTCGGCAGCGCTGCGCCGAGCAAGACCCCAAGCGCGAGCAGGGCTGGGCGAAGATCCGGATCGCCGGCTCGCTGCCGCCGACCCGGGGGATCGAGCCGCGCGAGCTGGCGATCGCCGAGCAGCGCACGCTCGCTTCGATGCTGGTCGCGGCCGGCGTCGACCTGCTCTTGCTCGAGACCCACACGAGCACCGCCGAGGTCGAGATCTCGCTCGAGGCGGTCGCGGGGATCGACCTGCCGATCTGGCTCTCGGTCGTCGCGGG
>JAMHUH010000328.1:0-6426 GCA_035904925.1 Nannocystaceae bacterium
TCTTCGATCTCGTCGATGATCGTGCCCTTGCGGCGCGCGTCGGCGGCGATGTCCGCGAGCAGGGCTCGCTGACCGACTGCGGTGAAGGTCGGCGGACCGACCGGGGTCTCTTCTTGCTCGCGGCGCAGGACCTCGCTGTCGAAGCCCTCGATGCCAGCCTCGTCGACCATCTTGGCGATGTCGGCCTTCTTGGCGACCATCTGCGCCCGCTCGGATTCCTCGAGCGCCTTGGCCTCGGCGAGCAGCTTCTCGACCAGCTCGGGCATCTGCTCGGCGCTCGGTGGTGGCGCGGGCGGCTGCGGGATCGCGGGTCCGTGAATGTCGGGGTCGAGGCCGAGCGCGGCGATGAAGGCCCGCGACTTCTCGACCTCCTTGACCGCCTTGTTGTGCATGTTCGCCTGGAGCAGGCCCTCGCTGGCGCTGAGCTCGAGGTCCTCGGCCATCTCGGGCTCGGCCGGCGCCGGGAGGTTGTCGGGCAGCAGCTCGCGCTCGCGCAAGAACGCGACCGCGCCCTTTTCCTTGTCGAGCCTAGCGATCAACGCGGCGACGTAGTGGGCCTTCGATCGTCGCTCGCCCTCGCGCTCGGCCGCGACCAGCAGATGCAGGATGTCGGAGCCGTCCTCTTCGAGCACGCGGGTCGAGCCCGAGAAGATCATCACGGCCTTCTCGGCGTCGGGGAAGAGCCACAAGGTCTGGAAGGCGAGCTCGACCTCGTCGATCTGCTCGGGCCCGAGCTTGCGCCGACTGACGAAGGTCCGGGCCCGAAAGTCGGGCAGCTCGGCGACGACCAGCGGCTTGTCGGGGTGGAGGTTCTCGAGCTCGATCCGCTCGCCGCTCTGCCACCAACGCTCGACCTGTTGGTCGCGCGGCGCGACGTTGTGGATGCCCCAGTCGACGTCGCGGGCGAACCCGGGGAAGCGGTTCTCGAGCCAGTCTTGGTCGTAGGTGCCGGCCAGCCGGGTGCGCTGCGGCCAGCTGATGTCGATCGGCATGAAGCCGGCCGGCGTCGGTCGTTGGCGCGGGCTCTGAACGTGCTCGCGCGGCAGCTCGACGTTGGGCAAGAAGCGGATCCGGGCGCCTTCGATGTCGACCTCGTCGGCGCCCTTGCCGAGCGGGTTCTCGAGGCAGCTCGGGCCGCCGAAGGCGTGGGCCCAGTCGATCGCCATGCTCGTGAAGGGCTGCGGGTCGCTCGGGGTCGAGCCCCGCCAGAGTCGATCGCCGAGCACGTGCAGGATCTTCTCGAACTCACCGACGCGGACCCGCACCGGGCAGCCTGGCGCCGGTCGGCCGCCGGGTGTGAACGCGGATCCGTGGATCAAAAATTCGGCGCGGGTCTTGGGCACGCCGGCGTCGAGCACCGCGTCCTTGCCCATGCGATCGGCGACGAAGGTCCACATCCCGACCTCGGGCAGCAAGGTCGCGGCGGCGCGCTCGACCAGCGGCACGAACATCAAGACCGACACGCCCATGTAGAAGCGCCGCTCGTGCTCGAAGCAGCGACTGAGCAGCGCGAGCTTGCCTGGCTTGACGACCTTCACGGAGCCTTCGGGGTGACGCTCGCCGAGGGCTGCGGCCGCCCAGCCAGCGCGACCTCGGCCGGGTTGGCCGAGTCGTACTTGACCGGGACCGTGGCGCCGATCTGGAAGTTGACCAGATCGACGGCCGAGAGCACCTCGATCACCTCGGCCTGCCAGGGCTCACCCTGGGCCGGTTGGACGACCAAGGTGACGCGGACCTCGGGCTGGTCGTTGAATTGATTGCCGGTCTCGTCGAGCCGAACGATGGTCGCGAGCGCGTCGCTGCCCTCGCGCAGGAGCGCGTCGCGTCGACGCGAGCGCAGCAGCTCGGGCCCGAACGCGAAGGCCAGGCTGCCGACGATGAGCACCAACAAGACGATGGTTCCGAGGACTTTTTGGTTCATCGATCGAACCTGCGCTCAGACCAGCGAGATCAGGCCGAAGAGGTGGAGGTTGACGTAGCCCTGCTGGAGCGCCATGCCGAGCGAGTCGATCGTCGCTTGCCGGCCGGCCTTCATCGCCGCGCCGGCGATGTCGACCTTCATCGCGACCAAGTCGACCTTGTTGTTGGCCACGCCCAGCGCCAGCGCGGCGCAGATGTCGACCTTCATGCCCGAGATCGACATCTTGAACGCGAACGCGTCGGCGCTCTTGCCACCGTGCTTGTCGAAGAAGGAGTCGACCGTGGTCGTGCCGCCCGGGGCGATGACCGTGAACCCGCCCGGGGCGATCATCTTGATGCCGGCCGGCGCGGTCATGGTGATGCCGGCCGCCGCGGTGACCTCGTAAGTGGCCGGGGTCGTGCACGAGACCCCGCCGATGATCGTCTGGCTGAGCGCGCCGGTCACGGTCTCGGTCACGCCGCCGGTGATCGTTCGGGTCACGCTGCCGCCGATCGTCTCGCTCTGATCGGCCGCGATGTCGCGGGTCTCGCTGGCCGCGAAGGTCTCGGTCACGGCGCCGGTCACCGTCCGGGTCTCGGTCGCGTCGATCGTCTCTTCGAAGTCGCCGACCACGTGCACGGTCCGGTTGCCGCCGACGGTCATGTCCTGGTTGCCGTCGACCGTCTCGCTCTGGTTGCCGTGGACGGTCTGGGTCTGGTCGACGTCGACGTTGTTGGTCTGGTTGTTGCCGACCGTGGTGTTGTGGTCGTTGAGCACGACCTCGTTGAAGTCCTTCTGCGCGTGGATGTAGATCTCTTCGGAGCCCGCGGCGTCCTCGAAGCGCAGCTCGTTGAAGCCGCCGCCGCCGGGCGTGCTCTCGGACTTGATCGTGCTCTTGGTCTTCTCGTCGGGCAGCGGATAGGGGGTCGAGTGGCTGCCGTTGTAGAGGCTGCCGGTGACGATCGGGCGATCGAGGTCGCCGTCGACGAAGGTCACCGCGACCTCCATGCCGATCCGCGGCAGCCAGACGAAGCCCCAGCCGTTGCCCGCCCAAGGCTGGACCACGCGGACGAAGCAGGAGCTGTTCTCGTCGAAGGCGCCGCCGCGATCCCAGTGGAACTGGACCTTGATCCGACCGTGCTCGTCGGTGTGGATCTCTTCGCCCGCCGGGCCGACCACGGTCGCCGTCTGGACGCTCGCGACCTTCGGCCGCGGGTGGCGACGCGCCGGTCGCCACTCGACCACCGAGGGGATGCACTCGAACTGATTGATGAAGGCGTCGGTGCCCGGCTCGCCGCCCGCGAAGCTGCCGTAGCTGTGGATGACCTCGGTGACCAGGTACTCGGTGCCGAGGTCGGCCTGCGGGTGATCGAGCAGTTCGAATTTGCAGCCGGGCGCCATCTGGGTGGCCGTGCTGGTCCCGAGGCAGCGGACGGCGTCGCGCTGATGCAGCGCCCGACGCAGGGCGATCTGGGTCTCGAGGTCGCCGAGCACGAGCCCGCCGGTGCGATAGCCGTAGGTCGTGCTCGGCTCGCCGTGATCGTACTCCTCGCGCTCGGGCGTCAGCTCGGCGCCGTTGGGGATGACGACGTCGGCGGCCTTGCTGCCCTCGGCGTCGACCAAGCTCTCGGGCGCCATCCAGTCGAAGACCATCGTGCGCGCGACGGTCGAGCGCAGCTTCGAAGTCCGATGGAACTTGCGCACGTCCTCGCGCCCACCCGAGCCGCCGTCGCGGAGGTTGACCGCCAGCACGCCGGGCTCGTTGCCGAGCGAGACCAGGTCGACCCAGGCGCTCTCGCTGTCGCCGAGCACCATCGTCTCCTTGCCGTCCTGGCAGGTGAAGCGATAGCTGATCCCGTACTCCTCGAGCAGGCGATGGACGAACTGCAGGTCGGTCTCTTGGTACTGGACGGTGTACTCCTGGCTCGAGTAGCTGCCGCCGAGGTAGCCGGTGTCGACGCTGCGCTCGAAGGGATCGAGCCCCTCCTTCAAGACCTCGTCGAGGATCTCGGGGATGGTCATCTCCTGGAAGATCCGGCTGGTCTTGCGCATGCCGAGCGCGATGAGGGCGGGCACGACCGTCAAGCGCGTGACCAGGCGACCTTGCTGGATCGCCCCGTCTTCGATCCGCTCGATGATGCCCGAGACCTCGCGCTCGAGCGTGCCGCGCTCGAGGAAGAGCGTCGCGTTGGCGCCGAGCAGCTGCGCGGGCTCGGCCCACAGATCGGTGGTGTAGAGCTCGATCGCGAGCTCGAAGGGCTCGTTGAAGCCCTCGCTCAACCGGAAGCCCGCGACCTGCCAGTCGACGTCGGCGACGTCGGACTCGAAACGTACGATGACTGGTTGCTCGAGAGTTTCGGCCATTGGAGGGCCGGAACTATAGCCCCGTGGCCGCCGGCCTGATATGGGCCTGGCGGTGCCAATCTCGAGGCGTGCTCGGCAGCGCGCGCGGTCGGGGATCCCTGCCCCCCACGCAGCGCCGCGATGACCGAGGCGTTGCGCGCGTGAACCCGGCGAAGCCCGCGATCACCACCACCGCCGCGAGCAGAGCTGGTAGCATCGCCGCGGGCCAACCATGAGCGAGCGAGTCAGGGATGAGTGAGCGAATCAGGAAGGGCTCGCGCGAGTATCATTTCCATCGCCGCTCCGATCGGCGACGCGGCTCCGAGGGCCGTCGACTCGGCGCCCGCGAAGCCGCGAGCGTGATCCGGAGCCTCCACGCCCGCGACTCGCAGTCGCTCCTGCGTCGGCTCGTCGTCGGCTCGCCGCTCTCGAGCCGCAGCAACGACATCGCCGATCGGATCGTCGGCATGGTCGAGTCCGGCCAGCTCGAGGTCTGGGTGATCGAGGCCAAGCGCTCGGTCGGCGAACGCCCCGAGCGCAAGCCCGACGAGGCCCCGCCGATCGCCCCGCCCGACACCCACACGGTCGTGATCGAGCTGGTCGACGTCGACAACAACCCGGTCCCCTTCGAGCCCTACCGGATCAAGCTGCCCGACGGGCAGATCCAGACCCGCACCCTCGACCGCCACGGGCGCGACCGGATCACCGGGATCCGCACGCCTGGGCAGTGCATGGTCTGCTTTCATCGCCGCGACTCGGCCGTCTGGGCGCGAGCTTAGGAATCAATTCCCATACGCGTCGCGCAGCGCGTCGGCTGTCGCGTCGTCGGCCTCGCCGCTGACCTCGAGCCCTTGCTTGGTCTGAAAGCGCCGGATCGCCGCCTGAGTCTGCGGCCCGATCTCTTCGTCGACCGCACCAAAGTAGAACCCCAGCGCGCGCAGCCGCTGTTGGATCCCGCTCGGGCTGTCGTGGGGATCGAGGTGCCCGAGCTGGAGCTCGTAGGTCTCTTCGCCCTCGAGCAAGGACAAGGTCGCTCGGGTCGCGGTCGAGGGGATCGGCTGATCGATCCAACCATCGCCGTCGGTCGTGCCGCTGATCGTCTGCTCTTCGAAGATCAGCTCGTAGGCTTCGTCGGCGCGCGGCTCGGCGTGGCGGGTCAGGCGGATCCGCAGCTTGACCGGGCCGACGCTGAGCTTGAAGCGACCGACGCTGCCGGTCGCGACCCCCTCCTCGCGCTCTTCGATCGCTGGGACCTCGAGCTTGTCGCCGGGCAGCAGCGCGTGCGGGCTCTTGCGCAATTGCTTGAGCTCGGCGTTGTCGGGGTGATCCCACAAGGTCTGGGGATCGAAGCCGCGCGCGAGCGCGATCGAGGTCAGGCAGTCGCCTTGGCGGATGCTCAGCTTGGCCATGGTTCTCGCTCTCCTGGACTCATTGCTGGAAGCAGTAGATCGACGAGGTCCAGGTGCACACGCCGCCCGAACACCACGAGGTCCAGCTGGTGTTGGTCATGTTCGCCTCGCCCCAGAGCCCGCTGCCCGCGGTCGAGGTGAAGTCGGTGCACGCCGAGCCCGAGTAGGTGCCCGACTGGCTGGTCGCCGACCAGACCGTCGGATGCCCACCGCCCGCGCAGCTGGTGTTGCCGACCGGCGCGGCCCCGCCGGACTCGGTCAGGTTGAGCGCGGCGTCGATCGAGCCGTCGATCAGCGCCGCCCAGTTGGCCGCGATCTGGGTCCCGTCGACGCGCACGTAGGGGGTCGTCGACTGGGTGAAGCGGGTCGAGGGCGAGCCGCCCGCGGTCGAGATCCAGGCCATGTAGGTGCCGGGCAAGTTGGCCGCGTCGGCGAGCGCCTGGCACTTGGCGTCGGCGCCCGCGAGCCCGCCGAGGTTGCCGTCGTAGAGCATGCTGCTGACGAAGGCGCGCTTGTTCTCGGCCAAGCACTGGGTCGTGCAGCCGTCGCCGTCGACCCCGTTGCCGTCGTCGCACTCTTCGACGCCCGCCTCCGCGAAGCCGTCGCCGCAGAAGGCCGGCTCACAGCTGGTCGGGCAGGCGTCGGTGTCGACGAGGTTGCCGTCGTCGCAGGTCTCGACGCCCTCGTGCAGGACCCCGTCACCGCAGGTCGCGAGCGTGCAGAAGGTCGGGATGCAGGCGTCGGTGTCGAGGTCGTTGCCGTCGTCGCACTCTT
>JAMHUH010000329.1:0-5253 GCA_035904925.1 Nannocystaceae bacterium
TGATGATGAAGCGACGCTGGCGAAGCTCGTCCAGCCCCGCCTCGGCCGACGCGAGCCCCGGGTGCTCGGCGAGCAAGGCTTCGAACTCGCGCCGCGCTCGGCTCGGCTTGGCTTGGCGCAGGTGCGTCCACGCCAGCCCCGAGCGAGCCTCGGCCACGCCCTGCGAGAGCTCGATCGCCCGCGCGTAGCCAGTCTCGGCCCGCGCGTAGTCGCCGGCCGAGAAGGCCAGCCACGCCGCTTGCAGCTGAATCGCGTAGTCCTGCGGGTAGGCGTCGGCGAGCGGCGCGAACACCTGGGACGCGGCTTCGTACGCGCCCTGCTGCTCGAGCGCGCCGGCCTCGGCCCAGAGCGCCGCTTCGTCGAGCGCGACCGGGTCTGCGCTGGCTGGCTCGATGGCGAGGAGCAGCGCGATCAGGAGATAGGGCGCCACCGGGACGCAAGGTACCCCGATCGCCCAGGGCGGCCCGCGCAAGAGCTGCGGCGCGCGACGAGGTCGGGCGCAGGGTCAGCGTGGAGTCGTCGTCGGAGGGTGGCGAGCGAGCAGCGAGGCCAAGATCTTCATGACCTCCGGCGCGACGCCCAGCTCGAGGTGCGTCGCCTCGACCTCGATGTACTCGACCCGGTTGGCGGGGTTCGGATCGATGCAGTGTCGCCAATCGACGATCGCGTCGCGCTTGCTGTAGATCGCCGTGATCGGAAGCGAGAGCGCGCCCGCGCCCCCACCCACGACCGGCGTCCCCAAGGTCACGATCGCCCGAACGTGTCGGGGCTGGGCGCGCGTGGCCTCGCGGGCGAACATGCCTCCGAGGCTCCAGCCGATCAGCATGATCGGTCGGCCCTGTTCCTCGGCGAAGGTCGCGATCCGATCGAGCAAGCGCGGCAGCAATTGGACGTGGTCGCCGTTGTTTCGCCCGAGGCCCCAGCCCTGCGTCACGTGGCCGAGTCGCCCGAGCACGCCACGGATCACCGCCGTCGAGGGATCGTCGGCGGCGAAGCCCGGCAGGACCATGACCGGCGCGTCACCGCGAGGCAGCGTGTTCCAGTCGAGCGCCAAGCTGGGCATCCGCGCGAGACCTCGCGCGTAGCCGACGAGCTCGCCAACCATGCGAAATCGCCGGGGCTCGTTCATCAATCGATCGGCCACTCGAGGGTCTTTTCGCTGTCACGGGTCACCGCCTCCGCCTCCGGCTGCACAACCTCGCGCGCGACCACGTCGCCCCCCTCGCTGCGCCACCAAGTCTCGACCCGCTCGACCCGCGAAGGCTCGACGACCTCGCCGAGGCGCGGCATGACCAGCTGCACGCCCGCGATCGGCGAGAGCTCGATCAGCCGCTCGACCGGAGCATCCCAGTCGTGCATGGCGAGGCTGAAGGTGCCCCAATGCACCGGCAAGAACGCGCCGCCGCCGAGCAAGGCGAGGGCCTCGAGCGCGTTGTCGGGGCCGAGGTGGATATCCCCCCACGCGGGGTGGTAGGCGCCGACCTCGAGCATGATCAAGTCGAAGGGGCCGAGCTTGGCTCGAATCTCGGTGTACTGGGTGGTCAGGCCGGTGTCGCCGCTGAAGAACACGGCGTGGCGAGAGCCGCGAGCGACGAAGGAGGACCACAAGGTCGAGTTGCGCTTGCCGGGGCCGCGACCCGAGAAGTGCTGCGAGGGCGCGGCGGTCAAGGTCAGGGCCTTGCGCGGGTGATTCCAGGCCTCCCACCAGTCGAGCTCGATGATCCGCTTGGCCGGGATCCCCCAAGCTTCGAGGTGCGCACCGACGCCGAGCGAGGTGATGAAGGGGACCTCGCGGGCCGCGAGCGCGCGGATGGTCGGGTAGTCGAGGTGGTCGTAGTGATCGTGCGAGATGATCACCGCGTCGAGCTCGGGCAGCGCGTCGATGGTGATCGGCACCGGCTGAAAGCGCTTGGGGCCCATGAAGCCGATCGGTGAGACCCGCTCGCCCCAGACCGGATCGGTCAGCACCCGCGCGCCGTCGATCTCGAGCAGCACGGTCGAGTGGCCGAGCCAGGTCGCGCGCAGGCCGGTCTCGATCGGCCGCGCCCAGCCCTCGCGGGGATCGATCGCGGGCAGCGGGGCCTGCGGAAGTCGGCGGCCGCCGCTGCGCAGGAACTCGCTCACGCTGGGCATCGGACCGCCGCGCAGGTTGGGCAACATCGGGTGAACGTTGCGAAAGCTGCCCTCGACCCACGAGTTCGAGCCCTTCATCCGCTCGAGTCGGAGTCCCTTCGCTTGCCGTCCGAGTGTTCGCATCCGCGAAGTTGGGTAGCATGGGAAGGTGACGATTTCGCCAACCCGAGCACTGTGCGCGTCTGGGCTCGCGCTGAGCCTGTTTTCGCTGAGCGGCTGCGCCGAGCCGCGTCAGGCCGAGGCCCGGCCCGGCACGAGCGAGACCCAGACCGACACCCCAGCGCTGGCTCGGCGGCTCGTCCGCGACGAGGGGGCGCTGCTGCTCGACGTCCGCACCGACAGCGAGTTCGAGGCCGGCCATGTCGAGGGCGCGAAGCTGATCCCCCACGATCAAGTCGCCGCGCGCGTCGACGAGATCAGCGAGCTGCTCGGAGGCGATCGTGGCAAGCCGATCGTCCTCTACTGCCGCTCGGGCAACCGGACCAAGAAGGCCCGGACCGCGCTCGAGCAGGCTGGGTTCACGCAGGTGGTCGATCTCGGGGCGATGTCGAATTGGTGCGAGGACTGCTGAGGCTCGGCTTCACCGGCCCCGACGACATCTATTGGCCCCGACGACGTCGAAGTCCGAGCAAGCCGAGCAGCGCGAGCCCAGCCCGTGCTCGAATCGCCGCCGGAACCAGTCGGTTCCGGATCGTCGGCGATCACCGTGATCGTGATCGGATCGGCGGACGCGGCGATCTCCCATTCGACGGGGCGCGCCTCGAAGGTATGGGTGCCCGGCTCCAATTCGAACTCGAAGGCGCCGATGGGGCCGGTGATCGTGGACCCTGGAATTTCGTCGACCCAGACCTCGACTTGCATGATTGGCCAGGGGAAACACGCACCATCGTCGCAATAACATTGATAGGTGGCGTCGACCTCGACGACGACAGGCGACGTCACCACCGCGCCCTCCGCTGGCGACGCGAACCACATCGGCTCGACCGAGGGCTCGCAATTGGGCCATTGATTGCCGCCCGTGCTCTCGGTCCCCGCGAGCAGGCACCCCACGAGAATCACCATCGACCTCATCATGACTCGTGCATAGCATGACTCGTTGAACTCGCGCGAACGCGCACACACACCCACGAGAATGATCGAATCGCCGATTCGTGGCACTGCCAGACTCGCGCGAGCTCACTTCGAGCCGCGTGACGGATTGCCGCCGAGCAGCCATGCGCTTCACCGGCCCCGCTTCACCGGCCCCGACGACGCCGAAGCGCGAGCAACCCGAGTCCGCTCCACGCTGGCGAGCCCGGGCCATCGCCGCTCACAACATGGTCGCGCTCGGGCGCCGATCGGTTCGCCGGTCTCTTCACCGGCGGCCAAGCCGATCGACGCGGTCGCGCTCGATCGCCTCGCGCTCGTTGGCGAGCTCGATGAGCGTCATCGCGCCGCGGCAGCGCGGAGTCATCACGTCGACCGCGAACACTCGCTGGTACGAATGCCGGCTCGAGGGCTTGGTGCTGCCGGGCTCGCACCGGGCCCGAGCCGCTCGCGATGATCGATCGCGAGGTTCAGCTGGATCCGGTGGTCGACGCGTGGCTCGAGTGAGAGGATCGAGCAAAGGGTCCCAAAGATCAGCGTGCGCCGAATGCGTTGCGCGTGATTTTGACATTTCACGCGCGGGAGCGCGCGAAAAATCTCGACCGACCAGCGAGCCGGCTCGCAAAATCCATAGAATTACGGCATTGGTGGATCGTCATCCGGGAGGCCGATGCCGTGCACTTCAAGTCCTTCGCCCACGAGCGCATCTTGATCATTCGCTGGACCGAGCCCTCGGTCGCTGGCGCTCGCGAACTGTCCAAGCTGATCGAGCGCAGCCACGCCGCCGTCAACGATCGGCTCTTTTTCGCGTCGATCGTCGGAGCCAAGTGCCCGACACCGAGCAGCGAGACACGCGAGGCGATGCGAGTCGAGCACGAGCGGGTCAGCGATCTGATGATCGACTCGCGCACCGTCATCCTCGGCCGCAGCATCCGTCAGTCGCTGATGCGAAGCGTGCTGCTCAACATCTCGCTGCTCAACGGCCGGCAGCCGCGGCGCTTCATGACCGACGGGACCGCCGAGGAGTTCGCTGCCGTCGCTCACTCGACCGTCGGTGTCGATCCGAACTGGTTGTTGAGGCAGCTGCTCGACGCCGGCGTGCTCGAGCCCGACGAACTCGCGCAGCCGCTCACGGCCGAGCCGACGTAGATCACGCGCTGATGCACGCCTGGGACCGCCAGTCGGCTCGGTCCACCGAGAATTGAGCCGACCTGCAGGCCCGAGGATCGCGTAGCTACGGCAGCAGCGCCCAGACCAACGCCGCGTGGCCGACCGTCGCGAACCCGAGCACGAGCGCGAAGATCGGCTTGCGGGTCTTGTGCCGGAGCGCGTGGCGTCCGACCCAGCCGCCGACGAAGCCACCGAGCAGCGCGAGGCCGTGCAGGGTCGACTCGGGCACGCGCCTCGCCTTGCTCGCGCCGCTGCGGGTCTTGCCCTTCGTGGCTGCGAGCTTGTCGTACGCATAGGCGGCGAAGGTGACGAGGTTGACCACCACCAGCCAGGCCAACCAGCCCAGCCAAGGACGCGCGATCAGGGCCTCGAGCACCCGCGCAGGCTATCACGCGAACTCGCCAACTCGCGCCCGATCAACCGAGCCGGAATTCGTAGACGCAGCCGAGCTGACCTTGGGCATGGCCGCTGACACACTTGCCCACGACCTTGCGACCGGTGATCAGCTCGAGCGTGGCCTGGGCGTAACCCATGGTCGTCAGCTCGAGCGCAGGGTGCCAGACGTCGACCTCGTCGATGCGCACCGTGACCAAGTCGCCCTCGCGACGAAAGCTCAGCTCGCCCGTGTCGATGTTGATCTTCCACAGCTTGGGCAAGATCGCCGCCAAGGCGCTGTCGATGTCGGCGGTCTGGGAGATCAGGTGTCGGTAGGGCCCCTCGGTCAGCGCCCAGCGACCCGCGTGGACGCCAACCTTCCAATACGCGTCGAGATCGTCGGCGTAAAAGCGGGTCAGCAGGGCCTCTTGAAAGCGCAGGTACTCGGCCACGGGGACCATCGAGGTCGGCGTGACGATCCGGGCGAAG
>JAMHUH010000330.1:0-4344 GCA_035904925.1 Nannocystaceae bacterium
TTGGCGAAGGAGTCGCGGTAATTCGGGTCGGGCGGATCGGCGGGCAGCATCCACATCCGATCGTACATGTCGTTGCTCCAACCCTTGTGGCCAGGCTCGAGCCGCTTGCCGGCGCTGAAGGGGTAGATCAGCGCGACGTTGTGCTCATGGCCGGCTTGGCCTTGCAGCTCGATCATCGCCTCGAGGGTCTGTTGGAGGCGATCCCAGCCGACCCACTCTTGCTTGTCGAGGCCCTCGGCCGGGCGCACGAACGCCTCGCTGTAGGTGCCGTGGAAGTGATAGACGAACTCGAACTGCGCGGCATCCTTGGCGCCGGGCGGGATGAAGATCAGCACGTCGCGACCACCGTTGCCCTCGAGCTTGCCGAGCCAGAGCGAGCCGGCTTGGGCGAGGTCCTGGCTGAATTCGATCAGCGAGGGCGCGACCGTGGGGTCGACGACGAAGTGCTCGACGAGCTTCGAATCGGCGATGACCTCGGCGGCGGGCTCGTCGGCTTCGGGCTCGTCGGCGCCGCCGGTGTCGCTCTCGTCGGTCGACGTGATCGCAGCGACGGCTTGGGCCGGCTGTTGAATCGGCTCCGACTCGGCCCGGCTCGAGGGTACACACGCGACCAGCAAGGAGGCGGCGCCGAGGATCCTGAGCGGGTTGAGCATGGCCGGAGCGATCGCGAGTGTGACGCATCGCCGCGTCCACTTCCACCGCCGCCGCGCGAGCCGATTTGATCTGCGGCGCACGACCGCGCAGGCTCGACTTCGCCGAGATCCCCGATGCGCCGCTCGTCCTCGTTTGCGTTGCTCGCCCTGCCCGGGTTGTCCGCGTCGCTCGCCTGCACGCCCGAGCTGGCCGAGTCGGCGAGCCCGGGCCCCGGCTGGCCCGACCTCGGCGATCCACCGGCGGGTCGTCACGACGGTCGCGCCGACGCGGCCTTGCTGATCGCGATCGACGAGCCCGCGCTCGGCGGGCGTCCGGGCGCGTGGGCGCTCGCTTCTGGTTGGTGGCGCTACTTGGTCACGACCCGCGGGCTCCGGCCCAGCCACGTTCGTCTGCTCCGCAACGAAGAAGCCACGCCCGATCAGGTCCGACGCGCGCTCGAGTCCATGGCCCACCAAGCGGGCGAGGGCGCGATGTTGTGGGTGGTGTTCATCGGCGCGGGCGAGTCGTCGTCGCTGGGCCAGGCGCGCCTGCGGGTCAGCGAGGGCGAGGTCGAGCTCGTCGAGCTGCTCGAGCGGCTCGGCGCGGGCTATCACGAGAGCGCCTTCTTGCTGCTCGACGCCTGCACGGAGGCGCCGCGCGAGGGCTGGCGAGGCGGGGTTCCGGCCGACACTCGCGTGCTCGGGCGGGCGCTCGGGCGGCCCGCGCCGGTCGACGATCAGCTCGATCTCGAGGTCGACCCGGCGCCCAGCGACTCGTTCTTGCTCGACCTCGCGCGCTCGATCGGCAGCGCGGCGATGGCCGAGCAGCGCGGCCTCCCGCGCAACGTGTTCGTGCTGACGGCCGGGGTCGAGCCGAGCTGCCAGGCCGAGCTCGCGGGCCTTCGCTGGCCCGCGCTCGCCTATGCGGCGCTCGGCGGTCTGCAAGGCTGGGCCGACGCGAACGGCGATGGTTGGGTCAGCGCGATCGAGCTGGCGGTCTACGCCCAGGCGCTGCTCGGCGATCTCGATCATGACGAAGGAGCCGAGCACGAGATCGATCGCTCGACGCGTCTGCAAGCCTCGGGCGTCGACCTGATGCTCGCCGACCTCGCCGGGCTCGGACCTCGACCCTCGCCGCTCGCACGCCAGCGGCGCGAGAGCCCAGCGCTCGACCCCGGGCTGGCCAGCTTGACCGACGAGGCGCTGGTCGATGCCCGGGCGCGGATCGATCTGAGCGTCGAGGACATGATCGCCGTCGCGCCCGGCCGCTTCACGATGGGCTGCGAGCGCGAGCACGAGCGCGAGTGCGAGAACGACGAATTGCCCGATCGCCGGATCGAGCTGGGTGGGTTCGCGCTCGATCGCCACGAGGTCAGCTGGGCCGAGTATCGCGTGTGCGAGGCGGCGGGCGCCTGCCCGGAGCCGGACATCGACACCTGCTGGGTGTGGACCGGTCAACGCCTCGATCTCGGCGCCCCGCTGCCCGAGGCGATGCTCGCGGGCGATCATCCAGTGGTCTGCGTGAGCTGGATCGAGGCGGCCAACTACTGCGACGCGGTCGGCAAGCGGCTGCCGAGCGAGGCCGAGTGGGAGCGCGCGGCTCGGGGGCTCGACGGCCGGCGCTACCCTTGGGGCGACCGAGCGCCGAGCTGTTCGCAGGCGGTCATGAGCGGCTGCTCCGACTTCGGCGAGGCGGTCGGGAGTCGACCCGCGGGCGCGAGCCCGAGCGGCGCGCTCGACATGGCCGGCAACGTGGCCGAGTGGGTGTTCGACTGGTGGGACGCGCACAGCTATCGCAACCTCGCGCCAGGTCGGGATCCGCTCGGGGTCTGGCAAGGCGAGGTTCGAGTCGTGCGCGGCGGCAGCTTCTACAGCGGGCCCTCGGATCTGCGCGCGAGCTATCGCTATGGGATCGAACCGGACGCGCGGACGAGCTTGGTCGGGTTTCGCTGCGCACGCTGACGCTCGAGCGTGTTAGCGTCGCGCATGGCGTCCATGGCGATGGAGCTGCAGCGTCGACCGCTGGTCGTCGTCGAGGACCACCTCGTTCACCTCGAAGCCCTGCTCGAGCTGCTCGCGCGACGCGACCCGGCCCTGCTCGAGCGACTCAGCGTCGTCTGCCTCGATCGCCCCGGCCCGGACACCCAGCTGGCGGTCGATCGCTGGGCGAGCCGCTATCCGGCGGTGCAAGTGGTCGCCGACGCCGAGCCTCGCCACGCGGGCCAGCGCTCACTGCCGACCACGATGCTGACCCAAGCGAGCAGCTACGCGCGGACCCTGGCCGAGCTGCTCGTGCCCCGCGGCCTGCTCGTGCAAGACATCCAGCTCGAGACCCTGCGCTTCGTGCCGGTCGATCAATGGTGGGAGACCATCTATCTGGCCAACAGCGTGCGAGGGATGTTCGCCGAGCGGCCGCCGCAGTGCTTGTTCTTGTCGAACAAGCGAGGCTTCCACGCGACCTTCGGCAAGGACCTGCTCGATGTCGGCTTCGATCCCCGCGACGTGCTGCACAAGGACGAGATCGACGAGGGCTTGGTCCCGCTGCTGCGTCGACGCCTGCGCGAGGCCTTCCCCTTCGAACTCGAGATCGCGGGCCAAGCCCGGCGCGAGTGGTTGAGCCGCGACCCGGTCGAGATCGAGCTGCTCTCGGCCGAGCTCGATCTGGTGCTCTGGGAGGAGCGCGCGGCCAAGGTCGCGATCTCCGGGCGGCTGATCGAGTGCCGCGGCGATCGGCTCGAGCTGATCCTCGGCGGGCAAGAGGCGCTCAGCTGGCGGGCGTTGGTCGAGGCCCGGATGCGCGAGCAGATGGGCGTGGCGACCAAGGAGCTGGGCGAGCGCGTCGCCGTCGATCCGGCCGTGCCGGCCGAGCAGAGCAACGCCGCGGCTCGGCATGTCTACGCGCTGCGCAAGCGCCTGCGTGCGCCCGACGCCTTGATCACGATCGAGCACCACTACGCTCTGGCCGACGAGCTGCGGGTCGGCTGGGTGCGGCCGCGGGCGCGCGACCTGGACCCGAGCGCGCCGAGTCGCGCCCACGCCACGCCTTGAGCCGCGGCGCTTGCCGCTCGCGCTGGAGATGACCCGACTCGCACGCGAGCGCCCGCGCAGGGACGATTGGCGGCGCCACGCGGGTGCTCTACTCTGCCGCCGTGCAGACCCCTTCGAGCGCGCCGGCATTGTTTGGTCGACGCAAGTACTGGGCCCGTCGCTTCGGCACGGCGCCCTTCTTGCCGACCTCGCGGGTCGAGATGGACGCGCTCGGTTGGGACTCCTGCGACGTGATCCTGGTCAGCGGTGACGCCTACGTCGATCACGTCAGCTTCGGCGCGGCGGTGATCGGTCGGGTGCTCGAGCACCAGGGCTATCGGGTCGGGATCCTGGCCCAGCCCGACTGGCAGGACCCCGAGGCTTTTCTCGAGCTCGGCCTGCCCAACCTGATGTGGGGCGTGACCGCGGGCAACATGGACTCGCTGGTCAACCACTACACCTCGGATCGCAAGCGGCGATCCGACGACGCGTACACGGCTGGCGGCGTGGCTGGGCAGCGGCCCGATCGCGCGGTGATGATCTACGCACAGCGCTGCCGCGAGGCCGAGTCGGCCGCGCGCGGCGAGGGCCGGCCCGCGGCGGGCGTGATCGGCGGGATCGAGGCCAGCCTCCGCCGGATCGCCCACTACGACTATTGGTCCGATCAAGTCCGGCGCAGCGTGCT
>JAMHUH010000331.1:0-26670 GCA_035904925.1 Nannocystaceae bacterium
CCGCAGTTCTACTTCCGCACGACGGACGTGACGGGCGCGGTGGAGCTGGCCGAGGGCGTCGAGATGGTCATGCCGGGCGACAACACGAGCTTCAAGGTCGTGCTCGGCAAGACGATCGCGTGCGAAGAAGGCTCGAAGTTCGCAATCCGCGAGGGTGGCCGCACTGTCGGCGCCGGCGTGGTCACCAAGATCCTCAAGTAGGATCGACCCGCTCCAACGACGACGACGAGGTAGATTCCCGTGGCGAACAAGCTCCGCATCACTCTCAAGGCCTACGATCACAAGCTGCTCGAGCAGTCGGCGACGGAGATCTCCGAAACCGCTCGCCGAGCCGGCGCACGGGTCGTGGGTCCGGTCCCGCTGCCGACCAAGATCAACAAGTACACGGTCCTCCGCGGACCTTTCATCGACAAGAAGTCGCGTGAGCAGTTCGAGATCCGCACACACAAGCGGTTGCTCGACATCATCGAACCCAATCAGCAGACTCTCGACGCGCTGATGAAGCTGGACCTGTCGGCCGGCGTGGACGTCGAGATCAAGACCTGAGAAGCAGCCATGGCCAAGCTCAACGTCATCGACCTGGAAGGCCAGGGCCTGGGAGAGATCGAAGTCGCGGACGAAGTGTTCGCGACCGAGGTCAAGGAGCACCTCCTCTGGGAGGTCGTTCGCTGGCAACGCGCCAAGCGACGCGCAGGCACTGCCAAAACCAAGGAACGCTGGGAGATCAACGCCACCGGGGCGAAGATGTACAAGCAGAAGGGTACCGGCAACGCCCGGCACCACTCTCGGCGTCCCAACATTTTCCGTGGCGGTGGTCAGGTCTTCGGACCTCGCCCGCGCAGCTACGAGTTCGACGTCAACAAGAAGGTCCGCTCGAGCGCGTTGCGTTCGGCGCTCAGCCTTCGGGCGGCGGCGGGCAACCTGCTGGTCGTCCGCGACTTCACGGTGCCCGAGTCGAAGACCCGCAACTTGCATCGCGCGCTGACCAAGCTCGACGCGATCAAGTCCCTGCTGGTCGACGTCGAGACCAACGAGTCGCTGCGTCGCAGCGCGCGGAACCTGCCGAACGCGCAGCACCTCCCGCCGGAGGGGCTCAACGTGTACGACATCCTCCGCTTCCCCAAGCTGCTGATCTCCGAGGCCTCGCTGCGCACGATCGAAGCGCGCCTCAACTCGTCCAAGCGCGCCAGCGCCGAGGCAGGTGAAGCATGATCCCCCAGCAGATCATCATCCGCCCGATCCTGACCGAGAAGTCGGCGGATCGCGAGCAAGCCTTCAACCAGTACACCTTCGAAGTGCACCGCGCGGCCAACAAGATCGAGATCCGCAAGGCGGTCGAGATGGTGTTCGGCGTCCGAGTCGACAGTGTCCGGACCATGGTGGTCCGCGGCGACATTCGCCGAGTCGGCAAGAGCGTCGGCAAGACCAAGCAGTGGAAGAAGGCGATGATCAGCCTTCACCCCGGTGACTCGATCGATCTCTACGGCGAGGAGTGAGCCATGGGCATCAAGAAGTATAAGCCGACCTCGCCTGGTCGCCGTGGCATGACCACGGTGGACAAGGTGCAGATCACCGCAGACCGGCCCTACAAGAAGCTGGTGGTCAGCAACCACCGCGCGCAGGGCCACAACAACTACGGCCGGATCACCTCGCGCTTCCGCGGCGGTGGCCACAAGCGGCTCTACCGGAAGATCGACTTCCGCCGCGACAACTACGGCGTGCCCGGCACGGTTGCCACGGTCGAGTACGATCCCAACCGCAGCTCCCACATCGCGCTGATCCACTTCGCCGACGGCGACAAGCGCTACATCCTGGCGCCCGAAGGCCTCTCGGTCGGCGACATGGTGATCAGCTCGGCCAAGGCCGACATCAAGCCGGGCAACAGCATGCCGCTCTCGGCGATCCCGGTCGGTACGATCATCCACAACGTCGAGATCCAGATCGGCCGCGGTGGCCAGCTGGTTCGCTCGGCTGGGGTCGGCGCCCGACTGATGGCCCGCGAGGGTTCGTGGACGCAGATTCGCTTGCCCTCGGGCGAGGTTCGCCGCGTCAACGTTCGCTGCCGCGCGACCGTCGGTACGCTCGGCAACTCCGAGCAGGCCAACGTCCACGTCGGCAAGGCCGGTCGGACTCGCTGGCTGGGTCGTCGCCCGCACAACCGCGGTGTGGTCATGAACCCGGTCGATCACCCGATGGGTGGTGGCGAGGGCCGGACCTCCGGCGGCCGTCACCCCTGCACGCCTTGGGGCAAGCCCACCAAGGGCTATCGGACCCGGCACAACAAGCGCACTGACGTCTACATCGTCTCGCGGAGGAAGAAGTAAGTCATGCCGCGTTCAATCAAGAAGGGGCCCTACATCGACGAGAGCCTCTACAAGAAGGTCACCGCTGCTCTGCAAGAGGGCGGGCGCAAGCCGATCAAGACCTGGTCGCGCCGCTCGACCATCCTCCCGGAGTTCATCGGCGCCAACGTGCTCGTGCACAACGGCAACAAGTTCATCCCGGTGTACGTGATCGACAACATGGTCGGGCACAAGTTTGGCGAGTTCTCGCCGACCCGGACCTTCAAGGGCCACGCGTCCGACAAGAAGGGCAAGCGCTGACATGGCCGTCGCACGCCTCAACTCGCTTCGAGTCGCGCCCCGCAAGGCTCGCATCATCGCCAACCTGGTCCGCGGCAAGGACGTGACCTCGGCGATCAACACGCTGCGCTTCATGAACAAGGCCGGCGCGCGCGAGTTCTTCAAGCTGATCGTCTCGGCCGTCGCCAACGCCGAGGACAAGGGCGAGGGCGACGTCGACAAGCTGGTCATCAAGACCGTCACTGTCGACCAAGGCCAAGTGCTCAAGCGCTGGCGCCCCCGCGCGCAAGGCCGTGGCACCCGGGTCGAAAAGAAGACCAGCCACGTGTTCGTCGAAGTCACCCCCCAGGTTGAAGCCTGAGCCGAATCCCGACCCCGCACAGAGATCACACGTATGGGCCAGAAGACACATCCGATCGGGCTTCGCCTCGGCATCGTCAAGACCTGGAACTCGCGCTGGTTCGAGGAAGGCCGCTACAAGCAGTGGCTTCATGAAGACCTCGAGCTCCGCCGCTACCTGAAGAACAAGCTGCTTCAGGCCAGCATCTCCGAGATCACCATCGAGCGCGCCGCCAACAAGGTGAAGATCAACATCTTCTCCGCGCGGCCCGGCATCATCATCGGCAAGCGTGGTGCTGGCGTCGAGCAGCTCCGCCGCGACGTCCAGCACATGACCGACTCCAAGGTGTTCTTGAACATCCAGGAGGTCCGCAAGGCCGAGGTCAACGCGCAGCTGGTCGCCGAGAACATCTGCCAGCAGCTCGAGCGCCGCATCGCGTTCCGCCGCGCGCTCAAGCGCGCCGTCCAGACCGCGATGAAGTTCGGTGCCAAGGGCATCCGCGTCAACGCTGCGGGTCGCCTCGGCGGCGCCGAGATGGGTCGCCGCGAGTGGTACCTCGAGGGTCGGGTCCCGCTGCACACGCTGCGCGCCGACATCGACTATGGCTTCTTCGAGGCCCGCACCACCGCCGGACGCATCGGCGTGAAGTGCTGGATCTTCAAGGGTGAGGTCTACGGCTCGATGGCGAGCGTCGACCCCCGCTTCCCCCGTCCGGCCAGCAAGCGCTGACGCGCTTAGAACTGAGGTTAGGCCATGCTTTCGCCATCCCGCGTCAAGTATCGCAAGGTCCGCAAGGGCCGAATGAACGGCGCCGCCAAGGGCGGCACCGACGTCTCGTTCGGTGACTTCGGACTCCAGGCCCTCGAGTGCGGTTGGTTGACCGCACGCCAAATCGAGGCTGCCCGTATCGCCATCAACCGCCACATCAAGCGTGGCGGCAAGCTCTACATCCGGGTCTTCCCCGACAAGCCGATCTCCAAGAAGCCTGCCGAGACCCGAATGGGTAAGGGCAAGGGTGGCCCCGAATACTGGGTCGCCGTCGTCCGCCCTGGCCGCGTGCTCTACGAGCTCGAGGGTATCGAGGAAAGCCTCGCCCGCGAGGCGTTCCTGCTCGCTCATCACAAGCTGCCGATCAAGACCCGCTTCGTCAGGCGCGAGCGGGTGGTTTGAACAGAGGTACGAACGTGAAGCCCTCCGAATTGCGTGACAAGGACGACGCCGAGCTCGCGGAGCTTGACAAGGAGCTGCGTGACAAGCTCGTCAAGCTGCGGATTGCCAAGGCGGCCAACAAGGCGGTGAACCAAATGGAGTTCCCCCGCATCCGCCGGGACATTGCCCGGATCAACACCATTTTGACCGAGCGCAAGCTCGGGCTCGAGCGCAAGTGAGGCGGCCATGACTGACACTGAGTCCCCCACCAACTCCCGGCGCCGGACCCTGTTTGGCGAGGTCGTGTCCGACAAGATGGACAAGACCGTCGTCGTGCAGGTCATCCGCCGCTACAAGCACCCCCGCTACAAGAAGTACGTGCAGGAGCGGGTCCGCTACAAGGCGCACGACGAGGCCAACGAGGCCAAGGTCGGCGACAAGGTCCGCATCATCGAGTCGCGTCCGCGCTCGAAGGACAAGCGATGGGCCGTTCAAGCGATCCTCGAAAGGGCGGTGAGCTGACGTGATCCAGGTAGAATCATACCTCGACGTGGCCGACAACTCGGGCGCACGCAAGCTCCGCTGCATCAAGGTGCTCGGCGGATCCAAGCGTCGCTACGCCGGCATCGGTGACGTCATCGTCGTGTCGATCCGCGAGGCCTTGCCGAACAGCAAGATCAAGAAGGGTCAGGTCATGAAGGCCGTGATCGTGCGGACCCGCAAGGGTGTCCGCCGTTCGGACGGCAGCCTGATCCGCTTCGACACCAACAGCGCGGTCCTGATCGGCAACGATCGCAACCCGCTGGGCACCCGCATCTTCGGACCGGTCGCTCGCGAGCTGCGCTGGAAGAAGTTCCTGAAGATCGTCAGCCTCGCCCCGGAGGTGCTCTGATGCAGAAGATTCGCAAGGGCGACAAAGTCGTCGTGATCGCCGGCAAGAGCAAGGGTGCTCGTGGCCAAGTGCTGCAAGTGCTCCCGGCTGTCGACAAGGTGGTCGTGCAAGGGGTCAACGTGATCACCAAGCACGTCAAGCCGACGCGCCGTAACCAGCGCGGGGGGATCGAGAAGCGCGAGGCTCCGATCCACATCTCCAACATCATGATCGCCGACCCGAAGACCGGCGAACCGACCCGCGTCCGGATCATGGCGCTCGAGGGTGGACGCAAGGTACGCGTCGCCATCAAGTCGGGCGAGCAGATCGACAGCTGAGGACTCCATCATGGCCAAGGCAGCAGCAGGGGCACCGCCCCAAAAGAAGAAGAAGGACGCCGGCTACGCGTTCAAATTCCCGGAGGTCCGCAACGCCCCGGTCGAGCGCGCCGGCAGCGTGTCGACGACGCGTCTGCACTACCAAGAGGTGGTCGTGCCGGCGATGGTCGAGGAGTTCGGGTATACCAACCGGCTCACCGTCCCGCGGATCGAGAAGGTCGTGCTCAACATCGGCCTCGGCGAGGCGATCAAGCAGCCCAAGCTGCTCGAGCAGTCCTTCGAGTGCCTCGGCAACATCGCCGGCCAGCGGCCGGTCGTGACCCGAGCCAAGAAGTCGATCGCGACCTTCAAGCTGCGCGAGGGCATGAAGATCGGCTGCATGGTCACGCTTCGTGGCGCGCAGATGTGGGAGTTCCTCGACCGCTTCATCAACGTCGCGCTCCCGCGAACCCGCGACTTCCGCGGGCTCAGCCGCAAAGGCTTCGACGGCCGCGGTAACTTCACGCTCGGGGTCAAGGAGATCTTGATCTTCCCCGAGGTTGACATCGAGAAACTCAACGCGGTGCCCGGCATGAACGTGTGCATCCAAACCACGGCAAAGACCGACGACGAAGGCCGGGCGCTGCTCAAGCACCTCGGAATGCCCTTCCGTCAGTCCTGAGTCTGGTCTTCTGCATCTCTTTCGAGGAGCACGCTCCCATGTCCATGACCGATCCCATCGCCGACATGCTCACCCGCATCCGCAACGCGTTGAAGGCGGGTCATCGCAAAGTCGAAATCCCTGGCTCTACCACCAAGCGTCGCATCGCCGAGATCCTCCAGCAGGAGGGCTTCATCGACAGCTACGAATGGCACGACGACAACCGACAGGGCAAGCTGGCCATCCAGCTGCGCTGGGTCGGTGAGACTCCTGCCATCGAGGGTATCGCCCGCATAAGCAAGCCGGGTCAGCGTCGCTACGCTGGCAGCGGTGACATCCCCGAGGTTCGCAACGGCCTCGGGATCATGGTCATCAGCACCCCTCGGGGTATGATGACCGACCGCGCCGCCCGCAAGGCCGGCATTGGCGGCGAACTGATCTGCAGCGTCTGGTAAGGAGTCATCCATGTCTCGTATCGGAAAACTCCCGATCTCCGTGCCCAAGGGGATCAAGATCAAGACTGAAGGCCAGACCATCGCGGTCGAGGGCCCGAAGGGCAAACTGCACTTCGAGGTTCCCCAGCCGATCCAGTTCGTCGTCGAGGGTGATCAGATCACCTTTCAGCGGCCGAACGAGGACCGCAACATCCGTGCTCTGCACGGCATGGCGCGGGCGATGACCAACAACATGCTGGTCGGCTGCTCGACAGGCTTCGTTCGCACCCTCGAGATCATCGGCGTCGGTTATCGCGCCGCGATCAAGGGCCGCAACGTCGACCTCACGCTCGGCTTCTCGCACCCGGTCAGCTACCCGCTGCCCGATGGCGTCAACGCCGAGGTCGACAAGGACGGCAAGCTCCACCTGAGCTCGGCCGACAAGGCCTTGCTCGGCTCCGTCGCCGCCGACATCCGCGGTTTCCGGCCGCCCGAGCCCTACAAGGGCAAGGGCATCCGCTACCTCGGCGAGACCATCATCCGCAAGGAAGGCAAGGCGCGCGGTAAGAAGTGAGGCCGCCTGCGGCTCGCGGCTGACGCGAGACCCAGGGCGACCAAGCCGATACCGGACTCGTGGACCCGTGCTCGCACGGAAGTCGAGGATCCAAGGACCCCATGGCCAACAAAGACAAGATCGAAGCGCGTGAGCGCCGTAAGTCGAGCATCCGCAAGCGCGTGACCGGTACGACCGAGCGCCCGCGCCTCACGGTGTTCCGCAGCAACAAGCACATCTACGCCCAGGTCGTCGACGACACGGCTTCGCGCTCGCTCCTGACCGTCTCGGATCTGCAGAAGGACCTCGTCGAGGCCGTCAACGCAGCCGAGTCGAAGGTCGATCGCGCCAAGATCGTCGGTGCCGCCGTCGCCAAGGCTTGCCTCGACAAGGGCATCAGCAAGGTCGTCTTCGACCGCAACGGTTACCTCTACCACGGGCGCGTCAGCGCCCTCGCCGATGCCGCTCGAGAGGGCGGCCTCGACTTCTGATGCTCCCCGGACCCGGAACTGAGACATGATCGACGTCGAATCGCTCGGAGAACTGGTCGACCGCGTGGTCGACATCAATCGCGTGGCCAAGGTCGTCAAGGGCGGCCGTCGGTTCGCGTTCTCGGCCCTCGTTGTGGTCGGAAACGAGAACGGATGGGTTGGCTTCGGCTACGGCAAGGCCCGTGAGGTGCCGGAGGCCATTCGCAAGGCCAACGATATCGCTCGCCGGAGCATGTTCCAGATCCCGCTGCAGGGCACCACGATCCCGCACCGCGTGCTCGGCTGCTTCGGCGCCGGCGAGGTCCTGCTGGTCCCGGCTTCGCCCGGTACCGGCGTGATCGCGGGCGGCTCGGTTCGTGCGGTGCTCGAGTGCGCCGGTATCCACGACGTGCTCAGCAAGTGCATCGGGACCAACAACCCGCTCAACGTCATTCACGCGACCGTGACCGCGCTCCAGCTGCTCCGCAGCCCCGAGCAGATCGCTCGCCGCCGTGGCATGACGGTGAGCCAGATGATGGAGGCCTGAACATGGCGCTCAAGCTCAAGATCACCCTGGTTCGCAGCGCGATCGATCGTCCGCAGACCCAAAAGGACACTGTCCGGGGCCTGGGGCTTCGCCGCCTGCATCAATCGGTCGTCCGCGAGGACACCCCGTCGATCCGCGGCATGGTCCGCAAGATCCAGCACCTCGTCACCGTCGCTCCGGCGGACGACCTGGGCTGAGCCGAAAGACTACGTCGTCATGGGCAGCGAACTCCACGAACTCAAGGCCCCCGCGGGCCATCGCAAGAAGCGCAAGCGGATCGGTCGCGGACCGGGCTCCGGCACCGGCAAGACCTCGGGTCGAGGCGTCAAGGGCCAGCACGCTCGCCGCCAGATCAGCGCCGCCTTCGAAGGCGGTCAGCTGCCGATCCATCGGCGGGTCCCCAAGCGCGGCTTCACCAACATCTACCGAGTCGAGGTCCACGGCGTCAACGTGGGCTCGCTCGCCGAGCTCGCCGAGGGCACGATCGTGACCCCCGAGATGCTCCACGAGCTCGGTCTGGTCCCCAAGCGGGCCACGATCATCAAGCTCCTGGGCGACGGAGAGCTGGCCAAGAAGCTGACCATCAAGCTTCATCGCGCCAGCGCGAGCGCGATCGCCAAGGTCGAGGCTGCTGGCGGCGTCATGGAGCTGCTGGGCGCCGACGAGGCCGAGCCGACCGCCGAGGGCTGAGGCCCGCGAGTCGACCCACTTCTTGGTCGACCTTCTTGGTCGACCTTCTTGGTCTTCGCCCCAGTACCCGCCGGTGCTGGGGCGATCGTGTTTCAGGCCTGCGATGCACACGAGCGCAGCAAGCGCTTCGCTGATGCTGTAAATACAGGCCTCGCGTCAGAAACTCGGGGGGAGTCGGCACACTCTGCCTGGCTCCCCGCCGGAGCAGCGAAAGTCGAGTCGGCCGTGCGCGGCCGAGAAGCTCATGGGCGTCCTCATCAACATCTTCAAGCTCCCGGAGCTGCGTCGTCGCGTGTTGTTCACGCTCGCGATGCTGGCCGTCTACCGCTTCGGAATTTTCGTCGCCGTCCCCGGTGTCGACCGCAACGTGATGGCGAAGATCGTCAGCTCGGGCACGGGCGGCGTCCTCGGCTACTTCAACATGTTCTCGGGCGGTGCGCTCTCGAACCTGTCCGTGTTCGCGCTCGGGATCATGCCCTACATCAGCGCGAGCATCATCATGCAGCTGATGACCGTGGTCATCCCTCGGCTCGAGCAGCTGCAGAAGGAAGGCGAGACTGGCCGACGCAAGATCAACCAGTACAGCCGCTACGGCACGGTCGGTCTGGCCTTGGTCCAGGGCTACTTCATGGCGTCCTGGCTCGAGGGCCAGAACACGCCCGGCCAGACCCTGGTGCTCGAGTCCGGCTTGAGCTTCAAGCTGATGACGATGTTGGCGCTGACCGCAGGAACTTGCTTCCTGATGTGGCTCGGCGAGCAGATCACCGAGCGCGGGATCGGCAACGGCATCTCGCTGATCATCTACGCGGGCATCATCGCCGACCTCCCGCTGGCGACCTACCAGCTCTACCAGAAGGCGATCGACGACCCCGAGAACTTCGGGCCGCTCCCGCTCGCGCTGCTCTTGATCATGGTCATCATGGTGATCGCCTTCGTGGTCATCATGGAGCGGGGCCAGCGACGGATCCCGGTCATCTACGCCAAGCGCGTGGTCGGGCGGCGGATGTTCGGCGGCAGCCAGAACTACCTGCCGCTGCGGATCAACAACGCCGGCGTGATCCCGCCCATCTTTGCCTCGTCGATCATCATGTTCCCGCAGCAGATCGCGGGCATGACCGGCAACCCGATCTTGCAGCGCTTCTCGGCCGCGTTCGACTACGGTGGATGGCTCTACAACGCCGTCTACGTCACGATGGTCATCTTCTTCTGCTACTTCTACACGCAGATCCAGTTCAACCCGGTCGACCTCGCGGACAACCTCAAGAAGCAGAACGCGTCGATCCCGGGCATCCGGCCGGGCAAGCGGACGGCCGAGTACATCGACTTCATCTTGACCCGGCTGACCTTCGCCGGCGCCTGGTACATCAGCGCGGTCTGCGTGTTGCCGATCACCCTGCAGAACCAGTTCAACGTGCCCTTCTACTACGGCGGCACCTCGCTGCTGATCGTCGTCGGCGTCGCGCTCGACACGGCCCAGCAGATCGAGAGCCACCTGGTCACGCGCAACTACGAGGGCTTCGCCGGGCCCAAGGGCCCGCGGATCCGCGGCCGCAAGGGCTGAGCCAAGCCCCTCCGCTGACCGAAACCCAAGTCAGCCACCCGTGGCTGAAACAAATGCCGGGGCCCTGCGCTCCGGCATTCGTCTTGGTTCGCCAGCGATCGAGTAGGCTGATGGCCGCGATGGCGGACGGTCAGACCCACGAGCTCGGAACCAACCTCGTGCGGCCCAGCTTCAGCGAGGCCAAGGCCACGCGGCACAAGGCCCGGCTGGCGGGGATGAACCCGAACTACTGGTATCCGCTCGAGTGGAGCTCGCGGGTCAAGCGGGGCGAGACTCGTGAGGCGGTGTTCTGGGGCCAGTCGATCGCGCTCTATCGGGGCGAAGACGGGGTCGCGCGGGCGGTCGAGAACCGCTGCGCTCACCGACAGATCAAGCTGACGCTCGGGCACGTTCGCAGCTGCAACCTGGTCTGCCTCTACCACGGCTGGGTCTACGACGAGCGCGGCCGTCTGGTCGACATGAAGCACGATCACTTCGGCAAGAAGCTGCCGGTGATCAACATCCGCAGCTATCCGGTCCGCGAGCGCTACGGGGTGATCTGGGGGTTCATGGGCGAGGCCGCGCTGGCCGAGCGCGTGCCCTTGCCCGAGATCGAGTTTGGCGAGGGCGAGGGGAGTTGGGCGGCGATCCGCTTCGACTACACCTGGCGAGCGCACCACTACATGGTGATCGACAACCTCTGCAACCTCACCCACCTCTACGTGCACGGCAAGTGGGTGCCCTACGACAAGACCACGCTCGCCCATCACTCGCTCGAGGGCGACCGGCTCGAGCTTCGTTGGCAGCACACGCTGCGCCGCGATCCCGGGCTCTACTGGATCTACGAGCGGGTGTTCGGGAGCCGCGAGGATCGGGGCTCGAGCGAGACCCACATGATCTACGACTACCCCTACCAGCGGGCGCTCTCGAACGGCCGGATCCGATCGACCAACTTCATGCTGCCGATCGACGCCGGCCACACCCGGGTGTTCTCGATCCAGTTCTGGAAGCAGCTGCGACCGCTCGGGATCCCGCTGCCGCGCCTCCTGATGCAGCACGTCTGGGGACGAGCGATCCGACCCGTGACGATGGAGATCTTCCGCCAGGATGGCGCGACGGTCGAGGGCGAGCAGGACGCCGTGATGGGCGAGCACTTCGACAAGCCGATGCCCGAGCCCAACCCCTCGGTGAAGCTCTTCGAGTCGCTGACGATCGAGCGCTGGACGACCCACCTCGACGACCTCGCCAACAAGCGCGCCGCCGAGCCCTGCACCCGCGTCAAGCAGCTCTGAGCCGGCCCCCCGTCCAGCGCGAGCCAAGGCGAAGCGCGAGACGCCGCCCGAAACCCGTGATGAGCGAGCGAACGCGAAGCGAACAGGCCTGAGACGCCGCCCGAAACCCGCGATGAGCGAGCGAACGCGAAGCGAACAGGCGCGAAGCGCTTGCGAGGAGGGGGCCCCAGTTGGACTTCGTCCAACTGGGGGAGGGCGGCGGAACGCCCTCCAAAAGCGAAGTAGTGAGCGAAGCGAACGGCGGAACGCCCTCCCTAAAAACCAACGAGCTCGGCGGGGAAGAGCTGCGTGGCCGGGCCGAGGCGAAACGTGGCCTCGAGGTCCTGGTTGGTGGCCTGATCGGCGAGCAGCGCCGCGAGCTCGGTGCATTGCTCGGGGGTGCAGGTGAAGGGGTATTCGAAGCCCTGGAGGTGACCGCCCTCGTCGTCGACGCTGACCCAGTCGGAGAGCAGCTCGAGCGTGAACTCGAGACCCGGCTCGACCTCGTCCGAGAGGACCTCGACCAGGTCGTAGCGGATCGTGGAGCCGTCGAGGGGCGGGTCGGCGACCTCGCTCCGCTCGACCTCGATCCGGTAGCTGTGGCCCCACTGCGGGTGGAAGCCACCCACGCCCTCATAGGTCGTGACGTGCTCGTTGGTGTCGACGACGTCGTAGGACGCGCAATAGTAGATGGAGCTGCCGTTGTCACACACCGCGGGTATGGCCCGAACATCCCAGATCTCGGTCGGGTTGGGTTCGGCGCAGCCGGCCAGCACAAAGAGCGAGAGACCAGCGAGCGAGAGTCGGAGCGAAGGCATGGCTGGGGTGTGCCGCGAGGACCCCGAAGCGATCACCCGCGCCAGACGTGGGCGGCGATGCCCAGGGCCATGTTGAGCGCGTTGGCCACGACCATGACCACGCCGATCCGAAAGAAGTGACGCTTGATCGGCCCGAGCTCGGACGCGCTCGCGAAGGTTCGCTTGGGCCACAAGACCCACGAGACGTAGACGAAGCAGCCGGCCGCGAGCACGAAGAGCGCGAGCTTGACCAGGTAGGCGGCCAGCCAGACCGGGTCGTCGAGGCGCAGGTCGTGGCCCGGCCACAGGCTCAGGCCGACGCCCGAGAGCAGGATCGCGACGACGCCCGAGAACACCTTCCAGCGGGCGCCATGGACGACCGTGAAGATGAAGTCTTCGAAGTCGGCCTCGCGCTGGAAGAACTGCTCGGCGCGCGGGTGCAAGATGAAGATCGAGAACACCATCGCGCCGACCCAGACGCCGCCGCCGAGCACGTGGACGCCGAGCAACGCGGCTTCGTTGAAACGATCGAGCAGGTCGCCGGGCATCGTGGCTCAGAGCGTACCGTCATCGGTGCAGCCCCAGGCCTCCATGCGCAGCTCCCAGTCCCAGTTCTCGAGCGCGTTGACGCCGTCGCGCTCGACCGACCACCACACGCCGGTGGTCATGCCGAGCTGGAGCTCGGCCGGGACCACTTGCGAGGCGTTGAAGAGGTGGTTGTCGGAGTCGAGCGCGAGCGCGGCCGCGATCACGTCGGCGGCGAGGCCGATGACCGGGAACACCCAGCCGTTGACGCCCGGGATCGTGCCGAGCCCCTCGCTGGCGTCGGCGATCGCTTGCAGGAAATCTTGGAAGCCCGAGGTGTTGTCGGCCTCGAGGCAGTTGTAGGTCAGCAGGAGGTTGCCCTGCGGCGCGACGGGTTCGCCGAGCTGGCCCCAGACGGTCCCTTCGGCGAGCGCGTAGACGTACTCTTCATCGGTGTCGAGGGCGAAGGTCGTCGGCGTCACGCGGATCTCGGCGGCCGCCGTGGCCTCGCTGATGATCGCGCAGTAGATGGTGTCCTTGAACACGAGGTCGGCCTCGTCGTGGACGATGATCTTGGCCAGGCGCACGCGCAGCTTGGCCGGCTCGCAGTCTTCGGGCGCGGCGGCGGGCGGGGGCGTGAAGGCGAACTCCGAGCTGCTCGCGGGCGGCTCCGGGAAGCGGGCGCGGTAGCTGGCGATCGAGCCGATGCCGGCGCGGAGCAGCTGGCGCTTCACGATCGCGGCCTCGTTGGGGTGCTGCTCGAACACCTCGCGCAGCGCGGGCACGAGCGGATGCTCGTGCGCGCCCGCGGAGCGATCGAGCGCCGCGGCGATCAAGCGCACGCCCACGCCACCTTCGGCGACTTGGCCCGCGAGCTTGGCCAAGATCTCGGGCGGCTGCGCGTCGCCCCCTTGGACGGGCACGTCGAGGGCCTCGAGGTGGACGTCGATCAGCCCGGGGATGGCCGCGTTCTCGCAGCTGGGCGCCTCGTCGCAGTCGAGGCAGATCCCGCAGTCTTCGGGGCAGCTCGAGCAGTCCTCGCGTAGATCGCAGACGGCGTCGCCACACAGCGCGGGGTCGGGGTCGAAGCACTCGCCGCACTCGTCATAGCCCGAGCCGTCCGGCAGACAGGTCTGCACGCCGACCCAACCATCGATGCAGTCGCAGCTGATCTGCTGACCCGGGACGCAGGCAGGCTCGCCCTCGCTGCCCGACTCGCCGCTCTCGTCGGTCGTGCCGGTCGCGTCGCCGACTTCATCGTCGCCACCCGGGACATCGTCGTTGCCGCAGCCGAGCGCGAGGGTCGAGATGAGGCAGGAGGACAGGATTCGAGCGCGTTCGAGCATGGTGTGATCCAGATCGCTGACGGGCGCAGGATACCTGGGGTCCGCGCGGAGTTGAACCAGTCAGCGCTTCTTTGCGGAGGCGGGCTTCTTCGCGGAGGCGGGCTTCTTTGCGGAGGCGGGCTTCTTCGCGGAGGCAGGCTTCATCGCGGCGACGAGCTTCTTGGGCGCGATCGCTCGGAAGCTCTCGTCGATCCACTCGCAGATCAGCGCGGTCGGGACATCGTCGTCGGCCGCGAAGGTCGAGCTGACCCAGCCGCTCTTGCCGAGCCCGTATCCGGTCGCGGACGCGAAGGGCAGCGTCAGCGCCATCATCGAGGAGTTGGGCAGCTTGACGGTGACGACCAGCTGGCCGGGCTCGCCCGACAAGAACATGAAGGTCTTGCTGCGGACCTTGAAGGCGCGGTGGCCCCAGGGGTGGTCCTCGATCGTCTCGGGCTGGCGCGCGGCGAACTCGGCGAGGATCTGCTCGGCCTTGGCGAGGTTCGAACTCATGGCATCCGAGTGTGCCTCGACTCCCGGTCCTGTTCGGGGGTCGTGTGCAAGGCGAGCCACAGGGCTCGAGCGCTGGCCAACCACTCGAGCAGAGCGATCGCGCCTGCGCTGGCGGACACGACGAGCAAGGCGCGGCGCAGCCAGGTCGACCACAGGATCGCCAAGGCGTCGGGCGGCGCGTCGACGCTGCGGGCCGCGGCGGCGACGACGGGCGCGAGCATCCAGAGCGAGATCAGGATCCCGAGGCTGCACAGGCCGATCCGCGTCGCCACGCCGATCTGCGCGCGGCGAGGATCGATCGCGGGCCGCAAGGGCAGGCGCGGCGCCGACCCGAGCCGCAGCGCGATCAGGGCGAGGAGCGAAGCGGCCAGCAGCGCGAGGCCGATCCCTCGCGGCAGCGAAGCCAGTGGCCCCGAGCCAATGGCGTCGCGCGGCGAGCCCTCGAAGGCCCGCTCGAGCTGGCGAGCGAGCCAGGCGGCTGGAAGCTCGAGGCTGGAGGGGACCAGCAGGGCGAGGCCGAGCGCGAGCAGGGCCAAACCGAGCCAGCTCGCGCGAGGACGCAGCCCCACCGCTCGTGCGGCTCGCAGGCGGCCCGGGTCCGGCGGTCGGCTCGACACGCCGCAGTCTCGTGGGCGGCTCGCGAGGGGGCAAGAAACCGACGTTGCGACCGGGCCTCCGGGGCAGGACGAGGCTGGCAGGCAAAGCACGCGGAGCGAGACCCGGCGACGGCGATGGATCGTCGGGCGATCGGCGGGTTAGTCTCACGGCTCGGCGCTGGAACGCGCCCCTTTCGTCATGATTCGCATCTCGCTCAGCGAAGACGGCAAGCCTCCTCGGTTGATGACCTTCGAGAGTCAGGCGGTGACGATCGGCCGGCGTGAAGGCAGTGATCTGCGCCTGCAGACCGCCGGCATCTCGAGTCAGCACTGCAAGATCAGTCGAGCCGGCAACGGCTTTCAGATCGAGGACCTCGGCTCGACCAACGGGACCTACCTCAACCGACGCAAGGTCGTGCAGCCGACTCCCCTCGGACCGGGCGACGAGATCGTCGTGGCTCGCTGGACGCTCCGCGTGATCCCGGACGACGGCGCGTCCGCGGCACCCGGAGCGGCAGCCGGCATGATTCAAGCTCCGCCGCAGGGCATGCAAGGTCCGCCCGGTCGGCCGCCTGGACCTCCGCATCCTGGGATGCAGGGGCCGCCGGGTCGACCGCCTGGACCGCCGCATCCTGGGATGCAAGGGCCGCCGGGTCGACCGCCTGGACCGCCGCATCCTGGGATGCAGGGGCCGCCTGGAATGCCGCCCGGAATGCAGGGGCCGCCCGGAATGCAGGGACCGCCCGGGATGCAAGGGCCGCCCGGAATGCAGGGGCCGCCCGGAATGCCGCCCGGGATGCAGGGACCGCCCGGGATGCCGCATCCTGGGATGCAGGGACCGCCCGGGATGCCGCATCCTGGGATGCAAGGACCGCCCGGGATGCCGCCCGGAATGCAGGGTCCTCCGCCCAATCTCGGTGGAGGCCAGCGCTTGGCCAATCCAACGATGCCTCCGATGATGGGCGGCGGCGGACCTCCGAACCTCGGTGGCGGACCGCCGAACTTCGGCGGCGGCCCCCCGAACCTTGGTGGCGGCCCGCCGAACTTCGGCGGAGGCCCGCCGAACCTGGGCGGCGGACCCCCGAACCTCGGTGGCGGTGGACCGCCGCGGCTCGGCGACGCTGGGATGACGATGCCGCCTTCGATGGGCGGCGGCCCACCCAAGATGGGCGGCCCCTCGCTCGGCCCGGCGCCGGGCGGACCGCCCTCGCTGAACGGTCCCTCGATGGGACCGCCGAGCCTCGGTGGTGGCGGTCCAATGACGATGCCCCCGCCCTCGTTGAGCGGCGGCGGTCCGCCGCAATTCGGCGGTCCGCCTGCGATGGGTGAGGGCGGGATGACGATGCCGCCCTCGCTCGGCGGCGGTCCACCGCGGATGAGCGGTCCGCCCTCGTTGGGCGGCGGGCCCTCGATGCCCGAGCCGATGATGGGCGGGTCGATGGGCGGGTCGATGGGCGGTCCGCCGATGGGCTCGCCGATGTTGGGCGGTCCGCCGATGGGCGGTCCGCCGATGGGCGGGGCTGCGTTCGGTGGCGGTGCACCAGCCTTCAACCCGGCCTCGAGCGGAGGCGGAGCGCTGGGCGGAGGCGGAGCCTTGGCCGGCGGGCCGGTCTTGCAAGGTGGAGCGCCCGCCCTCAACCCGGCCTTGGGCGGAGGCGGAGCGCTGGGCGGAGGCGGAGCGCTCGGTGGCGCCTTGGCCGATCCCGGCGACGCGGGTCGCTCGAAGATCCCCGACCGCCGCAAGCCTGGCGATCCCGACGACGACTTCCTGCGCTGGGACGAAGCTGCGAACGCGTGGGACGACAGCGGTCGCCGCGACACGATGTTGCTCAAGGGCAGCGCGCTCAAGGAAGCGACCGCCTGGTACGCCCGCGCACGCGCGCGCGAGCCCAAGCCCTCGATCCTTCAGCGCGAGTTCCTCGACGCCAGCAAGGCGTTGAAGAAGAAGAAGGCGGTCAAGATCGTCGCGATCGTCGGCGCGCTCGCGGCCGCGGTCGGCCTCGGGGGTCTGGTCGCCAAGCTGCTGGTTGGCGATGCGCCCGTCGGCGAGGCTGACAAGGACGACGGTGGCAAGACCGGCGCGGTCGAGGTCCACGAGGGCGAGACCAAGATCTACGAGGTCGCCAACCCGATCGCCGCGACGGCGATCTCCCTGGCCGAGACCAAAGCTCGCGACGCCGTGCTCCTGGCCGCGGTCTCGCTCCATCTGGTCGCGAGCTCGGCCGAGGGTCTGGCCGCGGTGGTCAACTCCGATCCCGAGCGATCGCTACGCAACGCGCTGAGCAAGACGCGTGGCCAAGCGCTGGTCGGCACGGGCAACGCCGGCAGCGGCAAGCCCGTCGGCGCGGTCGCGATCTCGCGCGACGGCGGCATGGCGGTCGCGACCGCGGGCGAGGACGCCTGGGTCTGGAACCTGGCCACGCCCAAGCTCCAGCCGATCCGCTTGCCGGGCCACCAGAGCAACATCCAAGTCGCCGCGGTCTCGCCCGACGGCCGCTGGCTGGTGACCGCCGCCGAGGACAAGACGCTGCGGCTGTGGAACCTCGGCGTCGACGATCCCAGCACGGACGTTCGAACCTTGCGCGAGCACAAGGCGGCCGTGATCGCGATCGACTTCTCGGCCGATGGCCGCTGGATGATCAGCGCGAGCATCGACGACGCGCCGCGGATCTGGGACCTCCACGCGGCCGATCCGACCCGCGCGACCGGGGTGCTCAGCGGCGGCCACACGGGCTTGATCACCGACGTGGCGATCTCCGCCGACGGCAACGCAGCGTTCACGTCGAGCGACGACATGAGCGCGAAGATCTGGAAGCTCGACAAGGGCAAGCTCGTCGGTCGGCCCAAGAGCGTGGGTGCCCACGCGGGTCCGGTCACCAGCATCGGCGTCAGCCCCGACGGTCGCTGGCTGGTCACGGGCAGCCAAGACACGACCGCGCGGATGTGGGACCTCAATCAGCCGGTCCCGGGTCGGACCAACATCGTGCTCGCCGGCCACAAGGGCCCGATCCACCACGTCGCGGTCACGCCCGACTCCAAGCTGGTCGTGACCGCGAGCACCGACAAGACCATGCGGATCTGGGAGCTCGGCGCCAAGGATCCCTCGGTCACGGGGGTCAAGTTCGACACCGAGTCCGACATCAACCAGCTCGAGATCGATCCCAACTCGAATTGGATCCTGACCTCGAGCAAGGACGGCAAGGTCACCGCCTGGAACCTCGCCGCGCACAAGCGCGAGGTCGACAAGATCGAGCTGACCGGCCACACCGCCGACGCCCGCTCGATCGCGGTCTCGGCCGACGGTCGCTGGCTGATCTCGGGCTCGACCGACGGCAGCGCGTTCGTGTGGGACTTCCAGGGCCACACGCCGCCGGCCAACACCGGCTACTTCGTCGCGCGCATGCACCAAGGC
Source organism: Nannocystaceae bacterium (assembly GCA_035904925.1). GTDB lineage: Bacteria > Myxococcota_A > Polyangia > Nannocystales > Nannocystaceae > Plesiocystis. The sequence goes on from JAMHUH010000331.1 coordinate 18,594, forward strand.
GCGGTCCAGTCGGCCGCGGTCAGCCAGGACGGCCGGCGCTTCCTGACCGTCGGCGCCGACAAGCTGGCTTGGCTGTGGGGCTTCGACGACGCCAATCGGCCGCGGCCCCTGGTCGCGCTCGCCGGCCACGAGGGCTCGGTCAACGCGGTCGCGCTCAGCACCGACGGCCGCTGGGGCGCGACCGCGGGCCACGACAAGACCGTGCGGGTCTGGGATCTGGTCAAGTCCAACCCCAACGAGAGCGTCAAGATCCTCGAGGGCCACGCCGATGAGATCACCAAGCTCGCGTACTCGCCCGATGGCGCGCTGCTCTTCTCGGCCTCGACCGACAAGACCGTGCGGGCGTGGAAGTCGGCCGACTGGACGAGCACCGTGCTCGGTGGCCACACCGACGAGGTCGTCACGCTGGCCGTCTCGCCCAACGGGCACTGGCTGGTCTCGGCCGACCTCGCCGGGCAGCTGCGGGTCTGGGATCTCGAGGCGCCGCTCGGGACCGCCAAGCAGCAAGAGGTCGCGCACGAGAGCGAGATTTGGATGCTGGCGTTCAGCGCCGACAGCAAGTGGATGGTCTCGGGCAGCAGCGATCGCAACGCGCGGCTGTGGACGGTCGGCAAGGATGGGATCAAGGCCGGCGCCATGCTGCGCGGTCACACCGATCAGATCACCGCCGCGTCGTTCTCGGCCAACGGCAAGTGGCTGGTCACCGGCAGCCGCGACTCGAGCATCCGGCTCTGGGACTTGGCCAGCGAGCACCCCGACGAGGGCGCGCGGATGTTCGAGCTGCCCGACAAGGTCGCGGTCGAGCAGGTCGCGTTCACGCCCGACAGCAAGCGCGTGGTCATCGGCGGCAGCGACGGCGCGATGCACTTTTGGTACCCCGATCCCGCCGGCCGTGATGATCACACGCTGCTGCCCGGCCACGAGAAGCGAGTGTCCGCCTTGGTGATGCCGAGCGACGGCAGCTACGTGCTGAGCGCCAGCTTCGACGGCACCGCCCGAGTCTGGCCGCTGGAGCCGAAGCTGCTGATCCGCCGCGCCTGCGCGACGGTCGGGCGCGGGCCCAGCGAAGACGAGTGGAAGACCTGGCTGCCGGGTCGCAAGTACGAAGCGATCTGCGGCTGATCGGCCGGGCAGCCTTTGCCGGCGAGTCGCTGGCATGGACCCGCTACGCTGACGCGCGGTGATGGTCGAAGCGAGCGCTCCACCCTCGGGCCGAGTCAGCGCGGGCTTGTTGGTCCGCATGTTGATCCGCTGGATCGTCGGCATGGGGATGATCGGGCTGATGCTCTTCCTCCCGGCCGGGACCTGGGCCTATTGGCCCGGTTGGCTCTACTGCGGGGTGTTGTTCATCCCGATGCTCTTCGTGCTGGCCTACTTCCTGGTCCGCGACCCCGCGCTGCTCGAACGGCGGATGCGCTTCAAAGAGAAAGAGCAAGCCCAACGACGCGCGCTCGGCTTCGGCAACGTGGCGATGATCGTCGGCTTCTTGGTCCCCGGCTTCGACTACCGCTTCGCCTGGTCGAAGCTGCCCGCGGCGATCATCCTGGCTGCGGCCGGCGTGGTCCTGCTCGGCTACCTGCTCTTCTTCTTCGTGCTGCGGGCCAACAGCTACGCCTCGCGCGTGGTCGAGATCGAGGCCGGCCAGCAATTGATCACGACGGGGCCCTACGCGTGGGTCCGCCACCCGATGTACTCGGCGGTGCTCGTCATGTTCATGTTCACCCCGCTGGCGCTGGGATCGTACTGGGCGCTGCTGCCCTTCTCGGGCCTGATCCCGACGCTCGTGCTGCGGATTCGCAACGAGGAGCAGGTGCTTCGCGACGGGCTCGAGGGCTACGCGGAGTACTGCGAGCGAGTCCGCTTTCGCTTGGTGCCTGGCGTCTGGTGAGGGCAGCCCGAGCCCGAGTCAGTGCGTCAGCGAGAGCTCGCCCTCGTAGGCGACCACGCGATCCGAGTCGGCCTCGCGCCGGAGCGTGACGGCGCTGCCCAACACCGCGGCGTGGGCCAGCTCGGGGCTGGCCGTGCTCAGCACCCACTGTGCGCGCGGCAAGACTCGCCGCAGGGCAGTCAGCAATTCGGCTTGGACCGCGCTCGACAGGTTGAGCTCGACATCGTCGATCAGGACCACGCCCTCGCAGCCGCGTGGATCGGCGAAGTTGTTGGCGACCCAGAACTGGTGGATCGGCAAGGTCGCGAAGGTGACTAGCTGGCGGGCCTGGATCGGCAGCCCGTCGAAGGGCAAGACCTCGCCGGCGGCGGTCTCGAAGCGCGGCTCGAAGGTGCGGGGCGAGACGCCGCGGTAGCGGTAGCCGATCAGCCCGAGCAGCTCGTCGAGGGCCTCGCGGAGCGCGACCCCGAGCACCCGGGGATCGCTGCTGCTCTCGCCTTTGCCGTCGCCCGCCAGCGAGGTCGCGATTCCGGCGTAGGCCAAGACCAGCTTGAGCGCGCGGGTCAGCTCGACCGCGGCCGGGTCGTGAAAGCCGGGCGCGCCGCGGGTGTCGACCTTGAGCACGGTCCGGGCCGGATCGCCGATCACGAGGTTGGCTCGCGGGTAGCGGCGGGTGCCGGGCAGGCCGACGAAGGCGAAGCCACCTTTCTCGCTCAGCACACGATCGAAGTGGACCAGCTCGCGTCGGCGCAGCTGCTCTTCGGCGTCGTCGGACTCGACGGTGAAGCCGGGCGTCGAGACCTTGAGCGGGTGCGGGCGATCGGGGTCTTCGCTGCCGAGTCGCCAGTGGCAGACGGCGTGCGGGTTGGTGCCGGGTCGCCGCCAGACCGAGGTCTGCACGACATGATGCGCGGGCCGGGTCGCCGCGATCGCGCTGAGCAGCGTGGTCTTGCCGGTCCCGCCCTCGCCGTAGATCACCGTCGAGAGCCGCGGCTCGCCGGGCCGCTCGCACAGGTCGAGATCGAGTTGGTCGAAGGGTCCGAGGCCGGCGACGCGCACGTATTCGAGGTACATCGAGAGGGAGGCGAGCCTATCACGCTCGCCTCGCTCGACTGCGATCAATATGCGGGCTTGCAGGGGCTGCTCGGCGTGACGTCGTCGCTGGTTCGACACTCGCCGAGCGCCCAGACGGCCGCGGCGAGCCGGCTGTCGAGCTCTGCCAGACCTTCGGGCGGACAAGCGGTGGCGTAGCCCTGGCGCAGCGACTCGTCGAACTCGATCCAGGTCGAGCCGGTGTCCGGGTAGTTGCAGATCGGATCGCCGAGCACGAGCTCGCCCGCGAGCAGGGCCGCGTGGACCTCGTCGATCGTCGCGACCAAGTCGGCTGACAAGGTGCCCTGGATCTCGCAGGCGTCGTCGCTGCTGACGATCAGCTGGATCGTGTCGCCGCTGCGGTAGACGTGCTGACTGGCGCAGTCTTCGGGGCACAGGCCTGGGCTGGTCCCGTAGAAGTCCGCACCGATGGGATCGCCGATCGGTGGGCAGTGCGTGCCGCAGCTAGCGAGCGAGCCCATGAGCAGGAGCGGGGCGACCCAACGCATGCGCAGAGTCTGCCATGTCCGCGAGCGCCTGCGGGATGCCGAGCGGCGAGCTTGCGCGCGCGCGGCATCCTGGGTACTTGCCTGGCATGAGCGGCTCCATGCAGGGCAAGACGGTGCTGATCACGGGCGGCAACTCGGGCATCGGCAAGTTCACGGCGATCGGCTTGGCCAAGCAGGGGGCCAAGGTCGTGTTCACGAGTCGAAGCCAGCGCAAGGGCGACGTCGCTCGGGCCGAGATCCGCGAGGCCGCCAACACCCAACAGGTCGAGTTCATGATGCTCGACCTGGCCGACTTCGCCTCGATCGAGCGCTTCGCGGCCGAGTTCCTGGCCAAGCACGAGCGCCTCGACGTGCTGGTGCTCAACGCCGGGCTCGTGCTCGACCAGCGCAGCACGACCAAGCAAGGCTTCGAGACCACCTTCGGCGTCAACCACCTCGGCCACATGTTCTTGACCGAGCTCTTGCTCGATCGCGTGAAGGCCAGCGCGCCGGCGCGGATCGTCGTGCTCTCCTCGGCCGCGCACAAAGGCGCTCGCGCGGGGCTCGACTTCGACGACCTGAACGCCGAGCGCAAGTACAGCGGTTGGATCGCCTACTGCCAGTCGAAGCTGGCCAACATCCTGTTCACGCGGGCGCTGGCCAAGCGGCTCGCGGGCTCGCGCGTGACCGTCAACGCGGTGCATCCTGGCCTGGTCGCGAGCGGCTTCGCGGCGGCCGACGACGTGCATGGGCTGCTCTCGCGGATCGGCATGGCGATCATGCGGCCCTTCAGCCTGTCGAGCGAGAAGGGGGCCCGGACCTCGATCTGGCTGGCCAGCGCACCCGAGCTCGAGGGCCAGAGCGGCGGCTACTATGCCCGCTGCAAGCCCGCGTCGCTGACCAAGGCGGCGAAGGACGACGCGGCCGCCGAGCGGCTCTGGACGGTCAGCGAGCAGCTGATCGCCGACGCGCGCGCCAAGGCTTGAAGCGCTCAGCGAGCCTGCCCACGACGCGCGCGGCGCTGGGATTGCTGCTCGAGCGCTTCGCGTTGCCGCCAGCCGCCGAAGGCGATGCTCACACCGACGTCGTAGGTCAGCCAGCCGCCGAAGAAGCCTGACTCGACGTTGTCGTTGCCCTCGCTCGTGACCAAGTAGAGGACGCCCGTGCCAGCCCACAGGTGCACGCTCTCGAAGAGCGCGAACTGGGCCCCGATCAGCGCCGAGGTGTACGAGGTCAGCGGGACGCCCTCGGCCGCGCTGAGCTGCTGGCGGATCCGCAGGTAGGGCGAGAAGAAGTGGATCTTCGCGCCCAGGCCCAGGCCGACGTAGCCACCGCCCGCGGCTCGGCGGATGTCTTGGGCGGGGCCGCTGCACAGGCGCTCGGCATCGCACTTGGTCCCGCCGACGCCAGCACCGAGGCCGCCCTCGAGATCGAGGACGAAGGCGATCTTGCGTCGACCGGCGCGCAGGGGCGTGTAGCGGACGCCCGCGAAGCCGATCGCGCTGTCGGTGAAGTTGCTCTCGATCCCACCCTCGACGCCGATCGCCTCGGTGATGCCGTAGCCGAGCGTCTCGCCGCCGCTGACCGAGGTCACCGCGCTGGCGATGTCGTAGGTGCCCTGACCGAGCCGACCCGGCGCGCCTTGGTGGGCCATGCGGATCGGCGGCGCGATCGAGTAGCAGGCGCTCGTGAGCGAGAGGCTCAGCAGCGCGATCGCAATTCTCGACCCGGAGAGGTCGACTCGGACAATTCTAATGAACTGGGCCATGCGTGGAGTCTACGTCAGCGGGAGCCCGGGCTTTCGCGAGATCGACTCGACACGAAAGCCGGCGCGGGATCGAGATCCCTGCGCCGGCTTGCTTGGATGCGGACGAGCTCAGGGCTGCGCGCCGGCGAGGATCCACGCGTAGATGGTCTGCATCTCGACCGTGCACATCTCGCCGACCAAGGGCATCGGCGAGCCGCTGCCGCCGACGATCGAGTGGGTGCCCGCGAGCTTGTGCCACACGTAGCTGTCGTCGGGCACGTCGGCGGTCACGTAGTTCATGCCGTTCGAGCTCATGACCCCGACCATGTTGGCGAAGGCGCCCGCGGAGTCGGGCATGTGCGGGACGGTGGCCATGTTCGCGTGGCAGCCGGCGGTGCAGCGGGCTTCGAAGGTCGGCCAGACGTCGGCGTCGAAGCTCGGCATCGCGGGGATCGGCTTGTCGGCGTAGCAGACAGGATCGTTGCCCGTGGTCGTGTCGCCGGTGTCGGTGGTCGTGTCGCCGGAGGTGTCGGAGCCGCCGTCGGCGAACTCGGCCCCGGCGATCCAGCCCAGGATGATCGCGAGGTTGACGTCGTCGTTGGGGCTCTGCATGTCGAGCGGCATCGGCCCACCGCTGATGTCGCGACCGAGGATCTTGCGGGCGATGTACGAGTTGTCGATGTCGCCGAGGGTGACGTAGGGGTCGCCCGTCGAGGCCATGGTGGTCAGGATCGCCGCGCTCGCGCCGGGCCCGAGGTTGACCAGCGCGGCACCGTTGGCGTGGCAGGTGGTGTTGGTCGCACAGGTCTCGTTGAAGGCGGTCTGGACGGCGGCGGGGATCTGGTCTTGGTTGCCGCTGTCCTTGATCTCCTCGAGCCCGCAGCCGAGCGAGGGCAGCAGCGCGAGTCCGAGGACCAGCGAGAGGGGCGTGACGATTGCTCGAGTCATGATCAGAGCTTCCACTGACGGGAGATGTTGAAGCCGAAGAAGAAGTCGCCGAAGGGCTTGAAGGGGTTCTTGGTGTCACCACCCGGCGCGACCAGGTTGGTGTGGATGTTGCGAGTGTTGGACACGAACACCTGGAAGAGATGGAGCCCCGCCTTCGCCGACCAGCCGAGCGCCCACGCGCCGATCTTGGTCCCGTTCGGGTCGACGTCGCCGCCGTGGTAGTAAAAGACGTCGCCCGCGGGGATCGGCAGGATGTACTCGAGGTCGATGCCGTGCTTGCGCTTCTTGCCCAGCCACACGGTCGAGGCCAAGCCGGCGTCGAGCGTGCCGCGGTTGTCGGTGACCGGGACCGGGCCGCTGCCGAGGTCGGCGACGACCGAGGGCGAGTGGTTGGTCAGCAGCGAGTAGTTGACCGTCAGCTGGGTGCTCCAGCGGTCGAACCAAAGCCGGCTGAGCATCAGCTGGAAGTTGCCGGTCAGCCGGTTGGCGGCCCGCTCGGGCACCTCGGTCAGCGCTTCGAAGCTGGCGTACATGCCGAAGGAGAGCGGCTTGCCGGCCTCTTGCCGGACCGGCACGTACTTGAGCCCGAGCTCCCAATCGAGGCCCGAGTTGGTCCAGCGGACCATCGTGTCGAGGCCGTCGATGATGCCGTACTCGACGCCCATGCTCATGATCACGCCGCCGGCCAAGCCGAGGTAGTTGCGATCACCGGGCTTGCCGACCCGACCGAATCGGTGATGGATCCGGTACGCGATGACCCGCTTGCCGTTGGTCGTGGTCGTCTGGAGGTTGATCTGGTGGGTCCCGTAGAAGGGCTTGCGCAGCTTGGGCTTGGGCGGGTCGGCGACCACGTTGCCCTGGGGAAGCTGGGGATGCTCCGAGCCGGTGTCGCCCGTGTCGCCGCCCTCGCCACCCTCGCCACCCTCGCCGGTGTCCGCACCTTCGCCACCGTCGCCAGAGCCCGTCGAGAGCCCGGCGATCCAGTCGCGGACGGCGGTGAGCTTCTCGACCGGCAGCGGGTCGTCGCCCATCGGCATGCTCTCGCCGTCGATGCCTTCGGCTCCGATCAGCTTCATGTAGAGGTAACTGCCGGCCGGGTCTCCGGGGACGACGAGCGGTGTACCGGTGGAGGAGGCCTTGCCGATCAGCGAAGTCGGCGAGGCCTCGAGGTTCAGCACGTCGTCGCTGGCGTCGTGGCACATCGTGCAGTCGGCCAAGATGGCTTGCACGTCGGCCTCGGTCGGCGCTCCGGTCTCCGGCGGTGCGAAGGCGAGGGTGAGCAGGAGGGACGCGAACATGAGCGCGGCGAGCTTACGTCACCCGCGCGAGTCCAGCGAACATTGGTTGCCGGCAGTTTCCGCTTGGCCGCCTGGACTGTTAGCATGCCGATCATGCAGCAGCGCCGCGCTCTGGGATTCCTGGCCTTGTTCTCGTTCGTCGTGGCCTCGACCACCGCCTGCAAGGACGATCCGAAGGCCGCCGACGGTGGCGAGGCCAAGGGTGATCCCAAGCCCGCAGATGGGGCGCAAGCGGGCAAAGACGACGCGGGCAAGGCTGGTGCCGATGGATCGGTCGCGGTGCCCGAGGGTGGAAGTGGCCCCGAGGGCGGAGCGGCGGAGGGCGGCGCCGCTGCGGGCGAGACCAGCACGACGGCGACCGAAGTCGCGCCCCCGGAGCCCGTCGATCCCGTGCCCGCATTGCTGGAGACGGCGAAAGATCTGAAGACCCCCGACGAGGCCGCGATCAAGGCGCTCGACGACGCCTTGGCGGCTGGGGCCGACAAGATCGTGCTCGCCAAGCTGGCCAACACGCGCGGCGAGGCGCTGGTCAAGAAGAGCGAGCCCGATCGCGCCGACGCCTTCTTCGAGTGGGCCAAGACCACCCACACGCTCTTCGCCGAGCCGGTGTTCAACC
>JAMHUH010000332.1:0-4042 GCA_035904925.1 Nannocystaceae bacterium
GGAGTAGACACGCCGGAGATCTTCGCCGTTCTCGGTGTCGCGCTCGATCTCCTCGTAGAGCAGGCCCGTCGCACGATCGAACCACATTTCGATCCCGAGCCAATCTGCAGAGCCGGCGAACCAAAGCATGCCATCGAGTTGACGCCCGTCCTCGCTCTCGCGGCTGCCCAGCAGCACGGGCTCGCGCTGGTCGACGTCGAAGTACCAGTGCAGCAAGGCGTCCTCGCGCAGCCGGGGCTTGGACGCGGGATCCTCCAAGACCAGAACCTGAGAATTGACATCCAACCTCCAGCCATTCTCGCCGTCGAAGCCCCATTCGATCACATCGTCACCGAGGACCTTGCGCAGGACCATGCGGGCGTCGGCGGTCTTGGAGACCACGAGCTGCCCGATCTCGTCCTCCCACACGCAGTCTGGGTCGCCCTCTTCGCAACCTTCTTCGGCCCTGTACACGACCCGAGCCTCGACAGTCCGGGCCTCGAGCTTGCGCAGCGCCTCGGCGCCGCCGCTGGCCGCGATGTGGCGATCGAGCAGCTCTTGGGCGCTCTTCGGCGCCGTGATCGCGGCCCCGGGCTCGTCGAGATCGGGAGGCCCCTTCGGGCAGCCCGCGAGCGCCAGGGTGGTCGTCAATAGACCGAAGGCGAGGCACCGGAGGACGCGCGTTTGCAGGTGCGCGGCCCGACGATCGAGGAGCGTCACGGACATGGACGAGAGCTTGCCTGCGGCCCGCCGAGCTGTCCAACGCAGCGCAGCCGCTTACCCGCGCTCGACCAGCAGCAACGCATCAATCCGAGCCTCGATCGCCGGCACGATCAGCTCGTCGAAGCGCGAGCGCAGATCACCGAGCAACCACCAAGCGACCAGCGCCTCGAGCCCGGTCGCGGCTCGATACTCGCGGACGCCTCCGCTGCCTCGCCCGGATCCACGCGGGGCCGCGTTGCGACCTCGTCGGACCACGCCTTTTTCGGTCTCGTCGAGCCGCTCGAGCAGCTCGGCGAGCAGCAGCGCTTGGGCTTGGGCGTTGACGATCTTCGCTCGCATCTTGTCGAGGCGATCGGTCGAGTAGTCGCCGCGGCGAACCAATCGCAAGCGGACCTCGCGTTCGAATTCGCCGTCGCCCAGCCAGGCCAGGGTTCGGATCGATCGATCGCGCAGGGCTCGGTCGTTGGTCATCGCGGGGCCGACACTATCAGCTTCGATTCGCGCGAGCGCGCTGCCACAGGTCGACCGAGAACACGCCCAGGGCGATCCAGATCAGCCCGAAGGCGAGCAGCTTGTTGGCGGTGAAGGGCTCGTGAAAGAGCAGCAAGGCGAGCAGGAATTGCCCGGTCGGGGTCAGGTACTGCAAGAACCCGATGGTCGAGAGCGGCAGCCGACGCGCGGCGCTGGTGAAGAGCAGCAGCGGGCCGGCGGTGATGACCCCGGTCGAGATCAAGAGCCCGTGCTCGAGCGCGTCCGCGTGGCCGAGGCGTCCGCCGCCTTGGACCGCGACGAGGGTCAGGTAGGCGAGCGCGAGCGGGACCAGCAGCGCGCTCTCGATCGTCGAGCCGATCAGCGAGTCGACCTTGGCGGTCTTGCGGACCAGCCCGTAGCTGCCGAACGAGAACGCGAGGATCAGCGAGATCCAAGGCAATCCGCCGACCTGCCAGCTCAGCAGCGCGACGCCAGCGATCGCCGTGACGATCGCCAGCCATTGCAGCCGACGCAGGCGCTCGTGCAGCACGATCGTGCCGAGCGCGACCGAGACCAGCGGGTTGATGAAGTAGCCGAGGCTCGCGTCGAGCAGGCGATCGGTCGAGACCGCGAGGATGAAGATGCCCCAGTTGATCGCCAGCAGCGTGCCCGAGAGCGCCATCACGGCCAGCGTGCGTCGCTCGCGAATCGCCGCGCGCAGCTCGGGCCCCACGCCCATGAAGCGCACGATAATCACGAAGGTCAGCGCGCCCCAGATCACGCGATGGGCCAGGACCTCGAGCGGGTCGATGTGCGCGAGCAGCTTCCAAAACAGCGGGATGATCGCCCACAGACCGTAGGCCGCGATCCCGTAGCCGAGCCCACGCCGTGTCTCGCTCCGGGGATCGTGGGTCGACACGCGCGCGATGGATAGCACCTGCCCACGAATCCGGCGACACTGCGGCCGTGAGCCCGACCGCGATCGGCCTGATCTGTGGCCTCGCGGCCGCTTGCTGCTTTGGCGTCGGCGACTTCTTGGTCCAGGCGCTGACCCGCGAGCGCGGCTGGCTGCCGGCCGTGCTCGGCGTCCAGATCGTCAGCGCGCTCGCGCTGGTCGTCGCGGCGATGCTCTGGCACGGACCACTCGCGCTCGGTCGGCTCGACGGCCTCGTGCTCCTGCTCGGGAGCATCAACACGATCGGGCTGATCTCGCTCTACCGCGCCTTCGAAGTCGGCAAGCTCTCGCTGGTCTCGCCGATCGCCGGCACGATGGGCGTGTTCACGCTCTTGTTCGCCTGGCTCGCGGGCCAAGTCCCGCCGACGATCGTGCTGCCCGGCTTGGCGGCCGTGTTGCTCGGGATCCTGCTCGCCAGCCTCGCCTCGGCCCAGGGCCACGACACTCGAGTCGGTCGGGCGCTCGGGGTCGGCTGGGCCTTGGCCTCGGCGCTCGCGTTCGGCTGGGTGTTCTTTCGCCTCGGTGATGTCGCCGACGCGGTCGGCTCGGCCTGGGCGATCTTCGGCCTGCGCTTGGTCGCGATCCCCTGGCTGCTGCTCGCGGCGCGGCTGATGCGAGTCCCCCTGCGGGCCTCGCCCGATCCTGCGATCGCGACCACGCCCTCGCGCGCACGCCTCTTCGCGGTCGCCTTGCTCGACAGCAGCGGGCTGATCGCGCTGGCCGTGGGCAGCGTCGAGGGCTCGGTCGCGATCGCGGCCGTATTGGCCTCTGCGTTCCCCGTGGTGACCATTTTGCTCGCCCGCGTTCGCCTCCACGAGAAGCTCGCGTGGTGGCAATGGATCGGCGTCGCCGCGATCGTGAGCGGCGTGATCTGGATCAGCGCCTGGCGCAATTGATCATTCAATCTGCGATCATCGGCGATTGCATCGGTGAGCCGGATCGCATGCGCGGACGAGCGCGTCTTCGTGCTTGCGAGCCCGCGAAGCCGCCCTCTACGCTCTTGCCATGCGCTGTCTTGCTCTCGCCTCGGTCCTCGCGCTGTCCTGCTTCTCGCTCGGCATGATCACGCTGCATCCCAGCGACGCCGCGGCGGCCGAGGGCAAGGGCAAGGACAAGGGCACGACGACCAAGATCACCGTCCCCGACTCGGCCTACGTCAAGGTCACGCTGAGCATCGGCGATCGCAAGTTCGCCCACCCCGGGTTTCGGATCGCCGAGCACGAAGAGGGTGTGTTCGAGATCGACGACGGCGAGCAGCTGCACGAGATCGTCGTCGCCATCCACGATGTCGACGAGACCGTGTTCCGGATCCACGTCGACTACCTGCTCGACGGCAACGCCTTGCTCGGCGAGGACCTCGTGGTCGAGCACGGCAAGCAGGCCACGCTGAGCAAGGGCGGCACCAGCCTCGTCCTCGAGCTCGACCCGCGCGGCAAGCAAGACAAGTCGCGCAAGGACGAGGACAAGCTCGAAGAGCCGCCCGACGACAGCGACGACCCGCTCGGCGGGATGTGATCCGGGACTGGCCCTCGCCCGCGAAGTTGGCGACACTGCGTCGCGCAGATGCAAGACGCAGGGCCCATCGTCGTCCAAAAATACGGCGGCTCGTCCGTCGCCGATGTCGACCGGATTCGCAAGGTCGCCGAGCGGATCATCGCCACACGGCGCGAGGGCAAGCGCCTCGTCGTGGTCGTGTCCGCGATGGGCAAGACCACCGATCAGCTGCTCCAGACCGCGCGAGCGATCTCGCCTTCGCCTTCGCGGCGCGAGCTCGACATGCTGCTCTCGTGCGGCGAGCGGATCTCGATGGCGCTCTTGTCGATGGCCGTGAGCGAGCTGGGCGAGAGCTCGATCTCGCTGACCGGATCGCAGTGCGGCATCATCACCAACGACCGCCACTCCGGCGCGCGGATC
>JAMHUH010000333.1:0-1555 GCA_035904925.1 Nannocystaceae bacterium
ACGCCTTGGCGAAGCGGGCGTCGTTGGCGTGTGCGCCGTCGAGTTGCGCCCCGTCGAGCACGCAGCAGCCGAAATCGGCGCCATCGAGCCGAGCACCACGTAAGTCGCAGCCGCGCATCGAGCTCTCACGAAAATTGCAGCCGCGTAGATCGGCGCCGACGAAGCTGGCTTCGTCGAGCACGCAGGCCTTGGCGAAGCTAACTTGAGAAAGACAGACGCCGTCAAAACAGACCCCGCGAGCGATGCAGGTCACGAAGCTGCCTCGTTCGATGCTGGCGTTCGACAGGTTGACCCCCGTGAGATCGAGCTCGATGAAGCACGAGCGCGGAAGTGTGGCACCAGAGAGATCGAGTCCCTGGACTTGGCAATTGACGAGTGCGAGTTCCGGGGCTTCGAGGTCACGGGCGTCCGCGTCCGTCAGCACGGTCTCGTAGAGCATCACGCCCTCGAATACGGCCCCGCGCAAGCATGCGCGGCTCAGATCCGTCCCCATCAAGGTTGTTTGCTCGAGCTTGGCTTCGGCCAGCGACGCGCCGACGAGATTGGCCTTACCGAGGTTGGCCTCACGCAGACACGCACCATCGAGTCGAGCGTCGCGCAGCGACGCGTGGGCAAGGATCGCCCGTTCGAGGGTCGCGCCGCTCAAATCAGCGCGATCGAGACATACGCTCTCCAACAGCGCCCCGCAGAGGTTGGCTCCGCGCAGATCCATGTCCGAGAAGTCGGCGCCGGAGAAGTCGAGGGTCGAGAGGTCGGTCGCGGCGGCGAGGGCCTCGTGCAGCGCGGCGCGTGCCTCGGCGCTGCGCTCCGCAGACATGGGAGGGGAGGGATCCTGGAAGTGGGCGGAGCGGAGATAGCCCTCGCGCACCTGCAGCTCCGCCTTGTCCCAGCTCGCGTTGAGGTCGGGATCGTGGAGCATCTGCTCGAGACGCTCGGCAGACCCGCCAGCGCGGTGGACCTCTGCGATCGCGTTGGCGAGCATCGTCCGTTGGGCGTCGGCGCTGAAGGTTGGTGGGCCGTGGTGCTTGCCATCGAGCTTGGCGAGCAACTGCTCCCGCTCCTCGCCGACGATGCCATTGGTATCGAGGAGCGCGAGCAGCTCCCGCCGGCGTTCGGCGACCTTGACTTCGGCGTTGGCCTTGGCCTGCTCGGCCTTGGCGCGGAGCTCAGCCGTGAGCGCCGGGATCTCGTCGAGCGATGGCGGCGGCCCCGGGGGCTCGGGCGGGGGCGGCATGTAGCGCTCGGGATCGACACCGAGCGCGACGAGCTCGGCGCGCCGCTGCTCGTGGAAGGCGACGGCGCGTCGATACATATTGTGCTGCAATAGGTTGTCGCGCTGGAGCAGGGTCTGGTGCTCGGCGAACTCCTCGATCTCGCCGCTCAGACTTTGCGGCAACAGATCGCGCTCGCGCATCGAGGCCAGGGCGCCGGTCTCCGAATCCAGGCGCGCCGCGAGGACGGATGCGTAGTGATCGAGGGTCCGCGTCTCTTCGGGCAGCTCGGCGGCGAGCAGCAGGTGACGGATGTCCGCAGCGTCGTCCTCGAGGACCCGCGT
>JAMHUH010000334.1:0-7420 GCA_035904925.1 Nannocystaceae bacterium
GGCCAACTACGGCGCGCTCAAGGCCGCGTGCGAGCGGGCGGCCGAGGCCGCGATGCCGGGTCGGGTGACGGTGATCCGGCCCGGCTTGATCGTCGGCCCGGGCGACGAGAGCGACCGCTTCACCTACTGGCCGGTTCGACTCGAGCGCGGCGGCGAGGTGCTCGCGCCCGGCAACCCCGACGATCCCGTCCAGCTGATCGACGTGCGCGACTTGGCCGGGTTCATGCTGCGGATGGTCGAGCGCGAGTCGTGCGAGGTCTACTCCGTCGTCGGTCCGAGCGAGCGGCTGAGCGTCCAGGGCATGCTCGAGGGCTGCATCGCCGCGCTGGGCTCGAGCGCGACGCTGACCTGGGCCGACGCGGAATTCCTGGCCAGCGAGGCGGTCGAGCCCTGGTCGCAGCTGACCGTCTGGGTCCCGCCGGGCAGCGAATTCGGCGGGCTCGGATCGGTCGATGGCAGCAAGGCTTGGGCGGCCGGCTTGACCACGCGGCCGATCGGCGAGATCGCGAAGGACACGCTCGCGTGGTGGAAGGGCTTGCCCGAGGAGCGACGCGAGCAACCTCGCGCGGGGCTTTCGGCCGAGCGTGAGGTCGAGGTCTTGGTGGCGTGGCACGGGCGCGAGTCTTCGACTTCTTGATCCTTCGCGGACGCTGATCCTTTGCGGACGCTCGGGTGATCCTTCGCGGACGCTCGGGTGATCCTTCGCGGACGCTCGGGTCACGATGTCGAGCCTGTGGGTGCCTCCGCGGGGCGCACCGGCTCGAGTCTTCCGCCGCTGGGCGTTGCTTGGTTTGGCCGACTCTCGCTTGGGCGGCTCCACATTCGAACCGGTACGCCCCACTGCGTCCCCCGCTCCTCGATCGACTCGGTTCGCTGGGTGCAGTCGGGAGTCGGAGATCGGAGATCGGAGTCGGAGTCGGAGATCGGAGTCGGAGATCGGAGTCGGAGATCGGAGATCGGAGTCGGGCTTCGCGGATCGTCGGAGATCCAGATCGAGGCTAGCGCTTCATGACCCAGGCGAAGTGGTCGGTGTTGGCGACCTCGCGTCGATGCGAGGAGTAGGAGCGGACCGACCACTCGCCGCCGGGCGCGAGCAGGACGCCTTGATCGCCTTCGCTCAGGACCAGCTGCTCGTCGAGCCAGCTGAACGCGAGCTCGTAGAGGGTGGGCGGGTCGCAGTCGGGGCAGTCGCAGACGCCGAAGAGGTCGGCGCTGACGTCGAGGTCGGTGACGGTGCCGGGGTCGACGTCTTCGCGCGAGCCGATCCAGGTCAGTTTGTTGGTGTTGCCGAGGTCGGCGATGGTGATCGAGACGACCTCGCAGTCGGCGTTGCGGCGCATCTCGATCTGTGGGCACATCGGCACGTTGGGGAGCATCGAGGGATCGGGCAGGACGACGCTCAGCGTGTAGGGATCGGGGACCAGGCAGAGCGCGCCGCAGGGACAGGCGTCGAGGGTCCAGTTGCCGCCGCCGCCACCTTGGAGCGTGCCCATGAACACGTGGTCGTTGCAGCCGTTGGCGGGCGCTTGCGAGCCGACCAAGGCGAGCGTGATGTCGACGTCGATGACGTCGTTGGCGTCGCAGACACCTCCGCCGGTGGTCTCGGTGGTGTCGGTGGTCGTGTCGGTAGTCTCGGTGGCGTCGGTGGTGTCGGTGGCGTCGGTCGAGCTCGAGGTCTCGGTCGAGCTCGAGGTCTCGGTCGCGTCGGTCGAGCTGGTGTCGGTGCTCGAGTCGGTCGAGCTCGACTCGCCGACCTCGTCGGTCGTCGTGGTGTCGTCACCGCAGCCGGCGAGCGAGCCTGACAGGGCGATCAAGGACAAGCAGAGTGGTAGGGCCAAGCGCATGCGCCCAAAATAGCGCTCGGCTCAATCTTCGACCAGCACGCGCAGCCAGTTGGAGAAGCCCTCGCTGCCGACCCACTCGCGGGCCTGGACGACCACCGCCGCTTCGAGGGTGGGCCGCCACGCGAGCTCCAGGCCGGAGCCGTCGAGGAACTCGCGTGCGCTCTGCTGACCGTGCTCGGCGAGCAGCTCGCCGACGACGGACTCGATGCCCTCGCCGAGCCCCCGCCAGCTCGCGAGCGCGCGCAGGATGGCCGCGACGTCGGCCGCAAAGTCGGCGCTCGGGTACTTGTGGCGCTCGGCGATCAGCCGATCGAGGGGGTGGTCGAGCAGGGCGAGCAGCACGTCGACCCGCCACTTGGCGAACTCGGGCGCGAACTCGTCGGAGCTCACGCGGTCGATCATCATCCGAACGGCGACGCCGAGGATGTCGTCGACGAAGCCCTCGACCTTGGGCTCGAGCTGCTTCTCGAGCTCGCTGCCGACCGCCGCCGCGACGCCCTTGGCCATGCCGGCCAGCTTCGAGGCGAAGCCGCCCCCGCCCGGCGTCGGCCGTGCGACCTCGGGCACCATCGAGCGCATCCGCTTGGCGAACTCGAGCAAGTTGGCTTGCAAGACCTCGCGGACGATCGCCCGGGTCGAGGGGTGATCGAGCAGCGCCTCGACCAGGTCTCGATCGGGCCGGTAGGGCCGCGCGAGCGCCTTTTGCAGCGGATCGAGCAGGGTGATCGGCAGCTTGTCGCCGAGCGTGCCTTGGAGTTGGTCGGCGCGGCCGAGCGCCTGCTCGACCCGCTGCGCGACCCAGCGTTCGAACTCGTCGCTGCGGGCCGAGGCGCGCAGGCCCTCGCTCAGCGCTCGGGCGAGCGCGGCCGGATCGACGAGCTCGGCGATCGGTCGCTCGAGCATGTGCTCGACCCCGAGCGCGACCAGCCGCTCGACATGGTCATCGGGTCCGCGGAGGCGGGCGAGGATGCGTTCGTGCGTCGTGGTGGTCGTGGTGGTCATGGGGGCTCAGCTCGGCTGCGGCTCGAGGTGACGATCATCGTGCGAGTCGTCGTGCGAGTCATCGGGCGAGCTCGGGCCGCGCAGCTCGTTGCGGTGGATCAGGCCCCAGATGAACCCGGCCATCGCGTAGCCGAACGAGACCGCGAGCATGTACTCGGGGAAGATCCGCAGGATCCCGCAGACATAGGAGAGCGCGAGGTTGGTCGCCTGAAAGTAGTTGCCCAGCTTGGTCGCCCGCTTGCCGATCTTCGGCAGCACGAGGTTCGAGACCATCATCAGGGCGAAGATCAGCGCGATCAGGGGCATCGCTTGGAGCAGGCCGTCGAGCTCGTACTGCATGCCGACCAAGAGCAGCAGCCCGACTTGGCCACCGGCCAAGGTCGTCGGCATGCCGAAGAACACCTGCGGGCCATCCTTGGGCTCGTCGGTCATGACGTTGAACTTGGCCAGCCGCAGCGCCGCACAGATGGCGAAGAGCGCGAGCGATCCTTGGATGACCCACTCCCAACCAGCCCAGATCGCGTAGAGCTCGGTGTGCGCGTCGGCGAAGCGATAGAGCGTCACCGCTGGGGCCACGCCGAACACCACGAGGTCGGCGAGGCTGTCGAGCTGCACGCCGAACTTGCTGGTCGCGCCGAGCAAGCGCGCGAAGGTGCCGTCGAGCTTGTCGAGCAGCACGCACAAGACGATCAGCCAACCAGCGTCGACGAAGCGACCCTCGATCGCCGCGACCATGACCAAGAGTCCGACGGCCAGGCTCGCCGACGTGATCGCGTTGGGGACGACGTAGCGCCACTTCGCGACGGGCAGGGGGGACGCGTTCGGTTCAGCCATCGGCGGCACCATATAACGTCACAACCCCCGCGCGGCGAGTGCCGGCGGGGGTTGGCGAAGGGTCGAGCGGGGTCGAGCTCACTCGACCGCGAAGGCCAGGCTCACGCTCTCGTGCATGTGCTTGCCGACGGCGACATCGAAGTCGAAGTTCCACACGCCGTCTTCGCCGAGCACGACGTTCTCGATCCGGTACTCGCCGTCCCCGAGGTAGGTCACGACCGGCTCGCTCGCCATCGCCTGGTTCGCGTCGGGCATCCACGCGTCGACGCCGATCCGGGCGTTGGGGATGCCGGTCCCGGGGGCGCTCGCGTCGTTGGGATCGTGGAAGCCGAGCCGGAAGACCAGGTCGTTGCGGCCGACGTGGATGTCGCCGCTGTCGCTCCACAAGGTCACCCGGAACGCGCCGTCGTCGCTGTCGCAAGCCATGCCATCGACGAAATCCTCGACCGCGCGGGTCTCGACATCGCCGGTCTCGGTCGAGTCACAACCGACGGCGGGAACGAGGACAGCCAGGGCGAGGAGGGCGTGGGCGAAGTTGGCGCGCATGAGTTTGGTCTCCGAGTTGCCGTGGGGCGGTGTAGGTCAATGTCCCGAGAGGACATATGTAGGACAACTCAGCACCCGAACCCGGTCAAGATAAAAATCAAAAAATCAGCGCACATGTAGGACATTGTGTTTTTCGGCTTGAAACGATGTTCTATGCGCTGTACCGAAGATCAAGGCACTCCAGCGGGCGACCCGGCCGCGCGGCGCATAGTACGCTATCCCTCCACGAGGAACGTGAAACTCACGTTTTCGCGCATCGTGGCGCCAACATCGACCTCCAGGTCGAGCTGCCAGATCCCGGGGCGATCGAGCTCGACGGGATCCAAGAGGTACTGGCCGTCGCCAGCGTAGTGGAGCGACACGGCCTCGCTCGAGCCCTCGTCGAGCGGCATCCAAGCGCTCAGCTGGACGCGGGCCTCGGGGATCCCGACGCCCGGCGCGAGCGGGTCTTCGGGATCGTGAAACCCGACCCGGACGAGCAGCGCGTTCTCGCCGACCTCGAGCGCGCCATCGCGGCTGGTCAGGACCACGCGGAAGGCGTCGCCCTGCGTGTCCTTGGCCACACCGTCGACGAAGGGCTGGGCGTCGAGGCTCTCGTCGTCCGTCTCGGGGTCGCAGGCGAGCAGCGCGAAGCTCGAGCACAGGGCGAGGGAGGCGGCGACGAGTCCAAGGCGATCCGACATGCCTGGAAGACAGAGCAATGGATGTTCCAGCGGCCCATCGTGCTGCTCCTCACGGAATCACAGCGGAATCCGGAGCTCGGTCGAAGCGCCCTGGCTAGTCGCGTCGAGCTTCGAAGCCCGAAAAACGGTCTGGATCGGCCAGGGAACTGTAATTCACAGGCTCGAGCTCACCGTGGCGTCCGCGTGCCGAGGATCCAGCGTGCCTGCGCCAGGGCGTCGCGGAGGCGAGGGTCGCGGATCTCGTTGAGCGCCTCGACGGTCTCGCTCGGGACCTCCGAGGCGAGCACCGGGACGCGCACGGGGATCGGCGCGAGCACGGGCGCGGCGGGGCGGCGCTGCGCGAGCGGAGGCAGCTCGCCGACGAAGGCGTCGAGCCGCTCGATGCCCGACTCCGGCCACTCTTCGCGGAGTCGGGAGAGCACGTCCTGGCGCCAGTAGGTCATCTCGTGTAGCCACTGGCTGTCGTGCACGTGGACGATCAAGCGCTCGGCCTGGACCAGCATCGGCCATACGGCGTCGGTGAAATTGCGGGGCAGGAGCTCGGCCCAAATCTCGCGGATTCGGGTGAGGCGCTGCAGCTCGGGCGGGACGTGGCGGTCGAGGACCGAAGCGACGATCGAGGGCACGTCGACGCGACCGAGCCGGCGCACGCGTGGCTTGCCGATTCGCTTGGTCGCTCGCTGCGGCTCGCTCATCGCCCTGCATTGTTGCTGGTGTTGGTCGGGCTGGCCAGCGCCTGCGCCACGACCCGAGGCTGGGCGCTGGACGAGGCCAGGACCTGCGAGCGCGACGCGGCGCCGCGGGTCTGTGTCGCGGGCGGGAGCGAGGATGCGTCGGATTCGTCCGACCACCTCGATCATGGTCATGTCGTCGCGCTCGGCGACATCGAGCTCTTGCCGGGCGAGTGTGTTCGGGCCGCCGATGACGCCCACGCGGGTTCGCTGCAGGTGACGACTCGAGATCCGCGCGCTCGATCGCGTCGCCGCTGGCTGATGGTTCGACGCGGTCGGATCACGCGGCTGGCGATCGACGAGCGTGGCCGACTCGAGGCCTCGCGCGATCGCTGCGGCGATCGACCCTGATCCAGCTCGGCTCGCGGCTCAACGCGGATGCACGAGCGCGTCGCGGGTTGCGAGCGCGAAGGCCTGGCGGATGGCCGTGTCGCGCTCGGCGGGCGGGAACGCGACCCGAATTCGGAGACTCGCCAAGCTCTCGGTGTCGCGCGCGTCGAGCAGCGCGAGCAGCCAGGGTGCAGCCTCGGCGAGCACCGGATCCTTCGCGTCATCGCCCTCGGGCACGTCGAGCAGATCGAGCAGTGCGTCGGGCCGATCCTCGAGCAAGAGTCGCGCGCGGGCGAGCGCGTGGCGGCGCGCGAAGTCGGGAGGGCGGCCCTGGGCGAGCTCCAACCAACGGTGGGCCTGCGCGGCGACCTCGTGCGCGCTCGGCCACTCGACCGGCAGCTCGGGCTCGAGCTCCTTGGCGCCGGCCTCGTGCCGAGCTCGCGGGACCTGCTGGCGCGCTCGCTCGACTCGCTTGGCGAGGCGGCGCTCGTACTCGCGCAGGTCGCGAGAACGAAGATCTTCGGTGATCACGGCGATCACCGGGTCGAGCCCATAGCCGCCCGGATCGCCGCCCTGCTTCAGCGCGCGGTCGAGGGCCAGGTCGATCAGCCGATGATCGACGAGGCGATCGAGCTCGTGGACGAAGGGCAAGAGCAGGTCGGTGTCGAGCGCTCCGGCGTCGGGGCGCCTGCGGGCGAGCGCGGCGATGCGATCGTGCGGGCCCTGGCGCTCGAGGTACTCGCGGACTTGTTGACGCTCGATCGCCAGGAGTCCGGAGTCGCCCGCGTGCGGCGTGTTCTCGAGGTCGATCAGCAGGGCGAGCAGCTCGAGCTCGGTGTCCGCGAACACGCGCTCGAGCCCAGCGACGCGTCGCTGCCAATAGAAGCGACAGAACTGGCGACCGTGGTGGAGCGCTCGCGCGGCGAGGATCCGTGCGAGCGGGGGCAGGGGACGGCCCGGTGGGAGGCCGAGCGCGTGCAGGGCCTCGATGTGGATCCGGGCCAAGAAGGCGTGGGCGCGGGTACGATCGAGCTCGCCGAGATCGGGCCGATCGAGCAAGGCGTAGGCGAGACTGACCGCCGCGAGCAGGCGATCGTCGATCGGGGTCAGCAGCGCGGTCGCGGGATCGGGCAGCTCGTTGGGCGGCGCCATGCTGGCGCGATCGAGCAAGGCCAGCCGCGCGATGCCCTGCAGCTCGGGCCAGCCATCGAGCTGGCGGACTTGCTCGGCCACGCGCTCGGCCGAGCTGGCGCCGAGCAGGATCCGGCGGGCCTCGGCGCGATCGAGGACGAGGTTGGGGCACAGCCGCGGCAGCAGCTGGACATCGGCGTCGGAGCTGCGCGAGCGCAGATGCAGGGCTTCACAGTCGTCGACGAGCGCGATCGGATCGCTCTCGATCGTGGCCGGCTCGATCGGCTCGACCGCTTCGATCGGCTCGGCTCGAGGTGGC